>JAIBAI010000018.1 GCA_019695235.1 Bacteroidia bacterium | reverse complement strand
ATTTAATTTTTTCCTGCTTGCAAATCGAAAGTAAAAACATTACCTTTAGAAATCTGAATTAGCCTTTATTATTTCATTCTCAAACAGTTTAGCCTTCGCCTATGCAAAAGATTTACTCCCTCGCAATTTTGATTTTTGTTTTGTTGTTTTCAAGTCTGGAGAGGCTTGCGGCACAGATTCCACAATCAATTAATTATCAAGCAGTTGCCAGAACAGGTACTGGAGCATTGTTGGTCAACCAATCACTTAAATTACGCGTAAGCATACTGGGTGACGGGCAGGGAAGTGCTGTTGAGTACCAGGAAGCCCATCCGGCAGTCACCAACCAGTTTGGCTTGTTTACCTTTAAAATAGGTTTAGGCGAAGCATTGGTTGGCTCTTTCAATACCATAAATTGGGCTGAAGGTGAAAAATGGGTAAAGATTGAAGTTGACCAATTCAGCACAGGTGATTATATAACCATTGGCGAGTCACAATTGGTTTCCGTTCCCTTTGCCTTGTATGCCTTACGCTCTGACAATCCTGGCACTCCCGGCCCAACCGGCCCCGCAGGTGCTGTTGGACCGCAAGGTCCGGCTGGTCCCACTGGTGCTACAGGAGCTGCTGGACCGCAAGGTCCTGCTGGTCCCACTGGTGCTACTGGAGCTGCTGGACCGCAAGGACCGGCTGGTCCCATAGGATTGACCGGACCTGCCGGAGCAAATGGCGCTGTTGGACCGCAAGGTCCTGCTGGACCTGCTGGTGCTACAGGAGCTGTCGGGCCACAGGGTCCCGCTGGTTCCACTGGTGCTACAGGGGCTGTTGGGCCGCAAGGTCCGGCTGGTCCCATAGGATTGACAGGACCTGCCGGAGCAAACGGTGCTGATGGAGCTGTTGGACCACAGGGTCCCGCTGGTCCCATAGGATTGACAGGACCTGCCGGAGCAAATGGCGCTGTTGGACCGCAAGGTCCGGCTGGTCCCATAGGATTGACAGGACCTGCCGGAGCAAATGGCGCTGATGGAGCTGTCGGGCCGCAAGGACCCGCAGGTCCCATAGGATTGACCGGGCCCGCCGGAGCAAATGGCGCCGATGGTGCTGTTGGACCGCAGGGTCCCGCAGGGGCTATTGGACCGCAAGGTCCGGCTGGTCCCATAGGATTGACAGGACCTGCCGGAGCAAATGGCGCTGATGGAGCTGTTGGGCCGCAAGGTCCGGCTGGTCCCATAGGATTGACAGGACCTGCCGGAGCAAACGGTGCTGATGGAGCTGTTGGACCACAGGGTCCCGCAGGGGCTATTGGACCGCAAGGTCCTGCTGGTGCTACAGGTGCTGTCGGACCGCAAGGTCCCGCTGGTCCCATAGGATTGACCGGGCCCGCCGGAGCAAATGGCGCCGATGGTGCTACAGGTCCGCAAGGACCAGCCGGCCCCATAGGTTTAACCGGACCTGCCGGTGCTGTTGGTCCGCAAGGGCCAGCTGGGGCGAATGGCGCTGATGGTGCTACAGGACCGCAAGGGCCAGCCGGACCTGCCGGAGCAAACGGTGCTGATGGTGCTACAGGTCCGCAAGGACCAGCCGGCCCCATAGGTTTAACCGGACCTGCCGGTGCTGTTGGTCCGCAAGGGCCAGCTGGGGCGAATGGCGCTGATGGTGCTACAGGACCGCAAGGGCCAGCCGGACCTGCCGGAGCAAACGGTGCTGATGGAGCTGTTGGACCACAGGGTCCCGCTGGGGCTATTGGACCGCAAGGTCCCGCTGGTCCCATAGGATTGACCGGACCTGCCGGAGCAAATGGCGCTGATGGGGCTGTTGGACCTCAAGGACCTGCCGGAGCAAACGGCACCGATGGTGCTATTGGGCCGCAAGGACCCGCTGGTGCTACAGGTGCTGTTGGACCACAAGGTCCCGCTGGACCCGCTGGTGCTACAGGTGCTGTTGGACCGCAAGGACCTGCCGGAGCAAACGGCACCGATGGTGCTGTTGGGCCGCAAGGACCCGCTGGTGCTACAGGTGCTGTTGGACCACAAGGTCCCGCTGGACCCGCTGGTGCTACAGGTGCTGTTGGACCGCAAGGACCTGCCGGAGCAAACGGCACCGATGGTGCTGTTGGGCCGCAAGGACCCGCTGGTGCAAACGGTGCGGATGGTGCTGTTGGACCGCAAGGCCCTGCTGGCCCCATAGGATTGACCGGACCCGCTGGCCCGCAAGGACCTGCGGGTGCAAACGGTGCTGACGGTGCAGTTGGTCCACAAGGTCCTGCTGGTCCCATAGGATTGACCGGACCTGCCGGTGCAAACGGTGCGGATGGTGCTGTCGGTCCGCAAGGTCCTGCTGGTGCAAACGGTGCTGACGGTGCAGTTGGACCCCAAGGACCTGCTGGTCCCATAGGATTGACCGGCCCCGCTGGCGCTAACGGCGCGGATGGTGCTGTCGGGCCCCAAGGACCTGCTGGTCCCATAGGATTAACCGGACCTGCTGGGGCAAACGGTGCTGACGGTGCTGTTGGGCCGCAAGGACCTGCTGGTCCCACTGGTGCTACAGGAGCTGCTGGACCGCAAGGTCCTGCTGGTCTCACTGGTGCTACAGGAGCTGCTGGACCGCAAGGTCCCGCTGGACCCACTGGTGCTACAGGGGCTGTTGGGCCACAAGGGCCGGCGGGGCCGCAAGGCCCTCCGGGAAGTGCTGGAAATGCCTGGGATTTATTTGGGAATACGGGTACCATCGCAGGGACAAATTTTATCGGAACTACCGACAATGTAGCGTTGGCGTTTAAGGTGAATGGAGCTGACCGAATGCGGATTGACAACAATGGACGTTTGGGGATTGGTACCATACTACCACAGCAAACATTTGACCTACGTACAACCAGTGTGAATGGAGGTGCTGTGTTGCAGGTGGCAACGCAAAGTGCTGCACATTTTATCAGGCTTTCAAGCGGTGACGACGACATCCCACAGCAAGCCCTGATTGGAAGGGAAGGCGATCCACTGCTTTTAGGCACCAGCAATGGTTCAAATATGAATGAATATGTTCGTCTGGCGCCTAATGGCAATGTTGGCATCACCAATCCCAACCCTGATGCGTCTGCCCGCCTTGACATTGCTTCGGTTGACAAAGGGGTTTTGCTACCACGTGTAGCTCTTACTGCCACTAATGTTGCTGCGCCGGTTACTGCTCCTGCAACATCACTTATGGTTTACAACACCCAAACAGCAGGCACTTCACCTTATGATGTATCGCCAGGTTATTATTACTGGACAGGCAGCAACTGGAACAAAGTGAACACAGCAAGGGTGTTGAAGTACAGCTACCCTCCTATTGACATACCTGCAAATTCAATTTATGCGATTACTGGTACTGGCATACCCACCGATGTAATCAGCTCAATTTTTATAAATGTTGAAGGCGAATGGGCTGACCCGCCATACTTTACCATTACACATGTAGAGGCAAGAAACGGAGAGGTACGCTTTGTGGTAGACAACTATTCAGGGCGCCTTTTGGGGCCAATATCACAGGGATATAATTACCTGCAAACAGAGTTCACCATAACGGTTATCATGCCATGAAGCACCTGCCACTTTCTTTATTTGTTCTTACCAGCTTCCTTTTGGCATCTTGCATTGAATTATGCGCGCAATCAGAGCAAATGCAGCGTATTGAACAGCCTGATGTAAAAGTTGTGAAGCTTGCACCGGTTGCGTTACAGCCTTATGATGCTTCAAGAAAAAACCAACAACGAGTGGCTGTTCAAAGCGCAGGTACACCACAGGAAGGAGATGTACGTATAATAACACATAAGGCCCAACTGACTCCCATTGGCCCTGGCTACAAAACTGCAAAAGGAAAGATTGTAAAAGGTAAATCAGTCAGCCCAAGCAGCTCAGAGACAACAATCAGGACCGTTTCTGCACCACTGCGTCCCTACGACCAAAAAAAATCAGGCAAGGCAACTAAACAAATCGTTAAGCAACCATGAAAAAAAACCTGGTATTATTTTGCTTATTGGTACTGTTAGCTGTGCCGCTTTCGGCACAGTTAACAACGGGGTCGCACACCACCAGTGCTACGGCGGCGCTGTATGAAGGCGAAACCCTGATGATTGATTATACCATTGGTGAGCTTGCTGCTGTGACCACCATCGGCGGTACGCAACTCACCTTAACTCAGGGCTTGCACCAGCCAGATAAGTTTACTGTAGGGATTGCCGATTGGAATAAGCCTTGGAATAAACTCCATGCCTGGCCTAACCCCAGTTCTGGTACCTTGTTCTTAGAAACGGATGGGCTGGATGAACTCAGCTTAACCGTTTTTGATGCCGCAGGTCGCCTGGTAAAACATCAAATAGCCGAAGCTCAAAAGCTTATCAGTTTAAATGTTGAAACACTCAGTGCGGGTGCTTATCAACTTGTTGTGCGTACTAAGGATGAACGCCGGCATCTGGTGATTCCATTTGTGAGGGCTTTCCAGTAAGACCCAAGGCTTCATGTTATTTGGGCAGAATAATAAACTCTGTTCTTCTGTTGATGGCCTGGTGCGCTGGGGTATCATTGGGAACCAATGGCATGGCTTCACCATAACCCATCGCCACAAGTCTTGATGGTTGTATGCCCTGATTTGTCAGGAATTGAACCACTGATTTAGCCCTGCCTTCTGAGAGTTTAAGGTTGTATTCATCCGAGCCAACATCATCTGTATGGCTGGCAATTGCTATCCGGATGCCCGGATTTTCATTCATAAGCTTTAGCAGGTGTTCAAGTTCTGATTTTGATGCAGCACTAAGTTCTGTTTTATTAAAATCGTAAAAGATATTTTTTAGAATTACCTTTTTACCTGTTTCAATCTTTTGGAGTTGAATGCGGTGATGCACTTCACGATAGCTTGTACTTAAAGGAATATTTATATTATCAGAATAAAAAAGATATCCAGGGGCGCTTACCCTGATGCCATAGTCGTAACCAGACGGTAGCGATACAAGAAAATTACCACTAAGACTGTTTGAATGGTAGGTACCTACTGAAGTAGCAGTGGTATTGTCAACAATTTCAATTGTTGCTTCGAGGGGATGCTTGCTACCTTCCTCTTCCACCATACCTTTTAGCAGGCACAGTGCAGGCCCATCCATTGCTACACTGTCATTGGCCGGCACAGAATAAACGACAAATATATCCTGCATTCCAAGGCTTTCTTTTCCGGCAGAAGAAATTATATACATGTTGCCGGCAGCATTTGATACAAAGTACATTTCATCCGCCCCGGTGTTAAATTCCGGGCCCATATTCACAGGCGGTGACCAGTTCTTCCCGTTCAATTCTGAGCGATACAAATCAAAGCCCCCAAAGCCTCCCGGCCTGTCAGAACTAAAATAAATTGTTTTGCCATCCGGATGAATGAATACCCCTTCTTCATCAGCTGTTGAATTAATACTATTTCCAGCATTAAGTACCTCCTGGTATTTTCCTTCCGGGTTGGCTGTACAAAGCCAGATGTCTCTCCCTCCCACTCCTCCGGGCCTATCGCTTACAAAATAAATGGTACGTCCATTGGGTGCGATGCTTGCTGCCGATTCATGGTATTTTGAGCAGATAGGTTTTCCCAAGCTTTTGGGTTCTGACCAGCGATTGCCCTTCAATTCAGAAGAATAAATATCTCCATTCCCTGCAACATCATCACGGTAAAGCAGCATTCTTTGTCCGTCGTTTGACAAGGCGATAGCCGAATTATGTCGTTCAGGCCGGTTAATTACAGGTTCAAGTGCCAGGGCCTGTGACCATTTTTTATTTGAAGTATCAAAGCTACTTTGAAAAACAGTTTCAAAAGAAAGAAGTGTGCTTCCGTCTTTTTTCCGGCCAATAAGTTTTCTTGCTGTAAACAATAAAACACTGCCATCAGCTGAAATAACAGGGGCATACTCTTGCCCTACTGTATTTATCTGTGGTCCGGGGTGCACCCGGCGGTAAGAAATGGGGCCTTGCTTTTGAGCAAATAAACATGCAGGAAGCACCCAAAAAAGAAATACCAGATGAAACCGCATTAGATTCTTGAGCGGGAAGCTGTATTGTAAAACGGGTTGGGATTCACAAAGCGCAGGCTCAGTTCAAGTGCTCCTCTTGTTCCGGTAGCCTTACTAAATGTTGAGGTATTAAAATCATAACTAAAGCCAATGGCATAGCGCGCCATTTCAAGTAAGATACTGGCCGACACACCATCGGCAGCACGCATATAAGCACCAACAGAAACTGCGGCTCCTTTTTCAAAACCAGTGTATTTACTTTCTTGTCTGAATTTATACCTGACCAAAGTGCCTAAATAGATTTGGCGTGCAGGCCCCTGGTTGTATAGAAAAAAGCCAGGCGCCAAGGCGAAATCTGAATTGGCTATTGAGAACAGGCCGTTTGCATACACAGTTGTTCGCATATACAATCGGTTGCCTTCGCCTTCAATGACTCCAACACTGGGTCGAATGGGGTGATAAAAAGCAAAACCAGCAACAAATCGTTGGTCATGGTTATCCGTTACCATTCTTGTTCCGGAGGTATTGTTGAAAGTCCAGTTGAACCCTGCGCCAATGTCAAAAAAATTGGTAGTTGAACCTGCAAGGGTTTCTCCTGTGGGAAGTGAGGCATTAAACGACCCTGCCTGGTATTGGTTTCCCCATTGCAAAGCACCAGGAATAAAACCCCATTGGGCAAAGGCTCCCCGAAGGCCGAGCCCCAGCAAATGGTATCTGTTTACTTTAAGATGATAGGCGAGCGATAAATCACCCTGTGTTGTGCCAAGGCGTGCACTGCCTGCCTTGTCGCTAATAAAGCTAAGGCCGGCCGCCCAATACCCTGATTTCACGCGCCTTTTATTCAGGCGCATATCAAGTGAAGCAGCAATGGTTGTGTATGGCTCAAACACACTTCGCCATTGTTCTCTATAATGAAGCACTGCTTGCAGCTCATGTACTGCACCTGCGAGGGCCGGATTCTGCTGAAGGGGGGCCATGTAAAATTGGGAGAAATGTAAATCCTGAGCAGATAAATTTCCTGCCAGGATAACCATGATACCCGTTTTAATCAGGCGTAACTTCATCAGAGGTATTAACTTATCAAATAAACCGGTCGAAGTTATAATAATTTTACCAAATCACCATGCCACAATACGGGTACCTGGTCAATCTCAAATAGGTTTTGTTGTTCTTGGCCGGATTACAAATAAATATAACAATATAAACAGGGCAAGTATCGCCAATCCGGTGAAGGCTGTGGTGGGAGTATCAATGAGAATGCTTATGGCAACAAAAGTATAAGTAAGAATGAAAATCAGGGGAAGCATTGGATACCATTTCATACGGTAAACTTCCGTTGTATGCTCTTTACCTGCTTTTTTGCGAAAAATAAAAATGGTAGCCGCAGACAGTACCATACCGAGTGAATCAAGAAAAATTGAGAAACTTAAGATGCGATCAAAAGTTTCGGCCCAGAAAACAACAATAATCGCCAGGGCTGTAAAAACGGTAAGAGCAAGCAGCAATACGTTTCGATTACCTGTGCGCACCGCAAAGGCAGCAGGCAAGGCTTTGTCTTCACCCATGGCTTGCATCACGCGGGGATTGTTCATCAGGGAGCCATTAACATAACCTAAAACTGAAAGGAACAAAAGCACCGACAAAACCTGTCCGGCTCTCTCACCAAATACGTGACTGGCCATAGTGGCTGCAATGTTTGGTGTTTGTTTTAATTGCTGAAATCCGATGACCTCCATGTAAGCATAATTAATTGCCATGTATAGGCTTACAATTAAAGCAATGCCGAAGAAGATACTACGGGGAATGGTTTTGGAGGGGCTCTGAACTTCTCCTCCAAAATTAATTGTCTGTTGATAGCCGCCATAAGTGAATGAAACAGCTACAAGGCCCAGGCCAAATGCCTTGATATAGTCAATAAGTTCAGCAGAATGGTTTGTTTGTTCAACAGGTTCTGGGGAAGAAACTGAAAAAAACAAGGGGATTAGTAAGAGCAGGATAATAAGAATTTTCACCGATGAGAGAACGTTCTGCATCCTGGAACTCACTCGTAATCCAGCCAGATTGATAAAATAAAAGGTCAGGATTGAAGCAATGGCGAGTATCAACTGAAAATTCTTAGCGGGAATAGTGTCAATATGCCAAAAACCTGAAAGATACTCAGCGCCAATCAGTGCAACAGCAGCCAGATTTGCTGCGTTTGCAATTAAAATAATTCCATTTACACCAAAGGCCAGAGAGGGATGATAAGCCAGGGAGAAAATCCGGTAATACCCACCAGTAACAGGCATACGACTTCCAATCTCAGCATAAGTTAAGGCACCACATAGCGCAACAAGACCTCCGGCCAACCATATAGCATAAAAAACCAATGGGTTTGGCGAATGTGCTGCAACACCTGATGGAGTGCGAAATATGCCCATCCCAATCACAAAACTTACCATTATCATGGTAAGATCAAAAGTGTTGAGTTTTTTTTGCAGCTTCAGGGTCATTGTTAAGCAGGAGGGTTTATACCTGGTTCAGGTTATTTTGCCGTTTTTCTTGTAATCAGAGAAGCTTTGGTACTTATTTGTTAAAATCAGTTGTAAAATAGCAAAACTCATACAATTTGAATACAATTCGACAAAAAAGCCCTGCAATCTGGTCCTTTAGCGAACAGCAAATCAAGTAAGCTCAGGCGGTCAGTTGTAGTTGTTATGTCAAATACTTGGACGTATGGTTCTATTTGAAAATGAGTACTTCGTTTTGGATGAATACGTTCACGCATGTCGCTCATATTGACTGGCACGTCGCTCCAGGACGTAGTAGCAGAGGGGCTATTGAGCGAGCACATCTGGCATAGTTTATTTATAATCAACTCATTTAATTGCGCCAACAAACTTTGTTTTTGCGTTAGGATAGGCAATAGCTCTGGCCAGTAATATTCAAAAAAAGGAGAATTGCGGTATGCCGTTTCGATACTGCGGATATGTTGTCTTTGCCAGTTTTCGCGGTAGGAAATTTCAACTGCTGATATTGTTACTTTTCCGGCATGAACAACCGGTACTGTAAGCCCAAGTACCCCTTGAGAACTGAGTATATTGGTGCGATTTCTAAAGCTCTGTTTTTGGAAGTTTCCGGCAAGGTCAACAGTACATTCACCTTGTGCAATGCAGGCAAACCAGGCAAGAGAAGGGAAATAGGCGGTATTGAGGAGAAATTGCACTAATGAATTGTTTTAAAAATTCGATTCCAGCGTATTTTTTGTTTGGTTCTACCCAGGGGGTCTATTGAGAAGAAGCTAATCCATGCTTTTCCGACAAGGTGATTTTCAGGCAAAAACCCCCAGAATCTTGAATCAGATGAGAGGTCACGGTTATCGCCAAGCACAAAAAAATAGTTAAGTTTGAAAGTATAGCTTGTTTGAATTTCACCATTGATTCGTATCGTATTGCCAGCGTTTTCAAGAATATTTCCTTCGTAATCGCGGATTATTTTTTCGTACAAAACCAGGTTCGTATCGTTCAGGGCTATGGTCATCCCTTTGGCCGGAATTACCACCGGCCCCCAAAAATCAGGGTTAAAAGGATAGTTGGGAGAATATGGGAAAACATGCGCCTGTGAGACATTTTTCGGTTCCATGCGAAGGCGAATGATAAGATTGGGCTGCGAATGATGCACCAGATGTGTAAGTGAATCTGTCATCGGGAACTCATACTCGAACTGATTGCTCACCAGGCCCCCTTCATGTATATCAAGGGAGTCGAGCCATTTTTGCGATAATGGGACGTTTGCTTTCAGATGGCGCATCATTTTAAAAGTGGGCCTCACGGCCAATGGTTTTTCGTTAATTACCACTTGTTTGGAAATTATTTGCAGCGTATCCCCTGGAAGGCCTACACAACGTTTTACAAAAAAGGTTCTTTTGTCAACCGGTTTTTCTAATTCGGTCGGATAATTAAACACCAACACATCATTTCGTTTTACTTCATCCAAACCTGGTAAACGCAGGTAGGGCAATTGTATACTGCTTAGGTATGCAGCTCTTTCGGTCATTGGGAAATTGCCTTGAATGAAAGGAATGGCTATTGGGGTGATGGGTAGTCTGGCACCGTAATGTACTTTGCTGATTATAATAAAATCTCCGGGTAGTAAAGTCTCCTCCATACTTGAACTTGGAATAAAAGCTCCCTGAACAAAGAACGTACGCAGCAACCAGGCAAGTAAAAATGCCCAGAATATCGCCAGGAGCCAGTCGCGCATTGTTGCTTTTTTCATTGCAGAGTCATTCGGTACCTGGTCAGGAGATTTATTTTGCGTGTATAGCTTCTACGGGATTAAGGCGTGCTGCCAAAAATGCAGGGGCAAGACCTGCTATAAGACCTATGACAGAAGAAATTAGCAAGCCAAAAAGGATATTCCAGGCACTCAGTACGATATGAAAATCAATCATAACATTTAAGACCAAGCTAAAGACAAATATGAGCAGCAGTCCAAAAGCACCACCAATCAATGAGAGTAGAACTGATTCGGAGAGAAACTCAAATAAGATAAATGAGCGTTTTGCCCCCAGGGCTTTTTGAATTCCGATAATATTAGTGCGTTCTTTTACCGAAACGAACATGATATTTGCAATTCCAAAACCGCCTACCAATACCGAAAAAAAGCCAATGATACCTCCGGTAAGGTAGAGAATATCACGAAGACCGTCAAAGCCTTTTGAAATCAGTTTTGTTTCATTCAGGGCAAAATTATCCCGGTCACGCGGTGCCAACTTCCTTATTGCGCGCATGATACCGGTAAGTTCGTCTTTTAGCAAATCATTATTTACCCCGGGCAAGGCTTTCACCAAAATATGCGGATTAACATTATCGGTATTTATCTCAATGTATGCTTTGGCAAGGTTGACAGGCACAAGCACTACGTTATCAAGCCCCAGGTCAATAATATTTTGTCCTTCTTTATGAAAAACGCCAATTACGCTTAATTTTTCTCCTTTAACTATAATAGTTCGTCCAACAGGAGTTTGCTCTCCAAATAGTGCTGACGCTATTTCCGCACCAAGTATCGCAAAATTTTTACCGTTTTTTAGCTCATGTTCTGTAAAGTACCTGCCCTGTGCCAGTTCAAAACTTTTTATCCGGTCATAACCTTCGCTCACAGCGTATATTTTTGCATCTTCTACTGCGTTTGACTGATACTTTACGGTTGTGCTTGTCTGGACCATAAACGCCATTGCATCTGCCAACTGACTACGTTTTTTCAGTTCGGCCAGCTCATGGTATCTGGTAACGGGTCGGTTCATATACGACCACCAGGGGAAGTCGTTGGTAAATTCCCATGGCCATTTTTGTACATAGACCACGTTATCGCCTAATGATGAGATGCTTTTATCAAGATTCGCCCTGATAGAATCAACCATTGTAAAGACTGAGATGATTGAAAATATACCAATGGTAATGCCTAAAACAGAAAGCAAAGTGCGGAGTTTATGTTCAAACAATGCACGCAGGGCAAAACGAAAGCTTTCTTGTAACATTCTCAATCGAATCACGGCCTAAAGATAGCCATTCAGCAATTGCATGCTAAACGAAAGCGCCATCGAAGAATGTTAACAAATTCTTGTAATTCGATAATTTCCTACGACATTTTCATCCGTAAATGCGGCATTTCTTTTTTAAGTTTGCGCTGATTTCGACAAACATGGAAGGGTATAAAAAAATAAGGCGGGCACTGGTGTCGGTTTACAACAAAGACGGGCTCAGTGAAATTGCCCAATTGCTTGATAAACAAGGTGTTACATTTTATTCAACAGGAGGAACGCAAGACTTTCTGAACCAATTAGGGATTGATGTAGTTGCTGTTGAAGACCTAACCGACTACCCATCAATACTTGGCGGAAGGGTTAAAACTTTGCATCCAAGAGTTTTTGGAGGCATATTGGGCAGACGTGATGAGCAGTCAGACATTGCACAACTTGAAGAATATTCAATACCGGAGATAGACCTTGTAATTGTTGACCTATACCCGTTTGAGGAAACACGGCAATCGGGTGCTGACTTTCAGGAAATCATTGAGAAGATTGATATTGGTGGGGTAAGTTTGATACGAGCGGGGGCGAAAAACTTTAACGATGTGCTGATTGTACCTTCACGTAATGAATACGGTCAACTTTTGGCCATATTAGAAAGTCAGGGAGGTGGCAGTTTACTTGAAGACCGGCGTAAGATGGCTGCGAAGGCATTTAGACTGACGGCGGCATACGATCAGGCGATAGCTGATTGGTTCGAACCATCGCAGGAAAGGCAGCTTAGATATGGCGAGAATCCACACCAGAAGGGTAAGTTTATTGGTCGGCTTTCAGAAGCCGTGGAGCAGTTGCATGGCAAGGAACTTTCATATAACAACCTTCTCGATATAGATGCCGCACTTCGCCTGGTACAGGATTTCCCTTCTGCTGGCTGTGCAGTAATTAAGCACAACAACGCATGTGGTGCGGCACTTGATAACAATCAGTTACGGGCATGGGAGAAGGCATTGGCCGGGGATCCGGTTTCTGCATTTGGGGGAATCGTTGTATTCAACAGTCCAATTGAAGAAGAAACTGCTATTGCAGTTGATCAGATCTTCTTTGAGGTGATGATTGCTCCTGCTTATTCTCCTGAAGCATTTGTTATTCTTGAAAAGAAGAAAAACAGAATCTTACTCAAATCAAAAGCTTTCACCTGGCCTTCATGGCAATACCGTTCTGTTCTTAATGGTATATTGTGGCAGGAAGCGGATCAGCATCAGGATACCGCAGAAGGCTTCAAGGTAGTTAGCCGGACGCCGGTAAAGCCTGAAGATGTTTCAGATTTAACCTTTGCGATTAGCCTGGTTAAACATACCAAGTCGAACGCAATTGTGCTTGTAAAAGACGGGCAGATGCTGGCATCCGGCACCGGGCAAACATCGCGGGTTGATGCATTAAACCAGGCAATTGACAAAGCACGTAGAACCGGCTTTACTACTGCCGGGGCTGTGATGGCATCCGACGCCTTTTTCCCCTTCCCTGATTGTGTAGAAATTGCCGGAGCTGCTGGAATTTCAGCTATTGCACAACCTGGTGGCTCTATAAAAGATCAGGATTCAATTGATGCCGCCGACCGTTTAGGAATACCAATGGTTGTTACCGGAATCAGACATTTTAAACATTAAAAACATTCACCAGAACCAGACAAATGGGGATATTTAACTTTTTTAGCCAGGATATAGCGATTGACTTAGGCACCGCAAATACGATTATCATACACAATGATAAAGTGGTTGTTGATGAACCTTCGATTGTGGCAATTGAAAGGTCAACCGGCAAAGTAATCGCTGTTGGGAAGCAGGCCCAGCAAATGCATGGAAAAACCCATGAAAATATTAAAACAATCAGGCCATTGAAAGACGGTGTTATCGCCGACTTTAATGCTGCTGAGCACATGATTCGCGGAATGATTAAAATGATCAATCCGGGGCGTAAAATATTTTCACCTAGTTTGGTAATGGTAATATGTATTCCTTCAGGCATTACGGAAGTTGAAAAGCGTGCTGTACGTGACTCTGCCGAACATGCAGGTGCCAAGGAAGTATATTTGATTCATGAGCCAATGGCAGCTGCAATCGGTATTGGTATTGACGTGGAGGAACCTATGGGAAATATGATTATTGATATTGGTGGGGGTACCTCTGAGATTGCTGTTATTGCTTTGGGAGGTATCGTTTGCGACAAGAGTATTCGTGTTGCCGGAGATGATTTCACTTCTGACATTGAGGATTACATGCGTCGCCAACATAATATACATATTGGAGAGCGTACGGCTGAACGTATAAAGATTGAGGTAGGTGCTGCACTTACAGAAATTGACAACCCTCCGCCGGATTTTGCTGTGCATGGCCGAGATATGATGACCGGCATTCCGAAAGAAATTATGGTATCCTATCAGGAGATTGCCCATTGCCTTGACAAATCAATAGCCAAGATTGAGGCAGCTATTTTAAATGCACTTGAGATGACCCCCCCCGAGCTTTCTGCTGATATTTACCGTACGGGTATATATCTTGCAGGTGGAGGTTCCATGCTCCGGGGCTTAGATAAGCGTATTTCAGCACGTACCAAGCTGCCGGTTTATATTGCAGAAGACCCACTAAGAGCGGTTGCGAGAGGCACAGGTATTGCGTTGAAAAACCGCGACAAGTTTAAATTCCTTATCCGTTAATTATTTGCAAAGGATAAAGCGCCATGCGGAACTTCATCCTGCTTATCAGGAGGTATCATTTTTTCATTTTGTTTCTAATTATGCAGGGGCTTTGTTTTTACCTGCTTGTTATGAACAACAGTTACCAGCGTTCGGCGTATGTAACCACGTCGAACTATGTTGTAGGAACTATTTACAGTGGCTACAGCCAACTGACTGATTATCTGAAACTTGGCATAACAAATCGTCAGCTTGCGGAAGAAAATGCATTATTAAGGCAGCTTGATACTGCGAATTATTACGACCAACACTTTCATTGGAACAAAGAAGACGATAGCCTGCTGATTCAGCAATATGAATACCTTCCGGCCAGGGTAATAAATAACAGTGTAAACAGAATTAACAACTATCTAACCCTTGACAAGGGCAGCCTTCATGGGATCAGGCCTTATATGGCTGTTGCCTGTGGTTCTGGTGTTGTTGGAATTGTAAAAGATGTATCACCTCATTTTTCAACTGTTTCTTCCTTATTGCATAGCGACACCCGTATTTCATCAAAGATAAAGAGCAATGACTATTTCGGCACCACGGTTTGGAGTGGCAATTCGCCTGTTATTGGTCAATTGCGGGATATTCCAAGTCATGCGAAGGTAAAAGTGGGTGACACCATCATCACCAGTACTTTTTCAGGTATTTTTCCCCGGGGTATTGTAATAGGAAAGATACTTGAGTTGGGCAATAGTGGTGATAGTTTTAAAGATATTAAAATAAAATTTTCAACTGATTTTCAGAATCTTTCTTATGTATATGTAATCCGCAATATCCTTAAGGAAGAAAGGGATAGTCTGGAAGCTAAAACCACTACCCATGCTGATTGAAATTTTCCAACATCTGTTTAGGTTTATTTTACTGGTATTTATCCAGGTGTTGGTACTCAATAAAATTGAGATCGGCGGTATTCTAAATGGATATTTTAACCCATTTCTGTACATTATGTTTATCTTAATGCTTCCGGTAAACATCAACAAAGTATTGCTTTTATTTATTGCATTTCTGACTGGCTTAACCATTGATATTTTTAGCGGCACTCCGGGAATGCACGCATCAGCCTGTTTGGTACTTGCATTTATACGCCCGGGCTTTCTTAATCTTATTGCCCCACGTGAAGGATATGAGACCACACTGCGCTTGAATATCTCAGGAATGGGGGTTCGTACTTTTGTGGTCTATGCTGGAGTATGTACCCTTGTACATCATACTGTTTTATTTTTTATAGAAGCCTTTAATTTTGTTGACATATTAAATTTGCTTCTGCGAATTGTTACCAATAGTTTTTCAAGTTTTGCGCTGATAATGCTTAGCCAGGTGCTTTCACAACGCACAAAAGATTCGACGCTATGAATCTTTTTTCAGACCGGAAATACGTCATCAGTGCAATTTTCATCAGCCTGATTTTGATTTATTTAATTCGCCTTTTTTATATTCAGGTTATTGATAAGAAATTCAAGCTGGCAGCCAACGACAATGCATTGCGCCATAAGATTGAATATCCTGAGCGCGGTATTATTTATGACAGGCAAGGCAAAATCATGGTTTACAATGAACCGGCGTATGACCTTATGGTTATTCCGAAAAGAGTTAAAACCATTGATACATCTGACTTTTGCCAGATGCTTGAAATCACCAAAGAAGAATTTATTGAGAAAATTACCAAGCTTAAAAAACAAAAATTCAGTTCATTTAAACCTGAAATTTTCATCAATGATATTTCACTTGAAACATCTCTTCCCTTGCAGGAAAAGTTAATCAAATTTCCTGGGTTCTTCCTTCAGGCAAGGACACTACGAAAATATCCTTTAAAAATTGCTTCACATGCTTTGGGTTATGTGGGAGAAGTAGACGATAAGATTATCGCTCAGAATCCCTATTACCGGAGTGGTGATAATATGGGGCTAAGCGGTATTGAGAAATCTTATGAAGAATCATTACGTGGGCAACGAGGGGTTAAAATCGTGATGGTTGATGTATATAACCGCGAGCGAGGTTCTTTTGACGGTGGCAAATATGATACGGCTTCTGTCTTGGGTAAAAGCCTGTATTCATCAATAGACGCAGGTTTACAGGAGTATGGCGAGAAACTGATGCAGAATAAAGTGGGTGCTATTGTAGCAATTGAGCCGGCCAGTGGAGAAGTATTGTGCATGGTTTCAAGTCCGACCTACGACCCCAACCTCCTAGTGGGGCGTGCCAAAAGCAAGCAGTACCGTAGAATGCTGCTTGACACCTTAAAACCATTATTTAACAGGGCAACGATGGCGAAATATCCGCCCGGTTCAACTTTTAAATTGGTGAATGCGCTCATCGGGCAGCATGAAGGAGTAATCAATGAGAACACCTTATTTAGTTGTAGCAGGGGCTTTCATTTTGGGGGCTTAACAGTAGGTTGCCACCCACATGCATCTCCGGTGAATCTCAGGTATTCAATTACCACCTCATGTAATTCGTACTATTGCAATACGTTTCGGAACACGCTTTTGAAGTATAAAAAAACCTCAGAAGGCTTTACAGTTTGGCGGAATCACGTGTTAAGCTTTGGTCTGGGAAAAAAAATTCCGATTGATTTGCCGCAGGAATCAAGTGGCAACGTACCTACTGTAAAATATTATGACCGCTATCATGGAGCCGGGAGGTGGAATGCTATTTCTATCATATCACTTGCTATCGGACAGGGTGAAATGGGTGTTACCCCGTTACAGATGGCCAATTTTTGCACTATCATTGCTAACAGGGGTTGGTACTATCCTCCACACCTAATAAAGCGAATTGACGGGGGACATCTTGACACCACTTATTTAAAAAGGAGGTTTACGACAGTAGATCGAAAATATTTTGAAGTAGTTGTTGAATCTATGAGGAATGTGGTCACCAATGGTACCGGTCGGATCGCACAACTTGACTCTTTAAGCATTTGTGCCAAAACAGGTACCGCAGAAAATCCACACGGCAAAGACCACTCGATATTTATCGCATTTGCACCAATGAATAACCCTAAAATTGCAATAGCAGTTTATGTTGAGAATGCTGGTTTTGGTGCGACATGGGCTGCACCGATTGCTAGTTTAATGATTGAGAAGTACCTTCGGAAAGAGGTTAAACGGCCGGAAATGGAAAAGCGCATTCTTGATGCCAATTTATTGCCAAAAAAATCAGACTGGGTAACAAAAAAGTAAACCATGGCAAATAGAAACTCAGAAGCTGTATTTCAAAATATTGACTGGTTCATGGTAGTTATTTACCTGCTTTTGGTAACCATGGGTTGGCTTAATATTTATGCGGCGGTCTACAATGATGACCACACCAGCATTTTTGATACAAGTCAGAGTTACGGTATGCAATTGGTATGGATTCTCAGCTCATTCTTTTTAGCATTTGTCATTTTGGTAATTGACGGGGAGTTCTTTCCAACGTTTGCATATATTCTCTATGGAATATTTGTTCTTTTATTAATAGTGGTTTTGTTTGCCGGAGTTGATGTGCGGGGTTCTAAATCATGGATAGAAGTAGGTACCTTTCGAATACAACCTGCTGAATTAGCCAAGTTTGCGACAAACCTTGCCTTGGCGAAATACCTTAGCAATGTCAACATTAAAATAGAAAAAACGGGCACTAAGCTAATAGCGGCTTCTATTTTTATGATTCCTGCGGCAATTATCATTATGCAAAGTGAAACCGGTGCGGCTTTGGTTTATGCCGGATTTATTTTAGTGCTTTACCGTGAAGGTTTATCCGGAATTTTCCTTATTCTGGGTGCCGCTGGAGTAGTTTTATTTATCACAACATTGTTGGTTGACAAGGCGATACTAAGTATCATTTTGGGTGCAATTGCCGTCTTTGCATTTCTTTTTATTCGTATACGCATAAGAAATATACTGGCGGTGGCCGGTATCCTCTTATTGTCATTAGTTGCCGTAAATGGTGTTGATTATGCCTTCAATAATGTATTAGAATCGCACCAACGCAAAAGAATTAATGTACTTATCGGGAAAGAAATTGACCCTAAGGGTGCCGGGTACAATGTAAATCAAAGTATGATTGCCATTGGTTCAGGCGGACTTGCAGGCAAAGGATATTTGAATGGTACGCAAACAAAAAACAATTTTGTGCCTGAACAAAGTACCGACTTTATATTCTGCACCGTTGGCGAAGAATGGGGTTTTATAGGCTCAACGGTAGTGCTTGGGTTATTTTTATTATTGATACTTCGAATAATTTTTATGGCCGAGAGGCAGCGAAGCGCATTTTCACGTATATATGGTTACGGCCTTGCGAGCATTCTTTTTGTGCATCTTGCAATCAATGTTGGAATGACAATTGGTTTGGCTCCGGTGGTGGGTATTCCCTTGCCTTTTTTTAGTTATGGGGGCTCCTCTTTATGGTCATTTACGATCCTGACATTTATTTTTATCAGGCTGGATGCATATAGATTTCAGATACTTCGCTAAGCGGTTTACTCGCCTGACCTATAAACAAACTGAACCGTATTGCGGCTGCGTTGCTCCATCAAAATCTCTTTCCCCAGTGAAAATCGTGCAAATAATGCTTCAGTATAGTGCCTGATAGTGAACAACACACAATTGGTATTAAACCGCAAACGGTACTTTTTTTCCATCGCTTTTCTTAGTTGTGAAAACGTAGTTTCATCTAAGGTCATGCAAACGGTGAAGTTCAAAGCAGAATTTTGCATCAGGTTTATCTTGACCCGATATTGATGAAATAAATTAAAGATATCACGCAGGTGCACTTCAGCAATAAATGAGAAATCGTGTGGTGTAATAGATAATAAAACCTGGTCTTTTTTAAGTATGTATGTAGGAGTTGTCTCCGGTAAATATGTTTCAGAAATTAATGTACCCGGGAGCTTTGGATTAACAAATGATTGTACCCGTAGTGGTATGTTTTTATTTTGTAGTGGTTTTATTGTTTTCGGGTGAATTATTGATGCCCCGTAATAAGCCTGCTCAATTGCATCATAATATGATAACTCAGGAAGTAATATGGCTTCCGGGAATTCATTTGGGTCGGCATTAAATACCCCGGGAACATCTTTCCAGATAATCACTTCACTTGCATTTGCACAGTAGGCGAGAATTGCAGCTGTATAATCTGAACCCTCCCGTCCAAGTGTTGTTGAATAGTTGTCGCTGGTTCCTGCGATAAAACCCTGGGTAATCATGTTTCTTCCATCAAGCTTGCGCAGTTGCCGTTCAATCAGAATTTGCGTTTCTGCCCAATCTACATTTGCTTCACGAAAAGTGCTATCAGTTCTGATAAGGTCGCGTGCATCACAATAGGTATGTTCTACACCAACATGATTAAGGTAAGCCGAGAGAATACCCGCTGAAAGTACCTCCCCTAAAGAAACAATCTGGTCATATTCAAAATCAAAATCACGTACCTGTTCAGCTTCAATGCTCCAATAAATCTCCGCAAAAATCTCTTCAATCCGTTCTGAGATAGTAATCTCCTGAATGCCAAACAGGGAATTTACTATTTGCAGATGCCATTGTTTAAGTTGTTCGGTTAATTCAAAAGCCCTGCTGTCTTTCTGTAAATGAGCCTCAACAATCTTCTCTAACTTATTGGTGGTTTTACCCATTGCCGAAACAACCAACAACACTTGCCTATCAGCATCACCGATAATTTTAGCTGCATTTCTTACTGAATCTGCATCTTTTACCGAAGCCCCTCCAAATTTATAAATCACCATTGGTAAGCAGTTTCAATTGATTGTTTCGCAGTTTACAATTGATCCATTTCTCGTCGAATTCTACACCAAACTTCTTATAAAACGAAATAGCACTTTTATTCCAATCTAAAACCTGCCATTCTAACCTGCCAGCATTTACCGAGCTGGCATGAACTATCACTGCTTCAAATAATCGTTGTCCAATACCATTTCTCCTGAATGATTGCTTAACAATAATATCTTCCAAAAAAACACATGGCCCTTTCCAGGTACTATACTTTTGGTACGTCAATGCAAGCCCGACTATTTCTCGCTCAAATTCAGCAATAAAGCAGCGGAAGAGCGGGTTAATACCAAATCCATCACGAAGCAAAGTATCTTCTGTTATAGCTACCTCTGTTGGTGCTTTTTCAAATGCCGCAAGTTCACGAATCAAATCAAGAATAAACGGAACATCTTCCTTGATTGCATCTCTAACTAATAATTCCATAGCCAAAAAAAAAGCGTCCCATCATTTCTAATGGGACGCCTCAGTTAATCTTTCATTAAGCGTTAGAAGTTACCCCAGAAGTTTCAGAAGAAACTGGTGTTGCCACAGGTGCTGGTGTAGCGGGTTTTGCCTGTGGTGTAACTTTGGGTTTCTGAGGTGCTTTAGCTTTAGGTGCTACTTTCTTAGCAGGTGCTGCTTTTTTAGCAGGTGCTGCTTTCTTAGCAGGTGCTGCTTTTTTAGCAGGTGCTGCTTTCTTAGCAGGTGCTGCTTTCTTAGCAGGTGCTGCTTTTTTAGCAGGTGCTGCTTTTTTAGCAGGTGCCGCTTTTTTAGCAGGTGCTGCTTTCTTAGCAGGTGCTGCTTTCTTAGCAGGTGCTGCTTTTTTAGCAGGTGCTGCTTTCTTAGCAGGTGCTGCTTTCTTAGCAGGTGCTGCTTTCTTAGCAGGTGCCGCTTTTTTAGCAGGTGCTGCCTTTTTAGCAGGTGCTGCTTTTTTAGCAGGTGCTGCTTTTTTAGCAGGTGCTGCTTTCTTAGCAGGTACTGCTTTCTTAGCGGTTACTTTTTTGGCCGCTGTTTTTTTAGTTGATTTAGTTTTAGTTGTTGCCACTTTTTTTTGTGCTGGTCTTCCACGTTTACGACTTTTTGTTTTCCTCAACAACCCGGAGGCTGCTTGCAATTCGGATTCAACCGATGATTCAGCAGAGGATTTACGTCCTCTTTTTTTAGGGCCTCCACCACCAAGGCGGGCCAAAACCTGCTTGATACTTTTCAAGCGTTGGCTAATTTTTTCGTGTTCTTGCTGATAAAATGAACGCAAGCTGTCCAGCTCATCAGACGTAAACGAAATGTTTTTTTTCGCCATACTGTTTTGTGTTGTTGTTTTTTATGAATTTGATGCTAAAATAAATGAATTATTATTTTTAATTAATTATCACAAACAATTTACTCACCATCAAATTGTTAATATCTCCGATTGCTAATTTTTCTTTATGAAAATCTGTGCGTGTTAATGAAATTAATCGTATTTATTATTCTTCAGATATTAACCCGGTTTTATTGCATTGACAAGTAGTTAAGAATTTATAGATTGATAAAATCAATCAAAGATTTCTTAATTATTTGATTCAATTATGATTCACGTTCACAAAAGGATACTTCAAAAAAATAATTCTTAAAATCAATCTTCCTATTCTGCTTGCTTAAGCAACTTGACCATTTCAGTTGCGATTCTCTCAGCAACACCAGGTTCTCCGCACATCCCTCTTAACTGTTGCAGCGCATTTAACATCTCGATCCGAATACTACTTTGCTCATCACCAATTAGTGAAAGTTCATTTTTCAATCGCTGTTTATTCATATCGTGTTGAATTAATTCAGGGATTGCAGATTTATTTAAAATCAAATTCACCAGAGATATATATTTAACTTTAATCAATTGCTTTGCGAGTAAATATGATACCCGACCTCCGGCATAGCAAACAACCATTGGCACCCCAAACAAACCTGTTTCAAGCGTAGCAGTTCCGGAAGTAACAGCCGCCATGTGGGCATGTGATAACAGCTGATAGGTATCTCCCTTTACAATTTTAAAATCTGCATTTCCGGCAACTTGGTAATAAAATTCATTTTCAATTGAAGGCGCTGCAGCAACCACCACCTGATATTCACTCATCTCTTTGGTGGCCTCAAGCATTGTTCTGAGCATGCGTTTTATCTCCTGCGTACGACTTCCTGGCAATAATGCGATGATTTTTTTTGTTGCATCAAGGGCATGCCGTTCAAAAAATGTTATGTCTTTATTGAATGTACCTATAACATCAATTAATGGATGTCCGTGATAAGAAACCTCCATATCAAATCTCTTGTAGAATGCTTTCTCAAATGGGAGAATAACAAACATACGGTCAACTGTTTTCTTTAATTTCCACCCTCTGTTCTGCTTCCATGCCCAGATTTGTGGAGAGATATAATAGTATACTTTTATATTGTGCGCTCTTGCAAAACTTGCAATACGCATATTGAAGCCTGGATAATCAATTAAAATAATTACATCCGGCCTGAAGTTCAACACATCTGTTTTGCAAAAACGTAGGTTTCTTAAAATCTCAGGCAAATTCATGATTACCTCAGTGAAGCCCATAAATGCAAGCTCACGATAATGTTTTACCAATTCTGCTCCTGCAGTTTGCATAAGCTCACCTCCCCAACAACGAATTTGTGCTTCCGGGTCTGATTTATGCAATGCTTTTATGAGGCCTGCGCCATGCAGGTCGCCTGATGCCTCGCCGGCAATTATATAATATTTCATTTCTATGTGCAAAGTAAAGGATAACGTTAAGGAAAAACTTATTTTTCGGTCGTATTTGAATATGAAGGTTACTTTTTTGGGCACCGGCACATCACAGGGGGTTCCGGTTATTGCCTGTACTTGCCCTGTGTGTAGTTCAGGCGACAAAAAAAACAAGCGTCTGCGTTGTTCCATACATATTGAAACCGGCAATCTGCAATTTGTTATTGACACAGGTCCCGATTTTCGACAACAGATGCTGCGTGCCGGCATTAAAAAGGTAGATGCCATATTGTACACCCATGAGCACAAAGATCACACAGCAGGTCTGGATGACATCAGGGCATACAATTATGTTTTAGAGCGGGCAATTGATATTTACCTTTCTGAACATGTAGAAAAGGCTTTAAAGAGAGAGTTTGCATATATTTTCGATGCAGATAAATACCCTGGTATTCCACAGGTTGTATTGCATCGAATTAACAACTCACCATTTATGTTGGGCGCTCAGCAAATCACTCCAATTCAGGTAACACACTATAAACTTCCGGTTTTTGGCTATCGAATTGATGACTTCTGTTACATCACAGATGCCAAAACAATTCCGGCTACTGAGCGTCAAAAGATGAAGGGTTTAAAATGTCTTGTCATTAATGCCCTCCGAAAAGAAACACATACTTCGCACCTCACCTTACAGGAAGCGCTGGATATTATTGCGGATGTTAAACCAGCAATGGCTTATATCACCCATATCAGCCACCAGCTTGGCTTGCATGCCGACATCGAAGCAGAATTGCCCGAAGGGGTTCACCTTGCTTGGGACGGCCTTGAATTGAGCTTTTAGCTGACGGGCACTTAACCCAGCAATAGAATCCGGCCATGAATTACATGTTTCTTGCCGGAAAGGTCAATAAAACTTGTTCTGAACACGTAAACACCGGCCGGACAATAGTCACCGGTATTAAATTTCCTTCCGAGCCATGCTTCACTAAATTTTCCGGTACGGAAAACTTCTTCACCCCAACGGTTTAAAATTACCCATGTATATGTGGTGGTGTCAATGCCTGTAATAAATAATTTATATTCATCATTGATCCAGTCGTTGTTTGGCGAAAAGGCAGAGGGTGAATAAAAGGTGTACAAGAAGCCGATATTCAACATCCGGGTAAAGGTATCCTTGCACCCTGTACTGTTTTCAACGATTAGGCTCACCGGATAAGAGCCAGAACCCGGGAACTCATACTCTGGCTCAAAGCTTGTCGAGTACTCACCTGTTCCAAAATCCCAGAAATAAGTAGTCGCACCCTCAGAAAAGTTTAAAAATTTCACTGAAGGATAGAGCCCAGGTACCGGATCTAAATCAGGTGAATATTTGAAATCCGGATATAAGTTTTCACGAAAATCCGGCACAAAGAAATCGAGTGTATAGCTGCATCCTGCTGCATCACGAACTGTAACCTGATAAGCCCCGGTCTTTACATTGGCAATATTACTCAGGTTGTTCGGATTGCCGGTAGTCCATAAATATTCATAGGGTGCCGCAGGCGGGGCAAAAGGTGTTCCACCGCTTACAACGGCTGTCGCACTACCTCTTCCGGAAGCACAAATATCCGACTCAGTCTCAATTTCAACTGTTAACAGGAACTGGTCACGTACGGTAACTGAATCGTCGGCAAAGCATCCCTGGTTATCTGTAACGCGTACTTTATAGGTCCCAAGCCCCAGGCCGGTTGCCGTAGCACCTGTTTGTGCTGGTGCGGTATTCCATGAATATGTAAATGGTGCTGTACCCCCGGCAGAAACATTCACCGTAGCAGTACCATCATTCAAGGCGCAGTTTACCGGGGTATAACTGGTGCTTAATGTCAAAGCAGGGAGGTTAATGACAATGCTGGAAGCCGTTACTACATTGCCGCATAAATCTTCTACCGGCCCAAAGCCTTCAAATGTATAATTACCACCCTCATATACCGGTTCAGCCAAAACCAGTGAAAAACATTTTTCCATACGGCCCCCCGCTGCACAGGCTGTACCATTGACAACCGTTCCTGCAATAGTGTCTCCCTGTGGGGTAATCAAACGAAATTCCTCGGACTTAACTGTTGAACACTTTACATATTCTGAATAGCAAAATGAAACGGTAGTAGAACCACAATTTATTGGTGATGTCAATGTAGGCAACATAGAAGGCGGCACATCATCAATAATATCAGCGGTAGTGGCATTGGGCAAACCTTCGTTAATCATAAAGTCAAGTTCGTACCCGCACTGCCCCATTCCAGTGAAATTATTTACTACCAAAGCATATACTTTGCCGGCACTCACATCAATCATATCTTCATCCTGTTGGTTTGGCCCGTCATTCATCCCTGTGGTAGGGGTTGGGAAAATGGAGCCTCTGTAATTACACGCTACCAATAAGGTAGGGTTTGTAGCAATATCTGCACAGGTGGCATTGGTAAGGTCGAACAATGCCCAATCATAGTCCGCATCCGAACATTTTGGATTGATATTGAATCCAAATCTCCCGGCATCTTGAACAGTAATCATGTACCATGCATTATTTTTCTCTCCACTTGTAAGGCAATTTCCAGGCGCATCCGGGTTTACCTCATGAGGGTAATTCCCTTCACCAACAAAGGAGGCAGACTGATCATAAGTAATCTGACAAACAGTATAGGCCCCAAGACAGTCACCTGATGTTGGTGTTTGTGCTTTCAGACCAATAGAGAATGTTGTTAGCATAGCAATTGCCAGGCTTACCCTCGCCAATACCTGCGGGCTCAAAAGAATCATATTATAGTTATATGCTTTGGGCAATTTTACAAAGTTAGTGATTTGTATAGTATTGCTATACATGCGTTTAAGATAATTTTTACACTCCAGGCTCTTCAAATTTGCTTTCTTTATCGAATTCGTTACCAGTAGAACGGATGAACCTGCCATTTGCGTATGCCTGAATACTCAATTGCCGGAAAAGGAAGTTTTACCCAACGGAAAGTGCTGGTAAACATTGACCAGAAACGACCTTTCAAGGGTAACTTGCACAGGTCAATATCAAATGAGAGCAAATACCTTGAATAGCGCTGCACCTGATTATATGAAACCAGCTGCCCCTTACTGCTCCAGGTGTTACTCTCTGAACCAAGCAGACCACCGGCGCCAATACCTGCCGAAAGGCAAAGCCAATCAGGTATAGCTGTGTTCACCGGAATCAGTTTGTTTAAAGGGTAACTCATCCAAATGGTTTGTCCGTTATAATTCTTGAGCCAGGTTTCAGGTACGCCTGCTCCTAAAAGCTCGGGGCGCAATTTATACAAATGATTTTCGTGAAATGATGCTTTTATCACAAAATCCTGACGTTGCCAAAAATGTTGCTGAACAAAAAACAAGCTTGCCCCTACTCCATTTGCCACCATATCCGGAACCGAAAAACCATACCCTTGTGAGAACCCATCAAAAACCTCAACGGTACTCATAAAAAGCACAGGAATACCTATTGACAATATTAGCTTTTGCCGGGCCGGAATGTTTAAAGGCTGGCTTGCTTCATACACCCACTGACATGCCCACCATGTGCTGGTGAAATGACCCATTTTATCCATCCCCCTCCATGCATTAAGATCATTAAAGAATCGAAACCGCCCGGCGTTGTCATGACGATACCATGCATAATAAAGCACGGCCATGCTGCCTGCAAAAACCAGCCCTGTACCTGTGTAAAAACCGGCGGCCTCTTTCTCATTCCACAAGCGGACTTGTTTACCTGTATCAGCAACAACTGGCCCCGACCGGGCATGAACCGTTGACAAGCAGGTTAAGCCCAAAAATATGACTGCGATGAAAGATTTCAAGCCATGCAATGTATAGAATTTACCCTTAAGGTTTTGCCAATGCTTTATTGTATCAAGTCGGGCCTTGACAAATACTCAGGTCGGAGTTATCATAAAGGAGTCGAACGCATCAGCTCTTCAAACAAGCCCATGCTAGCTAGCTATCTTCATGTATGGCGCACTACAAGAAAATGAAACGCCCCCGTTTCACTTTGTGAAACGGGGGCGTGGAGCGGAGAGAGAGGGATTCGAACCCCCGGAACCTCGCGGTTCAACGGTTTTCAAGACCGCCGCAATCGACCGCTCTGCCATCTCTCCGGGGGCAAAAGTAATAATCAGAAATGAATGCGAAATAAAAATTTTACGCTTTTGGCGTATTAATGGCATACCAAAGTTCTTCCACCCTGATATTCAACTCATTTAATAAATCTATTTGCTTTTTATCAAGGCAATTTTCTGCTGAAACATTCGCTTGCCTGTGTCCCTGAATTGAGAGACTGCCTTCACAAACCTGATTAAATTCAAGTTGTTTTGGCGTTTCGGAATATTTGATTTTCTTTTTCACCCTTATTATTACTGTGTTTTCAAGGTTTTGTTTCGTCAATAGCACCTATTTATCCGGCAATTCTTACACGAATATCCGGCCAAAAAGCAAGGAATTTTTCTACCTTTGCAGCCCGATTTGAAGCCATGAAAATTCTCGTTTGTATAAGTCAGGCTCCTGACACAACCTCAAAAATATCGTTCATAGATAATGATACACGTTTTAACGACGACAAAGTACAGTTCATTGTAAATCCTTACGATGAATGGTACGCTTTGGTAAGAGCACTTGAAATAAAAGAAAGTCTTGGCGGCCATGTGAGCGCCATTTCAGTTGGTGGCCCGGCGCTCGAAACAGTTATCCGGAAAGTGCTGGCAATTGGAGCAGACGATGCCATCAGGATTGACGCTGAACCAAGCGATTCATTTGGAGTAGCCTCGGCCATTGCTGAATACGCAAAAGACAAAGGCTACGATTTGATTTTAACCGGCAAAGAAACCATAGATTACAATGGTTCTGAAGTAGGCGGCATGTTAGCAGAGCTTTTGGGCTTGCCTTTCGTATCGCTTGCGTCGAAATTAGACCTTTCAGAGGGCAAAGTGGTTCTTGAAACTGCTGCCGAGGGAGGTCTTGAAATCGTTACCGCCCCCCTGCCCTGCGTAATTAGTGCCGCAAAAGGTATGGCCGAAGCAAGAATCCCAAATATGCGGGGCATTATGGCTGCACGTACCAAACCCATCGAAGTAGCTGCCGGCAATGCGCCTGCGCTGGTTCAAATTAAAAAGTTCAGTTTGCCTGCACCCAAATCATCGGTGAAGCTGATTGACCCTGAAAATGTAGAACAACTTGTTGAACTGCTTCATAACGAAGCCAAAGTCATTTAATACCATGTCAGTACTTATTGTTGCAGAAATTGCAAAAGGAGCTTTTCGTAAGTCCTCACTCGAAGCCATCTCTTATGGCAGCCGTATCGCTTCTAAGTTAGAGATGAATGCCATAGTGCTTGCTATTGGCACGGCAGCAGATGCTCAGCTTGCCCTTGCCGGAAACTATGGCGCAGCGAAAGTGATAAAAGTAGACCATCCCAACTTTCAACACCCCGATTCAGGTGCATATACTGCTTTGATTGCCGATGTTGTAGCCTCAACACAAAGTTCAGTAGTGCTCTTCACACATGATAACCTTGGGAAAGCTGTCGCCCCACGATTGTCGGCCAGGCTTCGCGCAGGGCTGGTTTCAGGAGCCACTGCCCTGCCTGACTTGAGTGAAGGATTTGTAGTTCAAAAAAACGTATACTCCGGGAAAGCAATGGCCGCTATAGCCATTACTACCCCTGTAAAAATTATCAGCCTGATGCCCAACTCGGTTAGCCCGGTGCTTAGCCAGGGTACAGCTGAGGTAGAAGCCTTTAGTGGTTCTGCTGATGGATATAAGCCGCAAACAAGCAGCCGTTACGAGCATACCGAGCGTGATGGCGAAATTTCTTTGCCCGAAGCTGAGCTTGTTGTTTCGGCTGGTCGTGGCCTCAAAGGACCTGAAAATTGGGGCATGATTGAAGAACTGGCAGGCGTACTTGGCGCTGCAACTGCATGTTCACGCCCGGTGTCTGATATCGGCTGGCGTCCGCATCATGAACATGTAGGGCAAACAGGTTTGGCTATCCGGCCTAACCTATATATAGCCATTGGTATTTCAGGTGCTATTCAACACCTTGCCGGGGTAAACGGTTCAAAAGTGATTGTGGTTATCAACAAAGACCCCGAAGCTCCTTTCTTCAAAGCAGCTGACTACGGAATTGTTGGCGATGCATTTGAAATTGTACCCAAATTAACTGCTGCAATAAAAAAGTTAAAATCAGCTAATTAACACTTGATTTTTTTCCGGAATTTTTGTATTTTCAGGCGAGCTAATAATGAAGAAAATTAAACTCGAAATTTCCGGCTTATCATACAGTCAGACCCAAAGCGGGGCTTATGCACTGGTTCTAAGCGAGGCTACCGGCAACCGGAGGTTACCTATTATTATCGGAGGGTTTGAAGCACAGGCAATTGCCATTGAGCTTGAAAAAATGCAACCCGACCGGCCGCTTACCCATGACCTCTTCAAATCATTCGCGGAGGCCTTTATGATAACCATGACCGAGGTTGTTATTTACAATCTTGATGCAGGCATTTTCTACGCAAAACTTATATGTAAACTGAATGGGGCAAATGAAGTGGAGGTAGATGCACGTACCAGTGATGCTATTGCGCTGGCAGTCAGATTCAACTGCCCGATTTACACGTATGATTTCATCCTCAGCTCTGCCGGGGTTTTAATGGAAGGCGAGGGCAGTGTTGAAAAAGCACTTGGAAACGCCCTGCCTGAACCCACTGAAGATACAAGTTCAAGCAGCAATGACCTCAGCCGGGTTTCTACCGAAGACCTTAAGGAGCAACTAAGAAGCGCGATAGAAGATGAGGCCTATGAAAGAGCAGGCAAAATTCGTGATGAATTAGCAAAGCGAAAATAAAACCGCTCCCGTTTCATCACATAAAACCTTTTAAAAAAATCTGAGCATTTGCAACAAGATTCGCTGAGAGGCAATAAGCGTATCATTAGGGCCTGGACATTCTTTGACTGGGCAAACTCAGCATTTCAACTCAGCATTACCTCCGCCATTTTACCTGCTTATTTCGCCACTGTAACGAAAGGAGGCGGTAGCGGGATTGTCTCTTTCTTTGGCTATCAGGTAATAAATACGAGCCTTTACGCATGGACAGTTTCAGCTTCCTTCCTGTTAGTAGCCTGCCTCTCACCCCTATTGTCTTCTGTAGCAGATTATACAGGCCGGAGAAAACTGTTTATGCAATTGTTCACCGTTTTAGGGGTCAGTGGATGTATGTTGTTGTACTTTTTTGATGAACAACATCTCGAATTGGGCATCCTGGCCTTCGCAATGGCAAGTGTGGGCTATACCGGCGGCTTGGTATTTTACAATGCCTGGCTTCCTGAAATAGCATTGCCCGGCGATGAAGACCGTATTTCTGCCCGCGGCTTTGCACTGGGCTATACAGGTGCGATGATTTTGTTGCTAATCAATATAGCCATGCTGCTGCAACCTGCATTTTTCGGAATAGCGAACAAGGCTATGGCAGCCCGGTTGAGCTTTGTGAGTGTGGGTATCTGGTGGGGTACCTTTGCTTTGATTCCGTTCAGTGCCCTACCTGGAAAACTGAACAGCCGAAAACATGCAGAATACCCTCTGTTAAACGGGTACAGAGAACTGGTAAAGGTTTGGAATGAGTTCAGGAAAATACCTTATCTCCAAATATTTTTACTCGGGTTCTTCCTTGTAATTATGTCGGTGCTAACCATCATGTACATGGCAGCTAATTTTGCAAAAAAAGAAATTGGTTTGCCCGATACCATTTTAATACCTACCATTCTGCTCATTCAGGTGCTGGGGATTGTAGGCTCACTGCTTTTTGCCCGGATATCAAAACGCATGGGGAACCTCAACGCATTGAAAATCGGTGTTTTCATTTGGGTGCTCATTTGCATGGCGGCATTATATGTACACAGCGCTGTTACATTTATCGCGCTTGCTGCCTTTGTGGGGCTTGTGATGGGTGCCATTCAGGCGCTAACCCGCTCAACCTACACCAAATTACTTCCAAAAACAAACGACCATACATCGTATTTCAGTTTTTACGATGTAACTGAAAAGTTAGCAGTAGTGAGTGGAACTTTTCTCTTCGGATTGATGGAAACACTCACAGGCTCTATGCGTATAGCAATCGTTTTACTGGGAGTTTTTTTTGCCGGAGGCTATCTGACACTCGTCTGGCTCGGGAAAACCAAAGCGAAAAAGTATCTATCTAACACGTAAACTCTTCCCTGGGCGCAGGGTAGTTCTTTTGCTGATTTTATTCAGCTTGCAAAGCTTTGCTACTGTGGTTTTGTTCTTCTTGGCAATCTTGCCAAGTGTATCCCCTTTACGTATTTTATAGTATTTATGTGCTGCAAGTGCCGCTTTCTGTTTTTCAGCTTCCCTTAGGTAATCAAAGCGTTTGGCGTGTATCTCAATCTCCGGCTTTAGACAAGTGTATTCTTCAAATGAAATCAAATCGCGTGGATTGATTTGCTGCCCAAGAAAACGAACTTCAAAATGTAAATGCGACCCTCTTGAACGACCTGTATTCCCGCCAAGGCCTAAAACATCTCCTGCTTGCAAATACTGCCCCGAGGTAACATGAATCGAAGACAAATGTGCATACAATGTCTCCAGCCCATTTAAATGACGTACAATAACATAATAACCATAAGAAGGGCTGTACCTGGCAACCCTGACCGTTCCTTCAAATGCCGCCACAACAGCGTCGCCGGTTTCTAAATTAATATCAATTCCGTAATGAAAACGGTACCTCCTAAACCCAAATTCTGAAGTTACCTGGCCGCAAACAGGATGCGAATAATCGCAATGCTCGTCGCTTACAAGTTTTAATAGTGTGGTGTCTTTCTTTTGCCGCAAATCAACACCATAAGGGTTTATGCGGGTGGTATCCCAAACAGTGTATATATCACAGTTTCGAATCAGACATTCAGAAATATCCTCTAGCTGTTCAAAGCCCTCATCGAATGCCATCGAATCATCTTCGATATCAAAGCCTTTCAAAGTGGGTGGAATTGTATCCGGAGGATCTTTCTTATATGCTTTTGCCGGAAAAGCATAGCCCAGCATTGCCAGGCAAATAAATAAGAGGGATTTCCGAATCAAAATCTGTGAAGGTGTCAATATTCTGGCTCCAAAAATAAATTTACCAGGCTAAACCAGCAAGGACTTTTGGTGTTTATTTGTGAACATTTCAACGTGAACTATTCTACGGATTCAATTAAATCAAAAGCGACACAAAAGTCGAAAATCTATAAAAAGCTCACTACCAGCCTGAAACTTGAAAAAGATCAAAAGGTTGACCAGCTTTTTCATCATGCCCATGAAGCGGTTTTCGAGGAGTTCGACTGCCTGCAGTGTGCCAATTGCTGTAAAACTACCAGCCCTGTTTTTACCGAACGGGATATTGAACGCATTGCCCTGCATCTAAAAGTGCGCCCAGTAACATTTATCGGGCAATATCTTATGCGTGACGAGGAGGCAGACTGGGTGCTAAAACAAAGCCCCTGCGCTTTTCTCGAACCTGACAACACCTGCAGGATATATTCACATCGCCCTGTAGCCTGCAAAACCTACCCGCATACCAATAGAAAAAAGGTGCGCCAATTAATGGACCTCACCCTTAAAAACAGCCTGATATGCCCTGCTGTTCAGCTCATGTTAGATAGCCTTGAGCAAAATATGTCTAAATAAATTGCCTTAGAAATTTTCTGATGCCCACTGCCCGACCTTCAAAGCTGCTTATTGTTACAGCCTATGCCACAGTTTATATCATCTGGGGTTCTACCTACTTTTTTATTCAAAAAGCTGTTGACGAGTTCCCACCTGCAATGATGGGTGCAATTCGGTTTTTAATGGCCGGAATAATTATGCTCCTGTGGGTTTACTTTAAAGGAGAATATGCTTTTGACCGTAAAACAATTATTCGCGCCGGCATAGGTGGATTATTACTGCTTTTTGTAGGCAACGGAATCGTGATGTACGTAGAGCAATTTATCTCAAGCGCAATGGTTGCCATCATCGTATCAGCGACACCTATTTGGTTTGTTTTATTCGACAAACCGGCCTGGAAAACAAACCTGAGAAGTCCTGGTGTAATTTTAGGCACTCTCATTGGTTTCGGAGGAGTTGTGCTGCTGTTGAGCGAACAAATGCCTTCACGTATTGAAGGCACAGCAGTAAGTTGGGCTTCAATTGCATTATTGCTCTTCGCCCCTTTATCATGGGCGCTTGGCTCGATATACTCAAAATACAATCCGGGAAATGCTTCGGTTAGTGTTACCACTGCATGGCAAATGATAATTGCAGGCATGTTTTTTCTTCTACTTGCCGGAAGCAATGGCGCTATCGCCAATTTCACCTTTGAAAATGTTGGTAGCCAGGCATGGCTGTCGCTTATTTACCTGATATTTTTCGGTTCAATCGCCGGATTCAGCGCCTATGTCTGGCTGTTGCAGGTTGAACCTACCGCAAGAGCTGGAACCTATGCCTACGTAAATCCAATTGTGGCAGTTCTAATGGGAATGCTCCTTGCAGATGAAAATATCAGCAGCAGGCAAATTCTGGGACTTGCCATCATCTTGGGTAGCGTTCTGCTGATAAATATGCAGAACTATTTAAGAAAGCCCGGAAGGATGATTAAGCAATCGGCGCGTTGATTTGCTCAATCCACTTGTCTTTTGGGAGAGCAATTTCATTCACATCAAATGAATTGACGAACAAAGCAGTCATTGCCTCAGTGTACAACTGATCATATATCCGGTTTACTTCCTTCTCGTTCTTTAACATACCGCTTGCAATTTGTCTTGCGCGGCCACGCATATCCTCATCATCAGTGCCTGCCATACCCATGTATGAAAGAAAGTCTTCAGTCAACTGGTTCAATACATCGTCTTGACTAACTGCAATTTTATTTGCCTGCTGAATTTTTCCTTCAATTAATTGCCAGCGAATGCCACGTGCATAATTCTCATAATTCAGGGCAATATCATCTTCACTCACCTTCCCTTCACTATTGGCTACCAGCCATTTTTTCATAAAGCTATCAGGCAAATCAAAAGATGTGTTTTTTACAAGATGCTCCACTGCTTCGTGATAGAGCCTTGTTTCGGCATCTTTGCGGTAATGTTTCACCAAATCATCTGCAATTAATTGGCGCATCTCAGCTTCATTACTTGCCTTCCCCGGCCCGAAAACTTTGTCGTAAAACTCCTGGTCGAGTTCTGCCGGAACAAGCCTTTTGATATCTTCTACCTTAAAACGAAACGCAGAATTCAGACCTTCTGCCTTTGCTGGCCCAAGCCCTAACACCCTTGCCAATGTTTGTTCGTCTTTAAACAGCTCTTTGGGTTGAATTGTAAGTTCTGCACCCGCACTAAGACCTACAAAGGGCAAAAATGCATCACTGTTTACCAGATCTTGCTCTCTGATATCGCCATGCGCCTGAACGCCCCCTTCTACAACATTACCCTCTGCATCAAGTTCTTCAAATACGCCGTGCAGCATATCACCCTTAGCGGCTTTTTCTGCAGGCTCAGCTACTCCCAGGCGCATACGGTAATCCGTCACAATCTCATCGAGCATCTGCTCATCCGGTTGTAACATATACAGGTTAAAACGATGATTCTTTGATAAATCAGGCTCAAACTCAGGTGCCAGACCTATTTCAAATGCCAAACGTACTGTGTCGGGTGCATCCTGACTCATATCAAGGCTGTTTTCCTCCGAGGGCAATGGTTGCCCCAAAATGTTAAGGCCATTCTCACGGATATGATTCATCAATGTATCGCTGGTGAGCTTGTTAATCTCATCTAACATCACTGATTTACCATACATCTTCTTAATCATTCCGGCAGGAACCTTACCCGGCCTAAAACCAGGCATACTGGCCTTGCGACCGTACTCCCGAAGTTGCTTTTCAACGGCCGGTTGATAATCTTCCGCCTTAATATCAATACGGATAATAGCATTGAGCTGATCAATATTTTCCTGACTTACCTGCATAGTGCATGAATGATGTTAGCGTATAAAAAAAGAGTTCTCCCTTTCGGGAGAACTTGGTGCGGATGGAGGGACTCGAACCCACACGCCTCGCGGCGCCAGATCCTAAGTCTGGTGCGGCTACCAATTACGCCACATCCGCAGGATCCCAAAAAGGAGTGCAAAGGTACTTATTTATCCGAATAAACAAATAAATATTCAGGTAAAATATACGAAGTACATTAGAAAAGGTAAAACCGCTGTCTTTTTGAAAATTCTGTACCTTCACCAGCGATGAACCGTAGAAAGTTAATACGCCAGTTGGGTACCGTAGGACCTGGCATTCTGCTCTTCCCTACACTGTTTAGCGCATGCCGAAAAGAGCAATTACTTAGCGGGCAAACCTTCAATGGGAAAGTCATTATTATAGGTGCAGGTGCAGCAGGGCTGTATGCCGCCAATCTGCTTCGCAAACACGGAGCAGAAGTGATAATTCTTGAAGCATCAGCAAGCAGCGGAGGCCGGATACGTGCAAATACCACCTTCGCAGATTATCCGTTCGAACTGGGGGCAGATAAGTTGAGAGGTAAACGAAGTATCTTCTACGACCTTGCAGCCTTCCATACTCCTGCATCACTTGCACCCTATTCCGGAACGAATTATTACCTGCTCGATGGGGTTTTGCGTACTGAATATTTCTTGAAAGAAAACGCCGGACTTGCAGGAGCCGGTGCTACCCTTTTTCAGGTGCTTGAGAGTTTCGCCAGTTATCCCGGTACAGAAATGACTGTGGCTGAATATTTCAACGAAATATCTCTTGAGCACCGCTTTCTGAAGATTGCAAATGCTTTGGTTGGCAACGATTTAGGAGCCGATAACGCAGCCCTGGGTATGATGGCTATGAAAGAAAGGGCTTCTTTAAGCGCTGCGGGGAATGATCAATTTTTCTTAAACAACAGAAGCTACTGGAGCCTCTTTGAGATGGCCTTTCCGGATGAGTTTGATTTGGTACAGGTGAATAAAGTAGTAAAAAAAATCACCTACAGCAACCAACAAACTCAGGTGGAAACCCTTGACGGTGAAATCTTTAAGGCTGCCCGGGTTCTGCTCACCGTACCTTTAGGGGTGCTTAAAAACAACGATATTCAGTTCGACCCGCCATTGCCATCAGCAAAGGCAACAGCTATTCAAAAAATCGGCTTCGGCAAAGGCATCCGGATTGCATTACAGTTTCAACAACCTTTCTGGGCAGATAACACTGATTTGATTATGGGTGGAACCCTCATTCCGCAATACGAAGTAAGCTCTACAGGTCGCTCAAGTGCACAGTTCATTTTATCAGGTACCGCAATGGGTGAAGCCGCAGAAACCTTATCAGCAATGACTGAACAGGAGGCGGTGGCAAAAATCATTACCGAGCTGAATCAAATGTATCCTGGTACAGGAGTAAACTCAAAATTTTCACAGCAATACCTGTTCCAGAATTGGTCAAATGAACCCTTTTTTCATGGCTCCTTCTCTTACCCTTCACCCGGAAGCGAATACCAACGCAGCATCCTGGCAGCGCCAATAGCCAACAAAGTTTTCTTTGCCGGAGAGGCAAGTAATGATAACGGGCACTCAGGAACAGTTAATGGCGCAATGGAAAGCGCCTATCGGGCTGTATTAGAAATACTTCAATCATGACGCGTCCTGCTTATTTATCATTCTTGCTTTTATTGATGCTTCATGCGGGCATGCAGGCACAGAACTATATTAATATAGGTAGCGGACTCACTGATACCCGTATCGGGGCCTGGAATAAAAGCATTGAAGCATACAACTTCGCCCGCCCTTGGCTTGACAAAGAACTTCCAACGATGGGCTTGTCATCGAACTACCATGCAGGGTTCACCGCAATTTTAGCACGGGCTTTATTCATTTCGCCAGATGTGTCATACCATAGAACTGTAGCGCAGGCAATAAATGAGGACTTTAAAACCAGCCTTCGGGTTCACAGGTTTTCAGGGGGTATCAATTTTGATATTTTCCCGATGGAGTTTGGTCTTGATACCGTTTCATTTATCATCAGACCCTTTGTACGCCTTGGCGGTGGCGGCTCCGCATTTCTACCAAGGGTAAAATTCAACGATGCAATTGCCACTGTCAATGATGAAGCCTACAAGCCCATTGTGTGGACTTATCAATTCAATTTTGGACTCGGATGCCGTTTTTCACTCAGCTCATGGTTTGATGTCATGCCAGTGATTCAATTGGGGTATTTCCCGAATGTTGAGCTTAAAAACTTTGCACAAGCATTACACGGTACAGCTGTTCCGGCGCTTGAGAATAAAGCCGGAATTTTACGACCAGAAGCCAGTATTTACCTTTGTTTTCGAATGAGAAAGCAGAAATCTGATATGTGAAATTTGGCCGGATTTGTTATTCTCGAATTTTTTTTGTATTTTAGCCTGTTTGTTAAATAAAAAAATCTCCCATGAAAAAGATATTTCTCGCTGCATTTTCACTTGCCCTTTTCACAACAGGTGCTTTTGCACAGGCAGAAACTTCACCTACAAAACCGGTTCAGCAAAAGCAAGCCAAAGATGATGCAGCCGGATTAAACAATACCCAAGCTCCTGTACGCAAACTCAGTGATGCTGAAATTCAGCGCAGGATGGCGGAAAGCGAGAAAAGGATGCACCAGACAAATACTTTACAAGAAAGTGCTGACCCTAAAACTGCGCAACCGAATGCAGCTCCGGTGAAAGCCACCAAGGTAAATACTACCAAATCTTCAAAGGGCAAAACCGAAGAACTCCAGAAGCTGGAAAAATAATTCTGATAGCATGAATCAAAAAAGAGGCTGCCCTTCAGAGCAGCCTCTTTTTTATTTTACAAAATACCCCCCTGGAACCAGTAAGCGATCAAGCTGAAAATACTGTACCAGCACAAAATCCTTTCCGTCAATTAGTGCATAAGCACGCTCGGGGTCATAAGGCGAATCGCCTTCAATTTGTACTGCCTCATTTAGGGGCTGTATCCTTCTATAGGCCTGTAAGTGTTTTGTCTCACCTTTGCGGGTTAGCACTTTAATGTCAACAAATGGTTGGGCCGAAAGAATTGAATCTTTTCTCGATGCCGGAAATGTTTCATCAGTGATTACATATTCAAAACCCATCCTCCGGTATTGCGTGATATATTGATTCAACAAAAGTGTATCTGCACGTTCTGCACCTTTTGGCCCTTTCAATACCGGACTGCCTTTGTCAGGAATCTCTATTTGAAAACTATTCTCTGGCTGCTCATTGTTTTGAACAGTTATTGAGCGAATCGCATTTTTCTCTAATGCAAAAATGCTTTGGTCGCGCCAGATTCTTTCATCAGTAATGAAACGGGTTTGCAGGAATCCTTTGTGACCGGGCACATATACCTCAAAGGGCTTACTCGAATGTTCGAGCAACATGAAAGTACCATTCTTGTCAATAGTCTCACCGCCAACATAAAAAGTCTTAATTCGCCTTCCGCCAGCGTACACTTCTACTTTGCGCTGCACCGGCCCTGAAAGGTCTTTCAAAACATTGGCCTCCATTGATTCTGCAACAGGGGCTTTTACCTTCATTTTCGAGAGTGTGATGAGCAGGTTCTTCACCGCATCTTGCCTTGCTGTATATTTATCATTTACGGTCCAGTAACCTGTACCTTTTCTTTCAAGCAAGGAGGTATGCCCTAATTTATCTGCAATAAAAATACGTTCAATAGCGCCGGTATCTTCGATTGCAAAATCACGCAATTCACCACGTAAGGTTGAACCTGAACGGGTCATCAGAAAATAGGCGACAAACACCGTAGCGACGATTACCGCAGCAAGTAAAATTTGGTTGGTCTTTTTCAAAGTAATTATGAATTGCTCCTGCTTGCGTAAGAACGCTTGCGAATATACAATAGTATCAGCCCCATTACGATAAACAGTAGAACCGGCAGACCCACGTTGATCAGATTCAGTTGAAGTTCTTCAACTTTCACACGTGCATGGTCGAGCAAACGCAGTTCAACATTTCTCGCCCTTACAGAAATTAAGCCTGAATCATCACAAAGATAATTCACACAATTTACCAGGAAATCTCTGTTGCCAAACAATTCACGTGTGTACTTATCATACCCTAAGGGGCTTATCTTCCCCGATGATTTGCTGTAACCATTTTTGGCCACATCTCCATCACTAACTACAATCATTGCCCCGGGTTTTACTGCCTGGGCCAGAAATCCTATCCGATTATCTGTTCTCAGGTCATTACGGAAGTTTCTGAAATGTGAGTCAAACTTCCCTTCCAGCAATACCGCCAACGGAACCCCTGAGCTGGTAAACATCTTAGGGTCTGGTTCTTCCCTAAGAATATTCAGTGAAATCCGGCCAGGTGTATTAAGCAACTGACCGCGTTTAGAACCTGCCAGCAGTACGGTTTTTCGAATACCCGGCGCAACCAGGGTATCAATTGAACTTGCAAATTCAAAGCGAATTGCGTTCAGATTATTTACAATTGTATGCTTGCTTTCAGGCAGTGACAAGGGGAAGTAAAACCACCTGAAAAATTCCATCCGGGGCTGATTACCTACCTGACCCGTTACCAGCGGAATACTTGCTGAACGTAAGTCCATCAACAAATTGGCATTGATACGTACCCCATAGCGAAGCAACATATCATCCAGGTTCAACTCACGCGGGTAAACCAAAGCCGACGACTGTTGCCCCAGACTGTCCATTGAAGCGTTCACACGGTCTAAAAGCCAGAGGATACGTCCACCACGCATCAGGTACTGGTCAATGATAAACTTGTCTTTTTCAGAGAAAGCAGAATCCGGACCTGCTATGATGATGGCCTTGTAGCGTGGATAAAAAATACTTGAATCACCACGAACGGTTCGGTTTACCAGGCTGTTCAGCTGACTGTCTATTCGTACCCTGTCAACAATATAATACTCTCTTAGCGCCTGCATGAAATCATAGGTTCTCAACGAATCAAGTTCTCCATGGCCTTCAATAAATGCAATTGAAGGTTTAATGGTAGTTTGCAGCTTCCTGAAGGCATTGGTAAATTCGTACTCTAAATCGTTCACCGAGCGATTAATCATTTCATCCTCGGTTCTATAAGTTTTGCTTTGCAACAGTTGAACTGGTACTGTCTTGTTCCTGTAGGTAATCAATGCCCCGGGCCAGATAAGGCTTTGGGTCATTCCGGCATCTTTCTGCTCAACAGGTGTGGTATAACGCAAACCTTCATCCATCAATTGCTTGTAGATGGCTTTGCGCTCTTTTTCGTCATTGGCATCCGATGGATTGATAAACTCAAATTCAACCTTTTTGTTATGCACCCTGAATTCATCAAGCATCTCGCGGGTTGCATTGCGTAAACGCTGATATCCGGCTGGCAAATCTCCGTCAAGGTAAACCCTTACATATACAATATCATTTAACTCTTCAAGCAGCTGTACGGTATGGTCATTTAATGTAAATCGCTTCTCGGCGGTTAAATCAAACCGTTTGAACACAAATACCGAAAGTACATTCGACAATAGTACAAGTACAATCACCAACATCAGGTTCATGACTGCACTGCGCCGGAATGAATTTTTCTCCTGCCGGTCTTTTTGACCTATTTTACCATTTTCTTCCAAGCAGCCTGAATCGTGTAAAGGTTAAGAATAGCAGAATAAATCCGAAAAAATAAACAAGGTCACGGCTGTCAACTACCCCTCTGCTCATAGAGGAATAATGCTCACTAATGCCTAAATAAGAAACAAGCAAGCCCAACCGACCCAACCACTTCATTGTAGCAATAGAATCAAATCCGGCAAAGAGAAAAAAGCACAGAAAGAAACCAAGCAAAAATGCAACAATCTGATTATCACTGAGTACCGATGCAAAATTACCAACCGCTACAAAGGCTGCTGCCAGCAACAATAGCCCGAGATAAGAACCAATGGTGCTTCCGGTATCTATATTACCCACCGGATTGCCCAACATATAAACAGAATAAAAATAAATCAAGGTTGGCACAATCGCAAGCGTCACCAATACTAGCCCGGCAAGGTATTTCGCCAACACAATATGCCATTCGGTAAGCGGGCGGGTAAGCAATAATTCAATAGTTCCGGTGCGTCTTTCTTCTGCAAATGATCGCATGGTTATTGCCGGAATTAAAAACATAAAGACCCAGGGTGCCAATACAAAGTAATTCTCAAGCGAAGAAACACCTCCCTGAGGGATATTGAAACTCCCGGGAAACAACCAAAGACTTAAACCCATTGCCAATAGAAATACCGAAATAACGATATAACCTACCAATGAATTCAAAAATGCAGCAACCTCTTTTTTAAGTAAAGCAAACATGGCAATCAACGTGGCCAAAAATAGAAAAATGGAGGCTTGCCTGACATAGCAGGTTTCTTAAGATACAAGATAGTTCTCAAACCTGGTACGCCATTCGGTTGGCACAAGAATACTCTTGTTTTCGGTATAATGAAAGCATACCAAAACCGTACGCCCAACGGCTCGTATGGTATAGGATGCACTCTCTTTTCCGGCAAAAATCAGGTTTTCAATTTGCATTGATTTTTGGCCAATTTCGGTAACCCTGGTTTCAACCATCATCTGTTCTCCCCATAAAACCGGAAGCTTAAAATCAAGCTCCAGCCTTGCCACCACCATACCAATATGTTGCCAATTGTGCTGGCGGTCAATTACCTCGTTAAAAAATGCAATCCTTCCAAGCTCCATATAACTTGCATAACGGGCGTTGTTCACATGCCGCATCATATCAAAATCTGAAAACCTTAACTGAACCTCTATCTGATGCTTCATCATACCACAGCCTTGTCTAACGTTTGAAAAACCGAATTATTACTCACATAATCAGGCACCAATGCTTTCATTAACCTTACCATTTCTTTCTCATTCAGGTGCTCACACATCTGTAGCAACTCCCCGACCTTGTTGCTGATATCCTCAAAATGTACCGGAGCAATACGCGCCCGCATAATCTGATGATGATGGGTTGGCAAGGTGTTTTCCTGGTCGTTCAATAGCTCTTCATACAGTTTTTCGCCAGGTCGTAAGCCAGTATAAACAATCTCTATATCCTTACCGGGTACCAATCCAGACAGCTGAATCATCTTATGCACCAAGTCAATTATCTTCACCGATTTACCCATGTCGAAAATAAAAATCTCACCCCCTTCTCCCATGGCACTGGCTTCTAAAACCAATTGGCAGGCTTCACTGATGGTCATAAAATAGCGGGTAATCTCCGGATGGGTCACCGTAACCGGGCCACCACGCTCAATCTGCCTGGTTAAAAGTGGAATTACCGAGCCATTTGAGCCAAGCACATTGCCAAAACGTGTAGTTACAAAGCGGGTAGTGGATGTTACGCCAAGTGCCTGAACATACATTTCGGCTATGCGTTTGCTTGCCCCCATGACATTGCTTGGGCGGACAGCTTTATCGGTCGAAACCATTACAAACTTCTCTACTTTGAAGCGATGGCTCAAGTCTGCCATTATCCGGGTACCCATGATATTAGTACGGCAGGCTTCGTAAACATTGCTTTCCATCAAAGGCACATGCTTATAAGCTGCGGCATGGAAAACAAGTTCAGGTTTATATTGCTCAAATACTGCTTCAAGCCTGAGCTGATTGGTAATATCACCCACAACAAAAACACATTTTATATGTTCCGCCTCTGTTTCCAGCTCTCTTTCTAACTCATACAGTGCACTTTCCGCCTGGTCGAGCAGAATTAACTGAACGGGTTTAAATTGGGTGAGTTGCCTGACTATTTCACTGCCAATGGAACCCGCAGCACCACTTACCAGAATACGCTTGCCCTGCATCTGTGAACCAATCAAGGCAAGGTCGAGCACAATCGGGTCGCGCTCCAGCAAGCTGTTAATATTGATTTTTCGTATTTGTTTGAAACTCAGCTCCCCATTTATCCATTTGCTTACAGGAGGTACCGAAAACACCTTTACCTGATGGGTCAGACAATGTTCAATCAAGGCTGTTCTTCGCGCGGCCTGCATGGTAGAAGTGGCGAGAATCAACAGGCGTACATTGTGCTGGGAACGCAGAATATCAAAGTCTTCAGGACTTTTCACAGGTACGCCCTGAAATTTCTTCCCCACCTTTGTCTTGTCGTCATCTAAAAAACCACAGACCTTGTACCGCGTTCCGGCATCACGTTGTATGGCGCGCATGGCCGTAAGCCCTGTTTCGCCAGCACCGAAAATAAGTACCTGATAGGTCTCTCCCTTGCCAGCCGTTAGTTCCCGGTATAAAGTACGCCCCAAAATCCGTGTAGCACCCATCATCACAGTTGTAAACATCAACTCTATGATAAGAATCGAAAAAGGCACAGTGTAAACGCCTTTCATCATGAAAAACACCGGATTCGAAAGCATTAGCAGGCCCGTTGCGGTAATGTTAGCCAGTACAATACTTCTGAAATCACCAAAGCCGCTAAAACGTATCATAGTGCGATGGGTACTGAATAGTAAAAAACCAAGTGCCCTACTTGCTAATATAGCCGGAAACACCACCCCGAAAGTGAGCCATTCAACCTGGGGTATCGCAAACTCGAACCGCAACAGGTATGAAATCCAAATGGCCACAAAGGTGATAAACAGGTCACCCGCAAACAGAATCCACACAGGTGTACTACCGCTTAACAAACGCATCCGGCAAATGTAGCGATTTTTCAGCCGGCTTGTCACAACACAATTTTACACACCTTTCACTATCAATGAGTTACAAAATTTCATAGCCCTGTGATTTTTAGTAGGTTTGCCTGCCTTTCTACAGCAGCATGAAAGTTTTGTTTATTGTTCCCTATCCTTTAGGAAAGGCACCAAGCCAACGTTTCAGGTTCGAACAGTACTTTGGGATACTTGAAAAGGCGGGGATAACTTATGAAGTAAAGCCTTTCTTATCCGAATCAATTTGGGGCATTTTGTACCTGCCAGGGCGGTTTATGCGCAAAGGCATGGCTATTCTCGGCGGGCTGCTACGAAGGTTTTTTCTGCTTTTTCGGCTGAGCAAATACGACTACCTGTTTATTCACAGAGAAGCCACACCTATCGGACCACCCTTCTTCGAATTTATCGCAGCAAAAATACTTCGGAAGAAAATTATTTACGACTTTGACGATGCAATCTGGATACCGAACTATTCGGAGGCGAACAGTTTGTTTTCAATTTTAAAAGGCTACCCTAATGTGAAGTTTATTTGCCGTTGGGCTTACAAAGTATCCTGTGGGAATGAGTATCTCTGCAACTATGCTTTGCAGTACAATACCCGTGTGTTTTACAACCCCACAACCATTGACACCCAACACCTTCATAATCAGGTAAAAGACCAAAATACTTCAAAAGTGGTAATTGGCTGGACGGGTTCTCATTCAACCATCCGTTACATGGAAGAAGTTATCCCAATATTGGCTGAGTTGGAACAGAAATATGATTTTGAGTTTTTAGTTATCTCAGATCTTAAACCTGAGTATACCTTAAAGTCACTCAGGTACATCAAATGGAACAAATCAACTGAAATCAATGATTTGCTGCGTATGAACATAGGTATCATGCCGCTACGAGATGATAAATGGGCACAGGGGAAATGTGGCTTTAAAGCACTTCAATACATGGCTTTGGGTATTCCGGCAATTGTATCGCCTGTGGGAGTAAATACACGCATCGTTGACGATAATGTAAATGGCTTTATTTGTGCAGAAAGCAAACAATGGAAAGCTGCAATTGAAAAGCTGCTTGCGCATCCGGAAGAACGTTTCCGGCTTGCCCTTAACACCCGAAAGAAAATTGAAGAAGCTTATTCGGTAAGCAGTAACACTGATAACTTTATTCGTTTGTTTTCATGAATGCATCAGGCTTAAAGAAAATACTCATTCTCAGCTATTTCTTCCCGCCTTGCGTGCTCACTGCTGCACAACGAAGCCACGGTTGGGCAAGATATCTGCACCGATTTGGTTATTACCCCATAATTATCACCCGGAACTGGGAACGCTTAATCGCTTCGCCTGACGATATGCACCATGATTCTGGTAGTCAAGTAATTCACCAGCAACACGATGGTTATGAAGTATGGTATGTACCATTTAAAGGAAACAGGCGCGACCGGCTTTATGCACGTTATGGTAAAACAAAGTACAATACTTTGCGTAAAGCTCTCTCTTACTGGGAGTTACTGGCACACCACTTCATAACAGCAGTAATTCCATTTAAACATATCTATTATTTTGCCGATCAGTACCTGAAAACCCATTCAGACGTTAGTGCCATGATTGTTACCGGCAATCCCTTTGAGATATTCAGATTTGGTTACCTGCTACATCGCAGGCATCATATCCCCTGGATTGCTGATTACCGTGACGACTGGACCACCAGCGAGGTTTATCAGAAACGTGGTTTGGCCGATAGTTTGTTGCGTTGGTTAGAACGAAAAAGTGAGCGGCGGTATATCAGTACAGCCCATTGTATTACCTCGGTTTCACCCTATTACGCAGAAAAAATTGGAAGATTTGTTAAGCGCCCCGGTCATTCAATCTTAAATGGTTTTGTAAAAAGCGATTTTGTGCCCTACAACAATTTACCATTAGCGCCCCAATTCACCATTGTATATAATGGGATGCTTTATCCCAGCCAAAATATTAAGGTGTTTTTAGATGCGTTTAAACAATTGGCCGACCAATTTGCTGAACACCAGCAGCAGTTGCGCTTGAAGTTCCCCGGAATTCTTTTTCTGAAAGATGTTGCCAAATATGTTCGCGAACAGTTGAAAGGGTATGAGCACCTGCTGGAAATGACAGAAAGAATTCCCCGTCAGGAAGTACTGAACATCCAGGCTTCTGCACATTTGCTGCTAATGGTGGCCCATACCGGAAGTAAAGGCATCCCTTCGAGCAAAATTTATGAATACCTCGCCCTCGGAAAACCTGTATTGATTTGCCCCGGAGATGACGATATACTTGACCAAACATTTCAACCGTATAACCTGGGCTATATCGCCAATACTCCTGCAGAAGCATTTGAGGTGCTTCAAAAACTTTTTGAGCAATTTCTCCAGGGCGAAAGTGCACTCAACAGGCCGGATACAGCTTATTCCGCACAATTCAGCCGCGAAATTCAGGTAGAAAAACTTGCAGGCCTGCTGGATGAAATGAGCTTATCAACAGGCAATTTATCAACAAGTGGTTAACAAGCAATGGTTTTGCCATGCCAGCAAGTGTTTACCCGGTGAATAAACCTGTGGAAACAATGTTAAGAAAGAATCAAGCCAAACACTTGATTTTCAACAGATTATTACTACATTTGTTCTAGCACATTGATGCTGATTGTTCTTTTGATGTTTTTACAGCTTGCTGAAAGAGAGTGAATCTTCGGATTAACCTACGACAATACATACGGTACCAACTATAATCAGGCGGAACCTAACCGGGCAACCGGAAGTATTGCAATTTTGGTTGGAAAGAATCTACCGTGTCTGAAAGCCAGAGCGAATTCTAAAATAGACAAACGCAGAGATGCTGTTGACTTATTTGAATTATTGCCAGGTGGGATGCTCGGGCATGATTGAAATCCGGAAGCTGTCAGTTCTTGAAACAGGGCTGCGGAGCGCCGGGGATGAAAACCAACATTCTCTGAACCATCAAAAACAAAAGGCCAATGCGTGGCAGCTGGGTATTACGGTATCCACATCTGCAGAAACGGGAATCACTTACAGTGGTTCCCGTTTTTTTTTTCATTACTTTCCAAATATTATTCCAGACACTTGGCAAAAACCAGTTATTTATTCTGTGCTAAATTATTTTTTCCATTTTTGTTCTTAAGTTTCGGATTTTTACAAAACACCCCCCTTTACCTCATGATTGCTTGCCTTCATACTCTCGTAAAAAAATGCCTTGTTGCTATAAGTGGTCTTTTCATCTTTTTACCTGCATCGCTCTTTGCATCTTCTGGTACAAATCTGCCAATGAATCCCATTGGCTTTATTCAAAATAAAGGCCAATTTGATTCGGGCACAACCCCCTCAGACCCTCGTATTCTGTTTAAACTTCCCGGTAATGGCATGAATATCTATATCACCACCGCCGGACTAAGTTATGTGTTCTGGGAGAGCAGCAAAACACCCATTAGTAAGGAGGAGTTACCGGCTCCTATACAGGTAAAATGGTCAAGGGTTGATCTTGGCTTTGAGAATGCACGTATTTCTAACGAAAACATGCAAATTGAAAAAAAGGGAGCCGAAAATTTAAAATATTACCTGGCGATGAACCATGGCGCAGAAATCCAGGCAGATGTTTGTAAAAAAATACGTTTTACAGAAGTGTATCCTGGTATTGACTGGGTGATGTATCTTAACAATGGTGAGGTAAAATATGATTTTGAGGTGAAACCAGGAGCAAACCCCTCATCCATCAGAATGAAATACACGGGCGATGCAAAAATTAGTGGTAACGAAAGCATGCAGGCGCTAAAAATAAAGAATGCCCTGGGCGAAATTTCCGAAGGCAAACTCTTTTGCCACGATGCCTCTGGTGCAGCAATCGCCTGCCAGTATGCTATTCAGGGAGAATTGGTTTCGATCGTTCCTGCTGAATACAACACTGCCAAAATGCTTGTTATTGACCCTCCCCTGGTGTGGTCAACCTATTTTGGCGGGAATTTTCAGGACCAGGCCATCTCAATTACGCACGACAATAGCGGGAACATCTTTTTATGTGGTTTCGCCTTTGGTATAAATTTCCCAATGACACCCGACAACTTTCAGGGTACCTTAGCAGGCAACGCCGATGCTTTCATATCGAAGTTTAGCAATTCAGGCGTTTTGCTATGGAGTACGTATTTCGGTGGAGCAAAGGTTGATGCAGGATCAGGCCTGATTATCAATGCTGCTGGAGATGTTTTTGTAACAGGCAACACAAATTCTGATGACCTCCCTGTATTGGCAGGCCCCGGAGGAGCTTTCTACCAGGCAGCCCTTGGTACTGGTGCGATAAACAATGTATTTATTGCAAAGTTTTCTGCTTCCGGAAACAGGATTTGGGCAAGCTACATGGGCGGAACCGGAGACGATTTTCCCTTGGATATGGAAATAGATGCGCAGGAAAACATATACCTGGTTGGCCTTACAGGTTCTTCTGATTTTCCGGTGTTAAACCCCGGTGGAAGTGCCTACTTTGACGGCACCGTATCGGGCACCCGTGATTTCTTCATCAGTAAATTCGCAAGCAACGGCACCCTGCTTTGGTCAACCTATTATGGCGGTCAGGATCGAGAAAGTGGTGTTTCATTGGCCGTTGATAAAGACAACAACCTCTATGTAGTAGGTACAACTGCTTCAACTGACTTCTTTACAAAAGATGCTGGTGCTGGTGCCTATTTTCAACCAGGTTTTTCAGGTACCGTTAATGATGCGGTTATCCTTAAGTTCAATCAAAGTGGAACTTTGCTTTGGTCAACCTATTTTGGCGATGCTTCCGGCGAAACGCTTGGAGGACGTGTTGCATGCGACAGCAGAGGCAAAGTATATGTCGGGTTGATTACCGAAGCGCCCTCTCTGATACTTAAAGACCTCGGTGCCGGGGCCTATTACCATACAACTATGGGCGGCGACATCTTCGGCGGTACTCCCTTTATGCTGCGTTTCGATAACCAGGGCGTTTTAGAGTGGGCAACACATCTCCAGGGAACCGGACGCGGGGGCATGGCTTCCATTGGAGTAGGCCATAATGATATCTTTTACGTGTATGGCCAAACTCGTGCGGCAAATTTCGTTACACTCGACCCTGGTGATGGTTCGTATTTCCAGCCTGTAAACCAGGGTTCACAAAAGTATGATGCTTTTGTAATGGAATTTAGCCCCGAATGTGCGCTCAGGTGGAGTACATTTTTCGGAGGTGAAGACAATGATTATCCAACTGATTTAACTGTTGACCCGCAGGGAAATATCTTTATTACCGGTTTTTCAAGAGGCGGAACCATCCCTTTGCTTGACCCGGGCGAAGGCGCTTTTTATCAAAGCACAAAACTACCCGGTAATGGCTCGGTTATCACAGAAGAAGATTGCTACATAGCTAAATTCGGGAAAAGCAGTCTTGAATTACCACTGGCTAATTTCACCAAAATCATTGCCTGCTCCGGCGACACCACCTTTTTCACCGACCAAAGTGCAGGGAATCCTACCGGCTGGGAATGGACATTCGGCGACCCTACTTCAGGACAACAAAATACCTCAACCACGCAAAACCCATGGCATATTTATCAAACCGGAGGCACCTACGAAGTACAGCTAAAAGCCACTAACGGCGGAGGGTCAAATACAAATACCCAATCACTCGAAATTATTCAAACGGTACAAGGGCAAATCCCTAATCTCGATTCTGTTTATTGCAACAACCATCCGCCCATCATGATGATTGGTTCTCCGGAAGGAGGCACATTCGCCGGCCCTGGCGTTTCCGGTAATATCTTTCTGCCAAAAGAAGCCAATCCTGGCATGAATTTGATTACTTATACCCCACCCCCTGGTACCTGTGTGAAACCAGCAGAAGTGTGGGTACGTATCAAAGTTGGAGATGAATGCCGGTCGAACGGCCTTCAACTGCTCAACACCGAAAAAGTGCTGGAGATATTCCCGAACCCTTTTAGTACCAAGGTAAATATGAACCTGAAAGATGCACGGTTCGTAGGTAACTATCAACTCAACCTAAGTGATGTAGGTGGGAAAATTATCTGGAGTGCGTTTGAAAATATCGCTACCGGCTCAAATGCTATTCAGCTCCCTCAATTGACCACCGGTGTTTATTTCATGCACCTTAGCTCTGACAACTATCAGGCAAACCTTAAATTGATTTGTGTTGCTGAATAATTCAGTCTGAAAACACTTACTATTTAAGTACCGTTACAATACCCTGGTAGTTCCAGTGAACGCCCGAGTAATCCTGCACAAAAACGCGGTAATAATAAATTCCGCCCGGTACGGTTTTGTCTGATAAACGCGCCTTGCCATCCCAACCATTGGCAGCATCGAATGAGGTATAAAGCAACTCGCCCCAGCGATCGTAAATTTCAATACGCACCTCCATTAGACCTTCTCCGTACACAGCAAACCGGTCATTATTGCCATCATCGTTCGGACTAAATGCAGACGGAATGTAGAGCCGGTATCCTAAACGTACATGGGCTTTGCTTTCGTATGTAGCAGAGCAGCCGTCTTCGTTACTTACAATTTGTGTGATTTTGTAGGTACCGGTGTCTTTAAAGGTGTGCTTAAACTCACGTTTAACAAGCGTATCGGCAACACTTTCAACCACGTATTTCCAAGTGCTGGCACCCTTTGAGAGGTCGTCAATTTCAATGATGGGGCGGGTAATCTCTGTTTCAAAGGGTATAATCGTAAAACCTGCCTTAGGGGTAGGATAAATCCGCACCAATCCCGGCACCTCATACGTGTCGGCACAACCTTTTTCACTGGTTACCGTCAGGCTTACAGTATAATAACCCGGCTTGTCGTACAAAATCGGAGGAGGGGTTTGCTGATTGTAAGCCCTTTCGTTCCCAAACTCCCATAACCAGGTTTTTACCGCATCTTCGGAGCTCGATAAATTGGTGTACCTGATAACCTGCGGAGCACATCCTGAAAATATATCCGACTTAAAGTTTGCAACAGGCATCGTATGTACTGTTACCTCAGCTGTATAAACATTGCTCAAACAACCCTGGTCATTAATTCTTAGGCTCACCGGATGGGTACCTGTTGCGCCATAACTTATTCCGGATGGGTTACGCAACGTTGAACTTGGTATGG
>JAIBAI010000060.1 GCA_019695235.1 Bacteroidia bacterium | reverse complement strand
AGATTGTAAAAAAGAAATATCAGTCGGGTAAGGGCAAAGAAGGCAATCCAAAACGCATATTCTTTACCAATGCAGACAGCGAAGGAAGGCAGTAATTTACTTGCCTTTCTTTTTAACTTCTTCAACGTATTTGCCACTTAACACATCCTGGTAGAATGCGGGATTCCCAATAACTTCGATAGCCTTAAGTATTTCCGGGTCTGATGAAAACGATTGCTCGATACGCCCACGTTGGAAATGGTAACGACTGGTAATCTCTGCTCCCAAAATGCGGCTTATTTCTTTTTGTGCCTTTTGAATATCATGGTGCTTATCATGCATCATTTTATCACGCAAGTGATTGTATTCAGGCTCGAACGAATCAAAGTAGTTTTCTTTTACAGCCGCTTCTTTCAGCTTATGAAGAATTTGTTCGCTTTCTGTTTCGTATTTGTAGTCGCGATTGGCTGCAAAGGTTGTAAATTCACTAAAGAGTTTGTCATCAACAGAAAAGTCTTTTGCTGAGCTTATCGTTTCATGCTTATTACGGTACTGTGTTGCGAAATCAAAAAGGATATTATTTTCAACAAGGCTCTTGGTGATTGGTTGAAATTCCAGGGGTTTGAGGCTCACATCAGGATTTATCCCGCCACCATCATATACCAGACGCCCATTCTTCGTCTTATACGCCCGGATTAATGAATCGGGTACAGTTCCTACACTACCATCTTCATTCCGGTGTGAATAATCCTTCGCCTGGATACATCTGCCACTGGGGATATAATATTTGGAGGTTGTAATTTTCAATTGTGTATTATAGGACAAAGGTCTTGAAGTTTGTACCAGGCCCTTTCCAAATGAACGCTGGCCAATGACCACCGCCCTGTCGAGGTCTTGCAGCGAACCGCTGACAATTTCAGAGGCAGATGCAGAAGAACGGTTCACCAGCACCACTATAGGTATCTGTTGGTCAACAGGTGTGTTAAGTGTGCGATAAACTTTGTCCCATTCTTTAAGTTTGCCCTTGGTACTAACGATTTCAATGCCTTTGTCAACAAATACATTTACAATATTGATGGCCTCCCGTAACAATCCACCCGGATTACCACGAAGGTCGAGTACCAAACCTTTCAAATCAGGATTTTCTTTGAGTTTAATGAGGGCATCTTTCACTTCACGGCCTGCATCATCTGTAAAGCCACTCAGACGGATATAACCAGTATGCTTATCAAGCATCCCATAATAAGGTACATTGTTCACCTTTATTTCTTCACGGGTGAGTACTTTTTCAAGCGCTTGCTCCTGCCCTTCTCTTTTAATAAGAATCTTCACATTGGTCTGCGGTTGACCTTTGAGAATCTTTACAATATCAGAGGTGTTTTTCCCCTTAGTACTTTTGCCTTCTACTTCAACTATGATATCGCCTGCCCTTAGGTCAGCTTTTTGTGCTGGTGAATTTTCATAAGGCTCGGCAATCATGATTTGCTCATTGCGCATTCTAACCATTGCTCCGATACCGCCATATTGTCCGGTAGTCATAAAACGCGCATCCTCTATCTCATCTTCTGAAATGAAGTTGGTATAAGGGTCAAGCGATTCAAGCATGGCTTCAATCCCGGTTTTTATTAATGTACCAGGTTGAATTTCATCAACGTAATATATATTTACCTCCCTGTATAGGGTTGCGAAAATGTCGAGGTTCTTTGAAATCTCAAAAAAATCGTCTTTATGTGTGAACGCAAAGAGCGTAGAAAGTGCGATACAGGTTGTGCCGGCAATTAAAAGCGTCTTTTTTCTGAATTTAGCAAACAGCTTCATTGTTGTAATTTTAAGGAACAGGGTCGTAGCCACTTCCGCCCCAGGGGTGGCAACTCAAAATGCGTTTAACAGTTAAGCCTCCTCCCTTCCATGCACCATGTCTTTTGATGGCTTCTACCCCATATTGTGAACAGGTGGGGGTGTAACGGCATGCCATTGGCAAGATGGGCGCGATGACCAATTTATAAAGCCTGATTAGAAATATCAGGATCTTGCTTGGGATGCTTTTCATGCAGACTTTTTAAACGATTCAAAAGTAAAATTATTTTATGTCTGATTTCTTCAAAAGGGGCTTGAATCTCACCAGTGTATAAGATAAAAAAATTCAGTTGTACCGACGTTTTACGCAGTTCTTCCTGGAGTTCACCCAATGTAATACGCATGGCTTCACGAATCAACCGTTTAATGCGATTACGCTCATGGGCTTTACGGGAAACTTTTTTAGAAACCGAAATGCCAAAACGCAAGGGCGCGCCTTCTTTCTTTGGCTTCAATTGCCAAACAACCCTGAAAGGCGCCAGATTAAAACGGGAACCAGATTTGAAAAGCTCGTCAATGGCAGCTCTTCCATGTAAACGTACGGCTTTTGGAAGCCTATGGCTCATATATGCTTAGCGGCCCTTATTGGCCAGTTTCAAGTATTGCTCTATGGCCATGGTCATTGATGGCGCCTGGGGTAGCGGTGCTTCAATGTCTAGGATGAGGCCGGCCTCTTTCACCGCTGTTGCAGTAGTTGACCCGAATGCAGCTATACGGGTGTTGTTTTGCTGAAAATCAGGGAAATTCTGAAACAGAGACTTAATCGTTGAGGGCGCAAAGAAAACCAGCATATCGTATTTTACCTCTGCCAGGTCGCTCAAATCGCTGCAAACAGTACGGTAGATTACGGCTTTCGTATAATTTACCTGATGTTCATCAAGAATTTCCGGATATTCGTCTTTGTGGATGTCTGAACAAAGCAACAGGAATTTTTCGTTGCGATTTTTCTTAATAACATCCATCAACTCACTGAACTTCTGGTTGCCATAAAAGATTTTTCGCTTCCGGTATTGAACATACTTTTGCAGGTAAAACGCAGTAGATTCACTGATACAAAAATACTTCATGGTCTCTGGCACCGTGATACGCATCTCTGTACATAGCTTGAAAAAATTGTCTACTGCATTTCTGCTGGTAAGTATAATGGCTGAATGATCTAAAATATTGATCTTCTCTTTCCGGAAATCTTTAGCTGAAATACCTTCAACATGAATGAATGACCGAAAGTCAATCTTCACATTACACTTTTTTGCCAGTTCGAAATAAGGCGATTTATCACCTTCAGGCTTTGGTTGTGTTACAAGTATGGTTTTTACCCTTTGCTCGCGTGGTTGTTGGGCCTGATCTTCCATCCCCGTTGCCGTTTTCGTAGAACTCATCCTGTTAATCCATGTTCCTGATTACCTTAAACATTAGTAATGCAGGAAATATTTCAAAGGTGCAAAAATACAAAAAAATATGGAATTTTGAAATATTAAGGCCTTTTAGGGCAGTATTCATACCTGTGATGATACCCCCAAGGTATGTCAGCGCCACCACAAACCAGGTACCGCCAAGTACCAGCTCAAAGGTCTGAGCAGGTAAATACAGGCCCGTTAAGCTAGCCGGTATCAAAATAACCGCCGCTAAACTCACAACCAGAATGAACCCATGAACATAACTGTTTGCTTCTGCTTTATACATGAATAAACTACCAGTAAAACGAATTAGTAGCAATTTAAGGCCTATTAGCCCCACACATAATCCGGCCAATTGAGGATACATCGGCATCCCGGGAATCAGTCGTACATGAAAACCAGTATACAAAAGCGTTTGGTAGATAAAAACAGGTAAGGCAAATAAAAACACCAGTAACATGGCATAAAGGGTGCGCCGTGCCATGAAATTTTCTTCGGCGTTAATTTTCCGGATACCCCCTTTTCTAAAAGGACTAAGCACCAGGCCCAGAAGTTCTTTTGCGTACGAAGTAAACAAAATTGCCAGCACAAAGACGAGCAGCAGCAATAAAGGGGCAATCCAGCTGTCGGCCCTCAGCACCCTCGGTTTTAACGGAAGTGCCTTAGTGTACTCCGTGAAGAAAAAATTAGGGGCCGCTGAAGGTACTGAAGGTATAATGTTGCTTTGTGAATTACTGAAAACGGCAATGCTGTCTATACGGGCAACACCGTGTGTACTGTCAGCACGGGGCGAGGCAGTATGTGTTGTCAGGGTGTCAGGAGGAGCCATTCAGCAACTGATTTACAATTAAAAAACAATAAAATCCTGAGGGTCAATAGGTTTGCCATCAAACCACAGTTCAAAGTGTAAGTGCGGACTTGAGGTAAGCTCTCCTGAATTACCGGTAATGGCAATTGCTTCACCCGCTTTTACCGTATCACCCTCCTTTTTCAGCAATACCGCATTGTGCTTATATATGGATATAAGATTATTCTCATGTTGAAGGTGAATTACGTAACCTGTTTCGGTAGTCCATCCGGCAAAGATTACAGTGCCATTCAGGGTGGCCTTTACTGCTTCATTTTTGGGAGCCACCACATCTACCCCATAATGCCGTAAAGAAGCATTGAATGCGGTGGTTACTTTGCCCTTCAATGGTGCGAAGAAATAATAACTACTGATGGCGCTAAGTCTGACGTTTCCTTTGCCTGTTTGGTTAAGGTTAAATCGGTCGGCCTTCTCTACTTCCTCCCGAAATGCCTTTTCATCTTTTCCTGCCTCAAGCTTTGCAGGTTCAGGGATGACCCTTTGTGTATTCCGGGTATTCACATTTTCAGGTAAGTTGCTCCCACTAATAACCTGACGAATGTTTTCAAGAAGCTTGTCTTTTGCCTGGGCATTGGTTTCAAGTGAATCAACTTTTTCACTTAAAAGCATCAGTTTGCGTCGCATACCGGTATTGCCCGAATATCCGGGGATGTACTCCCGGAGAGGCGTAAATGCAATAAGTAGCGTGGTTAAGGCAATAAGACCAATAACTGTTAACCCGGCCCAGGTGAACACCTGAACAGGCCTTAATCTCAATGAATACCGCTCTTCAAAAGTGTCGTCATTAAGGATTACAAAGCGATACCGCTTGGCAAGTCTTTTCAGAAATTTCTGGAACCAGCTCTCTATGGGTTTACTCATCGGGAAGGCAAAGTTCTGAAATTCACGTGTGATTGTTTAGAAAACTGTAATATTGATGACAAATAATCTTTAAATAAAATAATTTTGCCTCCAAAGAGTTTAAGAACCAGCCGGCAAGACATTTTGAAAAATATCCCCCACTTTCTTTCATCATTTGCGGCACTGGTAGTGCTCCTGCTACTAGGTGCCTGTTCAACCAAGAAGAACACCTGGGGGCACAGGGCTTATCATTCAACCAACACTTATTACAATGGTTATTTTAATGGGGAAGAGATTATCAAAGAAATAGTAGAAACCCTTGAAGGTCAGCATGTTGATGATTATTATCGTGTGTTACAGGTGTACCCCACCGGTAGTCTTGAAAGTGCAAAATCTATTGGGCCCCTGGCCGACAAAGCCATCAAGAAAGCTTCAGTGGTAATTAATAAACATTCAATTTACCTCAAGGGCAAAGAATACAACAAGTACATTGATGATGCTTATCTGTTGGTTGGGAAAGGTCACTTCTACAAACGTGATTACTACGCAGCAATAGAAATGTTTAATTATGCCAGTAAGGAGCCAATTAAAAATAACAAGAAAGACCCGGCAGAGTATAGAGCAGCGGCATGGCTTGCCCGTGCTTACAGCGAACTCGGCATGTATTCTGATGCCATGATGGCCCTGAACAGACCGTTGAACGACAAGAGCCTGAGTGGTAGTGCCAAAGCGGTGGTTTATACCGTTCTAACTGACTTTTATCTCAAACAAAATAACTATCCCAAAGCACTGGAGGCTGTTTTACAGGCAATACCGCTCACAAAAAGTAAGAAAACCAAAAGAAGGCTGATGTTTATCTCGGCTCAGCTGATGCAACGAACCGGAAAACTTAAAGAAGCTTCAGCCCAATTCAAGGCGGTACTCAAAATGAACCCTACCTATGAGATGAACTTTTATGCCAAAATAAATGTGGCACGAAGCTTCGAAAACGAATCAGGTAAAAGCACAGAAATCAGGACATTGCTGGCCAAAATGCTCAAAGACCCTAAAAATACTGACTTTGCCGACCAAATCTACTATACATTGGGCGAGGTAGAAAAAAAGGAAGAGCAAGAAATGAAGGCTATTGAACAATTTACAAAAAGTGTTCGTGCAAGTACAATTAATTCAGGGCAAAAAGGACTTTCTTACCTTGCCATTGCTGACATCCGGTTTGATTGGCGTGAATACCGGATTGCAGCGGTCTATTATGACAGCGCACTAACCTTCTTTTCAAAAGAGCATCCTGAATACAAACGATTGGAGAACAAACGCAACAGTCTGGCTGAATTGGTGCAGAAATACGAAACTATTGCGCTGTACGACAGCCTTTTAAAGCTCTCAAGCCTTTCAAAAGAAGAAGTAGAACGCCATATTGACACGCTTATCAGTAGAGACAAACGTCGGATAGCACGTGAACGTGAGGAAGAGCGCAAACGAAGCGAAGCGGCGCAGCAGCAAAGTCAGGCAAGCTCAAGTATGGTGCCGGGAGCAAGTGGTGGTTCACTTGGCGGAAACGCTGCCTGGTATTTCTACAACCCTTCAACTATGAGCTTTGGCTTTACAGAGTTTCGTAGAATCTGGGGGGAGCGAAGGTTAGAAGATAATTGGCGCAGGAGTAACAAGGAAGCAATATTGCCGGTTGCTGGCGGGGGTTCAACTGAACCGGGAACCGGTGAAGCAGGGAAAGATTCGGTGGCCAAACTTACCCCAGCCGACAGTCTGCTGGCAGCAAGGAAAAAGTATTCAGATGCTATTCCACGCTCAGATGAAATGAAAAAGGCCTATGCTGATTCAGTGAGCAATGCCTGGTACGATTTGGGTTTTATATACAAGGAGCAGTTGGCCGACCTAAAGGAAGCTATTCAGGTTTATGAAAGTTTCCTGAAAAAGTTCCCGGCGCATCAGCTAGAACCAACGGTGATGTACCAGTTGTATAGGTTGTATTTAACCCTGCCGGATGAGAAAAAAGCAGCAGAGCGCAAAGCAGCCCTGCTGGCAAAATACCCTGATTCAGAATATGCCCGCTTAATCAATGACCCTGAGTTCTTCAAAACACAACAGTTGTCAAAGCAGGAGGCCGACTTATATTATGCCGAGACTTACCGCCTTTTTCAGGCCGGTCAATATTCAGAAGCCCTCAGCCGCTGCCGAACAGCAGAAACACGCTATGCCGGAAACCCTTTGATGCCCAAGTTTGCGCTGCTAAAGGCATTGTGTATCGGCGGGCAAAAAGACCTGGTTGCCTACCGCAATGGCCTGAACGATGTAGTAAAGAATTACCCACAGGATCAGGTGAAACAAAAGGCGCAAGAGCTTTTGCAAAGCCTTGACAAAGCGCAAGGAATCGTAAAACCGGATACCATACAGAAGGCTCAGACGCCACTATACACTTACAAAGGGGATACCTTGCATTATTATGTGGTACTGTTCGAAGACCGGGCACTGAATCTGAATGATTTTAAAATTGCACTAAGCGACTTCAACAATGAGTATTACTCGCTGAAGAACCTGCAAATCAACACACGTATGCTGGGTAACAATTACCAGTTAGTACAGGTTGCTGCCTTTGAAAACAAAAAGAATGCAGATGAATATCTGAAGGCGGCTGATCTTGACGACGCTTTGTTTAACGGTCTGGATATGAATATTGTAGATTCATTTATCATCAGTGCCGCAAATTATCTTACGCTTGTAAAAGAACAAAAGGTGAAAGAATACCTTGATTATTACAAGAAGGTGTACCAGTAGCCTGTTCAGGTAACAATTTATGAGCAGACGCAGTACCGTTTTGTTGTTGAGCCAACTCAACGTGGCGAAGGTGCTTAATGTATTTGCGTTGGGTGCTTCATTTTGCCTTTCAAGAATCCTTCGGCGGGCATATCATGCAGGTGCTCCTATGAGCATTTCTATTGAACCTACCACCTCATGCAACCTGCGTTGCCCTGAATGCCCGAGTGGCCTGCGTGCATTTACTAGGCCAACAGGGATGTTAACGCTGCCCGCATTTCAGAAGATACTTCAGTCACAGAACAAGGCATTGGCGGCAATCACTTTCTATTTTCAGGGAGAACCATTTCTCAACCCCGAACTATTAACAATGGTACGCGAGGCTTCTATCCGGAAAATCTTCACTACAACTTCTACCAATGGGCATTATCTTCATGACCAGGCCGCCCGCGCTATTGTTGAATCCGGACTGCACCGGCTAATTGTTTCGGTTGATGGTACCACACAAGAGGTCTATTCGCAATACCGGATTGGTGGCTCTCTCGAGAAGGTATTAGAAGGCATCCGGAAGGTGTTGAAATGGAAAACTGAAACAAAATCATCCTTCCCTGAAGTGATTCTTCAGTTTATAGTCTTTAAACAAAATGAGCACCAGATAGATGAAGTGTTAAAGTTAGGCAATGATTTGGGGGTCGAGGAAGTGCGGCTCAAAACTGCGCAGGTATATGATTATGAAAAAGGCAACCAACTAATACCTGAGAATGAGAAGTACGCAAGGTATCTGAAGACTTCTCAGGGAAGTTGGAAATTAAAAAACCGCATGTCGAATCATTGCTGGCGCATGTGGCAGGGTTGTGTGTTTACCTGGGATGGCAAAGTGCTTCCCTGCTGCTTTGATAAGGACGCCGACAATCAGCTGGGAAGCATTGAGGAGCTTTCATTCAAAAAGATTTGGAAAGGTAAGGCATACCGAAATTTCAGGCAGGCTATCCTTTCCGGACGTGATCAAATTGAAATTTGCAAAAACTGCACCGAAGGAGGCAAGGTATGGATATGAGCGAAAACAATGCAACAACAAAAAGCCCGTGGAGCCCTTATCACCTGGGGTTGATTAGCTATTTCTGCATCATATTACCCGGAGCATGGTTGTTCGCCGAAAACTATAAAAGACTTGGGTGTCCTCGATTGGTAGTTCCTTACCGTGCGATTTCCCTAGTGTGGTTTGTATTGTTTATTGCCGCTATTGCCTATCTCCCTTCAGACTACTCATGGGCTGCAGAGGTGGTACACCTTGCCTACCCTATTGTGATGATTTTACTTCAAAACGCAGCCTGGCAACGTTGGCGCGAACAAACGGATGATTTAATCCCAACAGCAGCGCTTGGTAAGCCAATTGTGTTGTCGGTGATGTTTGCCTTGTTTGTTTTTGGTGCCATTGCTGGGAAAGACTGGTACCTGCAATATAAGCTTGAAAGGCAAATGGAGCTGGCACAGGAGCATTTTATGCAGGGTAGGTTTACTGAATCAGTCAGATTGCTACAAGCAATGAAAATGGATTATCCCCGTGAACGTACAATTTATATCAATCTTGCCATAGCACAGGAAGCAGCAGGGATGCCTGATTCAGCAATAAAAAGCATGAACTACTGGCTAACAATTGCTCCAGACGACAAGGAAGCAGCGGAGATATTGTACCGTCTGCGTTATGGCAAGACCAACGAATAATTCCGGATAAAACGTACCCCTTTTACAAGGTCATCATGAAACACCCTGTCTTCATTTACCGCTGGTACTTCCATACGGTAAGCGGCAATAAACTGTTCAAGCACCGCTGAGCTTAGCAGCGGCCGCCTGAATTCAAGTGCCTGTGTTGCAGTGAACAATTCAATTGACAACAATGTCTCAAGGTTATGTGCAACACGCCAGGCTTTGGTTGCGGCGTTGGCGCCCATGCTTACATGGTCTTCCTGCCCGGCAGACGACTCTATTGAATCAACCGATGCGGGAGTGCATAATTGTTTGTTTTGACTCACCAGCGATGCAGCAAGATATTGCACAATCATTAAACCTGAATTCAAACCAGGGCGGGATACCAGAAAGGGCGGCAACTCTCTTTTGCCTGATACCAACTGGTAAACTCTTCGTTCGGCAATACTTCCGGCTTCATGCATTGCCATGCAGAGATAATCAAGAGCGAAGGCAAGTGCCTGCCCGTGAAAATTGCCACCTGACAACAGCTGTTCTTCCTCTACAAAAACCAGGGGGTTGTCGGTTACAGCAGCAATCTCATTTTCAGCAACCTGAGATGTATGTGTCAGTACCTGTCGAACAGCACCTAATACCTGTGGGATGCAACGAAAAGAATAAGGATCCTGTACATGTACTTTTTCAAGTTCCTGAATCTGGCTCCCCGAAATCCACCTTTGTAAATTGGCTGCAACTGCCATCTGACCCTGATGATGCCGCACCTGCTGGAGTGCCGGATGAAATGGCTCCTTCCGGCATAAAAATGCATCTAGCGAAATAGCCGCTATAGCTTCTGCCCAGGCAATCAGTTTTTCTGTTTTCAAACATAACAGCACTAGAAAAGCATTCATAAACTGGGTACCGTTTAGTAAGGCAAGTCCTTCTTTGGGCCCCAGCTTTATGGCCTCCCAGTTGAGTTCCACCAAAACATCTGCCGATTTTCTTACCTGACCTTTATAGTTAACCTCGCCCAGACCAATTAATGGAAGGGTCATGTGTGCCAATGGTGCCAGGTCGCCGGAGGCCCCAAGAGAGCCTTGCTCATATACCACCGGGTAAATGCCTTGATTGTAAAAATCAATAAGGCGTTGAAGTGTAGAAAGCGAAACCCCTGAATAACCCTGGGCAAGAGAGAAAATCTTTAAAAGCAGCATCATACGAACTACTTCATTCTCAACACGCTCACCCATGCCACAGGCGTGCGACATCACCAACTTTTGCTGAAGTGCAGACAGGTCCTCCGTAGGGATTCTTACCTGGTAGAGTGCCCCAAACCCGGTATTTACACCATACACCGCATTCTGTTCACCCTTGATTTTTGCGAGAAGAAATTGGTGGGAAGCTTCTACACGCTGAATGGCTTCTTGTGAAAGTTTAACAGCGCTATTTGATTCAAACAGGCGAGCGGTTTCAGCCAAACCCGGTGCCGTGGGCTGTATCAGGAAGTAGTTCTCCAAGGTTCAGGCGTTTTCAAAGTACCGATGTTGCCAGGAGGTACTGGCCGGGATTATCCAGTTCTGTTTAAGTTCTTTTCCGGTCGCAACCAGGTTGTTGAAAACCAATACATCCTCCCTGATACTGTTCTCAGCAATTGCCTGTTCAAATTGTTCGGGGGTAAACACACGTGTGTTTTGGCTGGCATCAAATATTGCGATGGCCTGACGGTCAAGAAGATCAATATGCAAAGAGCGTTCAACTGACATCACCCAATGGAGCAGTTTGTCAATGGAGCAGCCTCCCGGAGCAGCTTTTTCTTCATCAAGCGCGATGATGATAAAATGATTGTACAACACGCTCACGGTAGCGTAGAGCTGGTCGCCGTGCGCCGTCCATTGTGCTAAAAATTCAGTACCGGTTTTAACAATCATTTCCTGTTCCTGCTCATTGAGTGGCCTTGAACTTTGATAAACCCAGATGCGATGGGTGTCATTTATTTGCTGAAGCTTTGTTTCCATTGGTGTTGATGATGATTTGGTGTTAAGGTATTCAGAGAATTTT
>JAIBAI010000017.1 GCA_019695235.1 Bacteroidia bacterium | reverse complement strand
AAATATGCAGGGCTTTGGCGCCAATATTCAAGATGCCGGAGTTAACTAATAAGTTTGAGTTCAGAGTAATGGTGGCCTGACTACCTGCAATAGATAATGCCGATGCTCCGTCTTTGGTAACAGCTAAACTATTTAATCCGCTATTAATAGCAGGAGTATAAGGTGAAAGTACACTTCCATTCTGAATCATTACCCCCCAGGCAAATACGCCCATACTTGTGTTCCCGGTATAGGTAGTAGTAACTGAATTTTGTTGAAGATACAAGCGTAGGCGGTACTGGCTACTGCCATCAGAAGTTACAGAAATGCGATACCAGCCAGCACCCTCATTGCTAATGTTGGCGGTAATTACTTCAGCATTGGTTGAGTGAACTACTCCGGAGCTTAGGTTGAACACTGCAACCGCCATGTTTGAAAAATCACCGGCTGCCAGTGAAACAAAGTTTCGGCCATCCGCTTTCACATACATACTTGCCGTTACCGGGCCAGAAGTAGGAATAAATGGGGTATATAGTCTATGTAACCCTAGTGTTGCATCCTCCTTAAGCTGCTCAGCAGTTTGTGTGCCATCTGGCGCAAGTGTTGGCACGTCTTGTGTTGAGGTGAGCCCTTCTAAGGTGAAGTTGGAGCCATTGAATATGTCTTCCGGACCGTTCGTAAGGTTCGAACCGGTTCCAAAAAACTGTAGCGCGCCATTGACAGTGAATGTTTGCGCAGCAGACTTTTCAAAATGCAGGGTATTGTTGCCGGAAATATATGTAGCTCCGGTGTTCAGTGTCATATTTCCTTCTACAAATACATCTATGTCGCCTGCATCGAAGATGGGAGCGCCGGTAGAAAGAATGTTGAAGTTATTCAATACCCGCAGTGGGTGAACACCTGAAAGCCGCGCTGAGGCTAAGTTATTAAGTGGCGACCATTGGTATGAGCGTAAACGTACCTGACCATTTGCCCCTGAACCTACTTTGTGTACATTCAGGTTATAGAATGGAGCTGTTGAAGAAATATCAAAAAAGTTGTTGTTGCTTGAGTATACATTTACCGTGCCCCCGGTAACTTCATAGTTTTGTTCAGATGAACCGATTAAAATACCACCTGTCGGACATATAGCACCCGCAAAATCTCTGGTAACATTGAGGGTTCCACCAGTCATTTTAAATACGTTTTCAGGCTGTGGCAACGAGAATGTGGCCATGTGGGTTTCCGGCCCACTTTCACCTGTAATATTAACGATTCCTGCAGTTTGAATATAGGCACCACGGTGCGCAAACTCATCAGTATTCGAAATCCGCAAGCATGCAGCGGTAACTGTACCACCGTCAACCTGCAACTGCCCACTTTCGCGCAAGACAAACGATTTATTGAAGCTTCCGGTTACACAGTCTAAGCTGCCTGAAGATATTCTTACAGTTCCGTAGGGTACAACCGAGTTCGTCATGCCGCCGGTTACTGCTGCACCGTCAATCCACAATACTGGAAAATAATTCACAGAACCAATATCATGATTGCCGCCGGCGTTATCGCCCAAGGTGAGTGTAATACCTGAGCCAAGCCGCATGGTACCATTGGTGAACTGAATATCTATTCCTGGCTCAGCATTAAAATCAATGACCCCGCTTGCCCCGTCAATAAAAATCTCAGCGCCTTCATTTTTACTCATGGTAACCTCCCAAAACCGCACATTGCTTCCGGCATTTGCGTAAAATGAAGTGTTTGAAGTTGAGCCGCCGAAAGTCAGACGAATTACACCACCGTTGGCGTCATCATAAGTGGCTGAATTCTGGAAAAACGCAGTACCACTAACGGTGCAGCTTCCATTGATGACCATGGCATGATTGCCGTTGTAGGCATTACTGGGGCGGAACACACAGCCTGCTCCTACATTGAAATTGCCGTTAATGGTAAAGTTTCTGTTACCAACAGTGTTCCCAACCATAAAAGTAGGGGAGCCACTACCAGTACGGGTTATTGAGAAATTACCATTCAGGGTGATACTGGCATCGGTGCGTAACTCAAAACTTTGTGATGTTGAGTTGCTTACAAGAAGATGGTTGTAGGTGTTGGTGAATGGTGCTACTGTTGGCAGCACAAAGGTACCTGTACCTAAATCGTAATACTCTATGGTGCCGCCGCTTGCTGAAACAAACTGCGTGATATTTCCTGCTGGTAGGTTTACAGAGGCCAAACGAAGCAAACCCTGGCCTGAAATTACGCCTAAATTATTCCCGGTTGTTGCCTGCATATCAAGCGTACCACCACTTTGAATACCCATTGAGGCCACCGTACGGCTAACTGTTGTGTGTACATTTCGCCCGTTCAGAATTACCACAGCATCAGCTGCACCTGGTACCATGGGAAATACAGAAGTAGTACCGGAGGGGTCAGTAGTCCATGTGAGTGGGTCGTTCCAGTTGCCCGATTGGTAAGAGTATAATGTGGTGCGTACTGCAGGGTCGTAGGCAGTCCAGTCACCTGTCAGGTAATTGTTGCCGGTAGATCTGAAGGGGTTGCTTCCGGGTGCTGAAGGACTGTTAGGACTAACCAACGAAGATCCGTCATATACTATCGGAACGTATGTACCTATGAAGCCTATGACATCAAGCGGGTTGGCGAAACTAAACGCAACATCGGCTGAAATAGCACTTAGGTTAACGGTTTGAACTTGCCAGAATTTTTGCAATGCGAAGTTGTAATAGGGGATGTTGGGTTGGCGTGAACCGACCACTCTTACTTCAATACGACCGGTACCGGCAACTGTGGCGGTAAGTGCTGATATTGTCATAGAGTTGTTTACGCCAACATCGCCCATCGGAATGAAACCACCTGCGACAGGGCTTGCCGTGGAGGTGTTAAAGGAGGTAAAGCCGGCAGCAGTCGTTTTAGCGAGTACTACCTTTCCTGTTCCATTGGTTACAAACATCCTGAAACCTGAATTCCCACCAGTCCAGTTAGCGCTTGAAGAAAGTGTGCCTGTGTTGCTAAAAGTGAGGTCGAACGCACCCAATTGTACCTGAAAATTATGGTTAAACCTGAAAACGCCAGCCACAGTGACATGCCCGCCCAAAACCTTTGCAGTATTTGGTGTACCTGTTGACAGGGTGATATCTTTGTAGTTCTGACTTCCGAAAATGGTTTGAGAAGTACCACTTAACAAATCATATTGAACTACCGTAGCTGAACTTCCGGTAATAAATGAACCAATACTGTTGTTTACCCCACGCAGGCGCACGGTATGATTTGCCCCGGAGGCATCAAGGGTGGCAGCGCCGGCAAAATCACCATTTACCAATAAGGTGCGTGCAGTTGAGCCGAGGTTTAATGTTCCTATCCCGATTGTTAACTGATTGGTAGTTAGGTTGCTGTTGAGAGTGACGCTGGCACCTGTTTTTTCAACAACTACATCATTCCAGACGGTGGCATTAGAGTTTGCATAGGTAGCATTGTCAGTGCCTGAAAAACGAAGCGTTCCGGTAGCCTGTGCCGAGGTGCCGGCTATCTGACTGAAGTTGCCTAAAACATTGATGTCGGTTAATGTTTTAGCACCTGAACCTGATAGCGTCAGATGGTAATATAGGGTGGGTCTGATTGTTTGGGCAGCTCCTGAATATTGGAAGGTATTGCCTGTGCTACTTGCGTTAAGCTGACCTGCATTTGCAAAAGGCATGGCCGCAGCATTGTACCGAACCAGTGTGTTGTTGATTAAGGTAGCAGCAATGCCCACCCCGTCAAGGTTGCCGACAATAAGTAGCCCGCTGGCATGGCTCAGGTTGTTGGTTACAGCAATGTTTCCGTTGATGGTCAGGGTACTGTTAAACCTGATTTCACCTGCCCCATTGAGACTTTGTGAAGCACCGAAAAACTCCGACGGACTCGAAGTCCTAAAGGTATTTGCAGTAATGTTGTTATGGGTAATACCACCTGAAAAACGATTCATACCGCCTGCCTGATCATCAGCAAAAATCCCTCCGGCTCCTACGGTCACCAGTCCCAGAGCTTCAAAAGTTGTTGCGTTTGAAGCAGCGGCAGAAAATGTACCATTCAGGTTTACCAGCCCGTTTACATCAAAATCAGTATTTGTAGCCGACAAGGTAAGCGTACGTGAAGCATTAACGGTGAGCGAGCCGATCGTCACACTTGCCTGGTCAACTGACATATTGGTGTTGATGATTACATCATCAGTTGCCCCGGGAACTCCCGCTGGCGACCAATGTGCAGCATTGCTCCATACTGTACCGGTACTGGTTTTTTGAGCCAATAAGGGCAAGCCAACCAAAATCATCAAAAATGGCAATGTAAATTTTAACCATTTTAGTGAGAAATTTGATAAAGTTTGAGTTGTTTTCATAAGGGTTAGGGTCAGAAGTCAAACAATCATTTTTTAAAGAATGTCATTGCCGGATGGCGTATGCAGCAACTTTAATAGAGCTTACAACAAGAAAAGCAGATGCCCAAGCTGTTACGCTTTCGTCTGCATTCGTTTACATTTTTACTGTTAGGTATCTTAAGATAGTGTTGGTATAACATTCCGATGCAAAAATAAGAAAAAATCTTACAAGCTTATTTCTCGTACGGAATCTCTTTTAATAGGTTCTTAATATTAGTATAACTCGCTGTATATGAGCGGAATAAAATATAAACTAGTGCTAAATAGCTAGTTGTTTACTACAAAATACTTACATCGAATAAGTGAAAAACGGCATTATCCGATTTATTTCTGCCGGAAAAATATTTCGATGGGTGAACCCTTGAAGCCAAAATGTTGTCTGAGTTGGTTTTCAAGAAATCGTTTGTAGGGTTCACGGAAATATTGCGGTAGGTTGCAAAAGAATGCAAAAGCAGGATAATGCATTGGCAACTGCGTTATAAATTTGATTTTCAGGTATTTACCTTTTACTGCCGGAGGAGGGGTGTCCTGAATGATAGGCAGCATTATTTCGTTCAGTTTACGGGTCTGGATACGTTTTTTCCGGTTATGATATACCTGAACGGCTTCCTCAACGGCTTTAAGTAAACGCTGCTTTTCGGTTACTGAAACAAAAATGATGGGAACATCTTTGAAGGGTGCAATTCGCGACAATATTACCTGCTCATATTCACGTGTAGTTTTATGATCCTTTTCAATGAGATCCCATTTATTTACCAAAATCACAAGCCCCCGGTGGTTTCGAATGGCCAGCCAGAGTATGTTGAGGTCTTGCGCTTCAATACCATCCCTTGCGTCGAGCATCAAGATGCAGACATCACAGTTTTCGATGGCTTTCACCGTGCGCATAACAGAATAAAACTCCAGACTGTCGTGCACTTTGCCTTTCTTCCTTAATCCGGCGGTATCAACAAGGTAAAAGTCATGACCAAACGCATTGTACCTTGTATAAATAGCATCACGTGTTGTGCCGGCTACCGGGGTAACAATATTTTGGTCTTTTCCGAGCAGGGCATTCACAAAAGAAGATTTTCCCACATTGGGTCTTCCAACAACGGCAATACGGGGTATTGAAGCGAGTTGCTCATCTTCTTCAGCATCCGGAATCATTTTTACCACTTCATCGAGTAGTTCTCCTGTTCCGAAGCCAGAAGCCGCAGATACCGGGAATACCTCCCCCAGGCCCATGCTATAAAACACCCCATTGTCAGGTATGCGCTGATTGTTATCGGTTTTGTTGCCTATCAGAAATACTTTTTTCCCCGACCGTCTAACCAAATCAGCAACTTGCTCGTCGAAAAAGGTTAGCCCTTCTTCAACATCTACTACAAACAACAGCAGGTCTGATTCATCAATTGCAATTTTTACCTGGTGCCGGATGGCTTCTTCAAAGACATCTTCAGAGCCGGTAATATAGCCGCCGGTATCTATGAGGGTGAATTCCTTGCCATTCCAGGTGGCTTTGCCATAATGGCGGTCGCGGGTAACACCGGCTGTTTCATCCACAATAGCTTCCCTGCTTTCGGTCAACCGGTTAAACAAGGTTGATTTACCCACATTGGGACGACCAATAATTGCTACAATTTTACCCATAATTTTTACGAAAGATACCCGAATCGTTTAAGTTGTTTGTCGTTGTCGCGCCAGTCTTTACTCACCTTTACCTGGATGCGCAGAAATACTTTTTTACCCAGAAAGCGTTCCATGTCAAGGCGTGCTTCGGTAGAAGTTTTTTTCAAGATACTGCCCTGATGCCCGATCAGGATTCCTTTTTGTGAATCACGCGCTACAAAGATAATTGCTGAGATGCGGGCTATTTCAGGCTCATCTTTGAATTCATCCACAACTACCTCTACTGCATAAGGAATCTCCTTCTTGTAGTTTAACAAGATTTTTTCACGAATGATTTCAGTGACAAAAAAGCGCTCATTCCGGTCGGTAAGGGCATCTTTTTCAAAGTAGGGAGGGTTTTCGGGTAATTGGCTTAATATCCGACCTTTTAGGTAGTCAAGGTTGAATCCGGCAATTGTAGAAACAGGAATTATTTCAGCTTGTGGAAGCAGGTTTTTCCAGCCTTCGCTGCGCTCTTCTAATTGAGTCTGATTACCTAAGTCAATTTTACTGATTACCAGTAATAAAGGAGTTTGGGTGTGCAATAACGCTTCCGGAATACTGTCGGAAGATGGTTTCTGCCCGATTTCAGCAATGAATAGAAAGATGTCAGCATCCTGAAAACTCCCTTCCACAAAACGATTCATAGATTCCTGGAGGCGATAGGCGGGGTCGCGAATCATGCCCGGAGTATCTGAAAAGACTACCTGAAAATCCTCTCCATTTAAAATGCCGATAATTCGGTGACGGGTGGTTTGTGCCTTGGGCGTAACAATAGAGAGCCTTTCGCCTATCAGGGCGTTCATCAGGGTTGATTTCCCTGCATTGGGCAGCCCAATGATATTGACAAAACCAGATTTGAAAGCCATAGCAATTGCGCTGCAAAGATAGGGCTCTTAAAGTCATTTATCAGCTTAATATCCGTATTTGCCCTTCCAGTTTTGCCGAAGTTTCCTGCTTATTTCGGTTTCGCGACTTGCGGCACCCGGTTCATAAAAGCGTTTTCCACGTATTTCTTCGGGCAGGTATTCTTGGTCACAAAAATTCGTCGGGAAATTATGGGGGTACTGGTAATCAAAGCCATAGCCCAGCTCTTTCATCAGATTGCTTGGTGCGTTTCGCAGGTGCAATGGAATTGAAAGATCGCCGGTTTCTTTTACCAATTGCTGTGCGGCTCGAATTGCAGTGTACACCGAATTGCTTTTTTCAGATACAGCCAGATAAATGGTGGTTTGCGAGAGAATCAGGTCGCTTTCTGGGTAGCCAATAACATTTACAGCCTGAAAGCAGGTATTTGCCATAACCAAAGCGGTTGGATTTGCCAGACCGATATCTTCGGCAGCAAGAATCAGCAGACGCCTTGCTATAAATGAAGGATCTTCACCTCCTTCAATCATCCGGGCAAGATAGTACAAGGCGGCATTGGGGTCAGAACCCCGGATACTTTTGATATATGCCGAAATAATATCGTAATGCTGTTCACCTGATTTGTCGTACCGGGCCGGGTTTTGTTGCAGCACTTGTAATACTGCATCATTCGTCAATCGAATGGGCCCCTCGCCTTGTAAAAACAAGGCTGTTAGTTCAAGTAGATTGAGCAGTTTGCGTGCATCCCCACCTGAGAAACGAAACAAGGCGTCTGTTTCTGTAATCTCAATGTTGCGGGTTTTCAAAAACGCATCCTGGCTGAGACTCATTGCTAATAATTGCTGAAGGTCTTCAGTATCAAGAAGCTTCAGGGTATATACCTGGCAACGCGATAAAAGCGCAGGGATGACTTCGAAAGACGGGTTTTCAGTGGTGGCGCCAATAAGGGTAATAAGGCCTTTTTCAACAGCACCCAGCAGGGAGTCCTGTTGTGACTTGCTGAATCGGTGAATCTCATCAATAAATAGCACAGGCTTTCCAAGGAGTCCACCCTGGCTCCTTGCTGAATCAATCACTTCACGTACTTCTTTTACCCCCGATTGGATGGCACTCAGTGAAAAGAACCCCGCTGAGGTTTCACGTGCCAAAAGTCGCGCCAAGGTGGTTTTACCTACTCCCGGCGGACCCCAGAAAATCATTGATGGCAATGGGAGTTTTTCCTCGATCATTCTTCTGATGAGGCCACCCGGGCCGACCAAATGCTTCTGACCGACGTAACTGGCCAAACTTTCCGGACGCATGCGTTCGGCCAGGGGCTCATTGGGTACCGTGAATGCTGTCATGATGATGGGCTGCTTTCAAGCGGTTTTTTATGTTTCCATCTTTTGTGCGACCAAAGCCATTGTTCGGGAGAGGCTTTGATGAATGATTCAAGCAGCTGGCTGTGTTTTTTTGTAATCTCACCTTCAGGTTCACGCGCACCATTGTCTGTAATGGGTACATATTCTAAGGTATACATGCCCCGTTTTTTCTTGGTGATTTTTCCGAACACTACACCCATTTGGTATTGTCGGGCATATTTTTCAGTTCCGTGTGCAACCAGGGTTTCCTGATTAAGAAACTTCACCCAATAGCCTCTGTCGGGTCTCGAAGGACTTTGGTCAGCAACAAATCCATTGATGGTAAGCAGGTTTTTACGTTGTTCAAATTCATGGTAAAGTTCCCTTACTTCAATAAGGTCAATGCCAAAGCGTGAGCGGGAGCGAATCATGAAGCGATTCATCACAGGGTTTTTCAGTGCAAGATAAACACCTTGTGCTTTAAATGTGCTTTGCAATGGAAGCGAAATAGCTGCCCATTCCCAGTTGTTAAAATGCCCTGTAACAGCAATCAGCGGAATTTGACGTTGAAAATAGCTGGCAAGCAATTCCGGGTTAAGAAGCTGCATTCTTTTTTTGAGCTCCTTTTCAGAGATGCTAAATGATTTAATCGTCTCTACCATGATATCAGCAAGATGGTGGTAAAATCGCGTTTCGATAAGTGCCAATTCCTGTTCATTTTTTTCCGGAAAAGAATGCTTAAGGTTCGAACGAACTACTTTAACACGGTATTTTAACATCCGGTACACTACCAAATAAGTAAGGTCGGCAATCAGGTGCAGCGCCCTCATTGGAAGCAGCGAAATCAGGTAAATAATACCTAATAACAGGTACGAAGCGCAAAAAGATACCAGTCTGATAATCATGGTTTAATTAGCGGCAATAGAGGCGAAGGATGTCATAGGCTTCCTGATAGCCCATGGCGGCAGCTTTTTCAAGGTCTTTACAAGCTGCCTCTTTGTATCCGGCGATATAATTTACAACACCTCTTTTGTAATATACTGCTGGGTTGCCAGCGTCAAGTGAGATTGAAGTGCCTAAATCATCAATTGATTGCCCGTAATTACCCATAGCATATTGAATCTGCCCTTTGATAAAGTACAATTGAGGGTCACCTTGTTTTATCCGCATTGCATCTTCGGTGTCGGCAAGTGCGCCATTGAAATCACCCAGTGCCAGTTTCGCCTGCGCTCTGTTGTATAAAGCACTGGCATCCTGCTGGTTGGCTTTTAAAAGCGCAGTGAAGTCTTGAATTGCTGCTTTATATTTTTTGATGCGTAGGTAGCAAAGTCCGCGCGAAAGCAAGGCCTCAGCAAATACAGGTTGTTTGTCAAGCGCTTTGCTGAATTCAGCAATGGCAGCGTTGTATTCTTCCTTCAAGCCGTGGGCTGTGCCGGCATTGTAAAAATCATTGGCGGTTTGGGCATGAAGGCTTGTGCAAAAACCAATTAGCATGCTCGAAAGCAGTAAGCTTAAAGACAGGCGCATGAGCAGACTATTTCTTTGATTTATTCACCTTGCGGCCATAGGAGTCTTTGCCGCAATATTTTTCAATGTACTCATGTGCAGGTTTCCAATTAAGGGCGGCTGATTTCTCAAAATCAGCGCAGGCCAAATCCCATTCTTTCAGCATTAGGCTACATGTGCCTCTGGCAAAAATGGCCTCAGCAAAATCAGATTTTTGCACAATTGCTTTAGAAAGCAGTGTACGTGCTTCAAGGTAGTGCTGCTGGTCTATTTGCCGTATAGCATCGTTGTAAAGGGTACTATAACTGTCACCAGATTGGGCACTTAAGGTGCTGAGATTGAATAAAAGTACCAGCACGGTGCCAAGCAATGTTCTCATTTTATTAATTCGACTCACAGTATTTCGTATAATTTTCTTCTGCCATGTCATTACCTAATTCCATTGCACGTTTCCAGTCGAGGCATGCCCCTTTTTTATTACCAGAAAGTAACTTGGCAGCACCGCGATAGGTGAGTGCTTCGTCGTGGTTGGGTTTTAGTTCAATGGCTTTGTTAAAATCAGCTACCGCCTCTTTGTCTTTTGCTTCGCCCCCCAAAGCGATGCCCCTGCGAAAGTATGCTTCTGCATTTGTTGAATCAATACCAATGGCACGGTTGCAGTCGGCGATACTTTCTTTAAAATTCTCCAGCTCAAAGTACATTTCAGAACGCTTTAAATAACCATTGATAAAATCTGGTTTTATGCTAAGCGCCTTGTCTAAATCAGCAATAGATTTATTGAGATTTGGGAGTTCTTCCCATGACAGCGCCCGGTTAAAATAAACCTTGTAATCGTTGGGAAGTAGTTTTTCTGCTTTATCGAGCTGTTGAATTGACTCCTTGTACTTACCAGTTAAGTATAAAACCACGCCCAGGTATAGCTTTGCCTCGCCGTTGCTATCGTCAAGTTGTATGGCTTTTTGCAAATCTGTTTCTGCCCCTTTAACATCTTTCATTGCCAGGCGAACACGGCCTGATAGCGTCCAGGCATCGGCATTATCTTCGTCTTTTGCTAATAATGCATCGGTTTGAGCAAGGGCAGCCACAAAATTACCGGCATCAAACAAGTTTCTGGCCGCATTAAGTTCAGCAGATTGCGCATGTATGCTGCCGGATGAAAAAAGAAATACAAAGGCAATTGCGATATATAAAAAGGGGGAACATTTTTGTTGCATCATGCTTCAAATTTTAAATAGGGCTGCAGACCGTGTAAGCCACCCTCTCGACCATAGCCGCTTTCTTTATACCCGCCGAATGGAGAAGTGGGATCGAACTTATTATAGGTATTTGCCCATACAACCCCTGCTTTGAGTTTAGTGGTCAGGTTGAAAATTTTTGAACCTTTATCGGTCCATACACCGGCACTAAGGCCGTAGGGGGTATTGTTTGCTTTTTCAATCACCTCTTCAACAGTACGAAAGGTTTGTATTGCAAGTACCGGGCCAAATATTTCTTCTTGAACGATACGGTGACTTTGAGAGGTATGTAAAAATAAGGTGGGCTTGCAGAAAAATCCTTTGGCAGGAATAGCACATGCCGGCTGGTACATCTCAGCACCTTCATTGACACCTATTTTAAGGTATTGCTTGATTTTGTTTAGCTGTTCCTTTGAGTTAATTGCACCGATATCGGTATTCTTATCAAGGGGGTCGCCAACAATCAAACTTTCCATGCGGTCTTTCAGTTTTCTGATAACTTTATCGGCTACGCTTTCCTGCACAAACAGGCGTGAGCCTGCGCAGCAAACATGCCCCTGGTTAAAGAAAATCCCATTGATAACCCCTTCAACGGCCTGGTCAATCGGTGCATCTTCGAATATAATGTTTGCAGCCTTGCCGCCTAATTCAAGGGTTATCTTTTTGCCTGTTCCGGCAACAGCTTTTTGGATTATTTTACCCACCTCGGTTGAGCCGGTAAATGCTATTTTATTGATATCCGGGTGGTTCACCAGTGCTGCTCCGGTGGCGCCTGCACCTGTGATGATGTTCACTACACCATCTGGCAAGCCGGCATCTTTGATTAATTCAGCCAATTTCAGAGCAGTCAGCGGTGTGGTTTCTGCTGGCTTTAACACAACAGTATTGCCGGTTGCAAGCGCAGGGGCGATTTTCCAGGCGGCCATCAGCAGCGGAAAGTTCCATGGAATGATTTGCCCTGCAACTCCTAATGAATGTGGTTTCTTTCCCGGAAAGGCATAATCAAGCTTGTCGGCCCAACCGGCATAATAGAAAAAATGATTGGCTGCCAGTGGTACATCCATATCGCGGCTTTCGCGTATTGGTTTGCCCCCATCAAGCGACTCGATTACGGCGAATTCACGGGCACGTTCCTGTATCAGGCGGGCGATGCGGTAAATATATTTCGCCCGTTCTTTCGCACTTATTTTAGACCAGGTTTGCTCATAGGCATTTCTGGCAGCTGTCACAGCACGGTCAACATCTTCTTTTCCGGCCATTGCAATGCGTGCCAAAACCTGCTCATTTGCAGGATTACGGGTTTCAAAATATTCGCCTTTAAGCGGCTTCTCCCATTTTCCATTTATGAACAATTCGTATTGAGAGGCCAGCTGAACATGAGCGCTTGACTCAGGTGCCGGTGCATATTGAAACATTGAACGAAAGTCGAGTGCTGCTGCATCTGGTTTTTCGGTTTTCTTTTTTGAGCCCTGTTTAGCCATAATTGTCATCCGTTTTCAGGTATCCGCAAAGTAAATATTTTTTTGACTATTCAGCCTATTTTCAGGCCATGAAAAAATGCCAGCTCATTTGAAGCCTGTTTTGTACTTGCTTATCAAGGCTTTGTGCTGGGTGTAAATTAATATTCCTTGCCTTCACAGTTGAAATAATGGGGGCAGCTGATAAGAGTCGTATCAATGGTTTCATGCTTTTTAGGGACGCAGTTTGACGATGAGTAACTTGTAATTCTAATGGGCTTCCGTATATTCGTGCAATATTGAATCGGAGTGAAGAAGCACTCCCTTTCAGGTGAAATTATATTATGAAAACCAAAACAGCAGAAATCAAGGCGGGTAATGGCACACAAGTTCAGCAAACAGAACGTGTGAAGGTGCTAAAAACATATAAGATATTTATTGGTGGCCAGTTCCCACGCACTGAATCGGGGAGGTATTATTCATTGGCTTTGTCAAACGGTGATACTGTAAATGTTTGTCTGTCGTCGAGAAAAGACTTCCGCAATGCCGTAGTCGCCGCCCGTGAGGCGCAGGAAAAATGGGCTGCCAGGGCTGCCATGAACCGCAGTCAGATATTATACCGAATTGCTGAAATGCTTGAAACCAGGTCGGCACAGTTTGTAGCAGAGTTGACTGATATGGGGCAAAGTGCAATTCAGGCGAAAAAAGAGGTAGAAGCAGCGATTGACCGCATGATTTATTATGCCGGATGGTGTGATAAATACAATCAAGTTTTTAGTTCAGTTAACCCGGTTGCATCATCGCATTTTAACTTTTCAAGTACCGAGCCGATGGGAGTGGTAGGGGTGATTGCGCCTGAAAAGAGTGCCCTTCTTGGCTTGGTATCTGTGGTTGCACCTGTAATTGCAAGCGGAAACACCTGTGTTGTGCTGGCGTCGAACAGTCTGCCGCTTTGTGCAATTACCTTTGCAGAGGTGCTTGCCACCTCTGATCTTCCGGCGGGAGTTGTAAATATTCTCACCGGCGAACGAAAGGAGCTAAGCAGTCATTTCAGCACCCACATGGATGTTAACTCACTTTACCTGCACACCAATGACAATCAGGCTTTGATAAAAGCTGATCAGGAAACAGCCATGAATTTAAAGCGTCTCAGGAGTGATGCTACCGAAGATTGGTACAATGAAAAGGCGGCATCACCTTACCGGATTCTTGATTTTCTGGAAGTCAAAACCACCTGGCATCCGATTGGCATTTAAGAAGCGAACATTTCTCATTTACCTGTTTTCGGGGGGATAATTGATTACTTTTGCCCGGAAGCATGAGTGAGCAAGAAACACTTCAAACAGTAAGGCAAATTTTTACCGATTACCTTGAACAGAACGGGCATCGCAAGACACCTGAGCGATATGCCATTTTGGAGGAAATCTATTCACACAAAGGGCATTTTGATGTGGAGTCGCTTTATGTATTGATGAAGAACAAGAATTACCGGGTAAGTCGTGCGACCTTGTATAATACCATAGAGTTGTTGCTTACCTGCAACCTGGTATCGAGGCATCAGTTTGGCCGGCAACAAGCTCAGTTTGAAAAATCATATAAATTCAAACAACACGATCATTTGATTTGCCAGGATTGTGGGAAAGTGTTTGAGTTTTGTGACCCACGGATTCAACAAATTCAGAATATGACGGGTGAGCTGCTGAACTTTTCAATCAAAAGTCACTCCTTAACTTTTTATGCCCAGTGTAATAAATTACACCAGAAGGGGGTTTGTGAAAATTCAAAACAAGAGAAGCCATGAGTTTCACCTATCAAATTGACAATAACCGGGGCGTTGGGATTATTCATCTCGAGGGACGCTTAATGGAGAAATACGATGCCTCATCATTGCTTGAGGAGGTGAAGGACTCAATTGCACAGGGGATGAACCGCTTTGTGATTGACTTAAAGAAGTTAGAATACATTAACAGCAGTGGGCTTAACGTTTTAATTACGATTCTCACGCAAAGCAGGAACGACGGGGGAGAGACCATCATTTGTAACCTTTCGCCCCGTTTAGAAAAATTATTTGTGATTACTAGACTTGATACAGTCTTCCAGCTGGCTGCTACCCAGGCTGCAGCGCTGCAAGTTTTTAAAAATACAGAAAAACAGAATGAAGCTTGATGTTTTATTAGGCCTCCAATGGGGCGATGAAGGGAAAGGCAAAATTGTAGATGTGCTTACTCCCCGTTATGAAGTAATTGCACGATTTCAGGGTGGTCCGAATGCCGGACATTCGCTTGAGTTCAGTGGTATTAAACATGTGTTGCATACAATACCATCCGGCATATTTCATACCCAAACGGCTAATGTGGTAGGCAATGGAGTGGTAATTGACCCGGTGGTTTTTAAAAAAGAAACAGATGCATTGCACAATATGGGTGTTGACATCCAGAAGAACCTGTTTATTTCTAAAAAGGCACATTTAATTTTGCCAACACATCGCTTTCTTGATGCAGCCTCTGAAGCTGCAAAAGGGCAGGCAAAGATTGGTTCTACGTTGAAAGGTATCGGGCCAGCCTATATGGACAAAACCGGGCGAAATGGTTTGAGGGTGGGGGATATCTCATTGCCTGATTTTAAAGAGCGATATAATTTTCTGGTAGAAAAACATCGTGAAATACTCAGTCATTACGAAGGGTTTACCTATGAGCTGGAAGAAGCTGAACAAGCCTTCTTTCAGGGGATAGAGAACCTGCGTAGTTTTGAACATATTGACAGCGAATATTATGTGAACCAGGCATTGTTAGAAGGTAAAGCAGTGCTGGCAGAAGGAGCACAAGGTTCATTGCTGGATATTGACTTTGGCTCTTACCCTTTTGTTACCTCTTCGAATACTGTTAGTGCAGGTGCCTGTACAGGTCTGGGCGTGGCACCCGGTAAGATAGGGCAGGTGTATGGCATTTTTAAAGCCTATTGCACACGGGTAGGTAGCGGGCCATTCCCTACTGAATTGTTTGATGAAACCGGAGAACGCATACGTGCTGTCGGAAGAGAGTTTGGGGCTACAACCGGCCGTCCGAGGCGTTGCGGATGGTTAGACCTTCCTGCATTGAAGTATTCGGTTATGATCAATGGTGTTACCGGCCTGATTATGACCAAAGCTGATGTTTTAAGTGGTTTCGGAGATATTCAGGTTTGTACTGCCTATCGGGTAAATGGTGTTGAAACTGAGGCCTTGCCCTATAATACCGAAGCAAATTACATTGAGCCTGTTTATACAAGTATGCCAGGATGGTCTGAAGATCTTACCGGGGTTCGTAGTTATGACCAAATTCCTGAGAATCTGAAAAGATATATCAGCTTTTTGGAGAAAGCCTTGGGTGTGCCTGTGAAAATCTTATCGGTAGGCCCTGACAGGGAGCAAACCATAGAAATCAGCCGATAAATGCCTCAGAGGCTGGCGCATTTTTTTTCCTGGCTTTTCCAGCCATTGCTGATGCCATTGTATGGCACAATAATATACCTGTACCTTCCTTTTTACGCTTTTGTTTTGATGCCAGAAAAGCTGAAGTGGGTAGTTTTATGTTGTGTATTGGTTTTTACCTTCTTATTGCCTGCCGGATTTGTGGTATTGCTCAAACGTTTCAAGCTCATTCGTTCGCTCAATCTGCATGAAAGGTCTGACAGACCTGTTCCGATATTTTTAACTGCTTTGTTCTATGGATTCAATTTATTTTACCTGTACCGGCTGAGTGACTTCCTGCCCTTGTTGTATTATTTTTTCCTGGTAGCAGCATTATTTTCGGTAATAATTACCCTAATGGTATCTGCCTGGTGGAAGATTTCAATGCACATGACCGGAATTGGTGGTTTGTGTGGCTCATTGGTGCTCGCGGCTGTTGTATGGCAGCTTGACCTGAGGTTTTTAATGGCCGGAGCTTTTCTGGTGGCTGGAATTGTAGGCACTTCAAGATTGCAACTTAAGGTGCATACCCTGTCGCAGGTCTGGGCAGGTTTTCTTGCCGGATTCCTGCCTCAGGCAGCATGGATTCTGCTGCACTGAGTGGGGGTGGTGGGCCAGGCAGGACTCGAACCTGCGACCAACGGATTATGAGTCCGCTGCTCTAACCACTGAGCTACAAGCCCTCAAAAGGACGGCAAATGTAAACCTTCGAACCCAACAAGTCAATATTATTTTTTCTCAAATACACAGATGATTTACCAAGGACAACACATTGCAAACATTATATTCGATTTAGGCGGAGTTATACTCAACATTGATTACCAGCTTCCGGTAAAGGCATTTGAACGGCTCGGACTTGAAGATTTCCAGCAAAAGTTTTCTCAGGCCCGCCAGCAGGCACTTTTTGATGATTACGAAAAGGGAAAAATAAGTTCATCGGCGTTTGTTCAGCAACTGAAAACACAGCTACCCCCTGAGGTTACTGAAGAGCAGATAATTGATGCATGGAATTCTATCTTACTTGATTTGCCCGAGGAGCGTTTGTTCATTTTAGAAAAAGCAGCATTGAACCATCGTACTTTTCTATTGTCGAATACCAATGACCTGCATATTCGTAGTTTCAACAACTATTTAAAAAGTACATTTGGACTGGATTCACTGGCAGGCTATTTTGAGAAATACTATTATTCATATCAGGTAGGAATGCGCAAACCCGATATTGTTATTTTTGAGCATGTGCTAAATGATGCAGGGCTGGATGCGGCAACAACATTATTTATTGATGACAGCATTCAACATGTGATGGCAGCCCGGTCGTGCGGAATGTTAAGTCATCATTTGCAAAAAGAAGACCTGCCGGTTTTTTTAGCCGATAAGCTTTGAGAAGGGCTTGAAGAAAACCTCTAAGGTATCATCACCCGAGGCCTGTGATATATCCGGGGGCACATTTAACTGAGGTGCCGAAACTCCTTTAGTAATAAGGTTTGGCGAACGAAAACGTCTGATCTCATCCCAAGCGCCAATAGCTAAAAAACGCCTCAATGTTTCGGGGCCACCTTCAACCATGAATGAGAGTATTTTCCGGCTGTAAAGTTCTTCTTTCAAGGCTTCAATAAAATCCTGCTCCGTATCTATTTTTATCCAGGTGCAGGCAACAGATTGTTCAGATTTTAAATGATTGAAAACCAATGTTTCGTAACCGTCTTGTAGCAACTGACTGTTTTCAGGCGCCCGGAGTGAAGGGTCGAAAAGTATTCTCAGCGGTGGTTTGCCCGGCCATAACCTCGGTGTGAGAGAAGGGTCGTCGGTGAGAACAGTCTGTGCTCCTACCAAGATAGCCTGTTCCTGTGTGCGCCAGATGTGGCTTAATTGGCGTGATAATATGCCTGATACCGGGATACTTTCACGTTTTGTGCTGCTTCTGTCATGATCACAGAATCCATCGGCACTTTCGGCCCAGCGCAGGATGATATATGGCCGCTTTTCCTGATGGAAGGTGAAGAAGCGTCTGTTTATGAACTGGGCTTCATTTTGTAAAATACCTGTCTGTACCTCCAGGCCGGCTTCCCGGAGCAATCGTATGCCACTACCAGCCACCTTGGGATTGGGGTCTTCGGCAGCTACGACAACCTTTCGTATGCCGCTTTGGAGAATCAGATTGGTGCATGGAGGGGTTTTACCTGTGTGGCTGCACGGTTCAAGGCTAACATAAAGGGTTGAGTCGGGTAATAAATCTTTTTGTGTAACAGCATTAATTGCATTGACTTCGGCATGAGGCATGCCGTATTTTGCATGAAAACCTTCGCCTATGATTTTACTGCCTGAAGTTATCACGCAACCTACCATGGGGTTCGGACTTACAAAGCCTTGTCCGAATCCGGCCAGTTCGATGGCCCTTTGCATAAACCTGATTTCCGGCGTTTCCAAGGCAGCAAAATAAGCGAATTTGGTTTTCATTCAGGCATATTCAGCCCGGATGCAGATTGTTTGCTTAACTGTTGTTATTTTGCATCAGAATTTGAAAATATGGTAACACATCAGGAACGCATTTGTGTGTTGGGTTTGGGATATGTAGGTATGACATTGGCAGTAAGCCTTGCCAATGCCGGATATAAGGTGCATGGCCTTGAGGTGCGCCAGGAGGTATTAGACAAGTTGAGCAAGGCAGAGCCCACCTTTTTTGAGGAGGGTTTAGAGGCGGAAATACGCTCTGCATTACGAAAAAATAATTTTTCATTTTCGAAAGACCAGCATGCGATTCCTTTCAAGCCGACAACTTTTATCATAACCGTTGGTACACCTTTGAGCAAGAGCGGAGACATACGCTTAGATATGATTGAGAATGCCACAAGGCAAATTGCTGAAATAATGCAGGATGGTGACCTGGTAATACTTCGGTCAACGGTGAGGCTGGGTACGGCACGGAAAGTTATCCGGCCAATATTGGAAGCCACCGGCAAACGGTTTGAGATTGCGGTTTGTCCAGAGCGAACCCTTGAGGGTCTGGCATTGAAAGAGTTACATTACCTGCCTCAGGTAATTGGGGCAGATGATATTGAAACCAGGGAGCGCTGTGCTATTTTGTTCGGGCGACTCACCCCGACTACCATTAAGGTTTCTACATTAGAGACAGCTGAGATGATTAAGCTGGTAGACAATACATACCGTGATGTTATATTCTCGTTTGGCAATGAGGTTGCGCGGGTTTGTGATGTAGCCGGAATCAATGCTTACGAAGTAATCAATGGGGGTAAATTGGGTTATCCGCGAACCAATGTTGCATTACCGGGGCTGGTAGGAGGGCCCTGCTTAGAAAAGGACCCGCATATCCTCAATCAGAGTGCACAATTATTTGGGCTTGATACAGGGCTGGATGTTACTGCATCAGCACGTTTGGTGAACGAGCGTCAACCGGCAGAGACGGTTCAGTTTATTGCCGCGGCATTTAGACAATTGCAAGCGGAGGGGCCAAAGCGAATCTTATTGGCAGGCCTTACCTTTAAAGGTTATCCGGAGACCGATGACCTGCGTGGTTCTATGTCATTGGAAGTATTAACAGCACTAAAAGACACATTTAAAGATGCCAGTTTTGCGGGTTATGACCCTAAATTAGACCGCAAGGCAATCGAAGCACTTGGATTGTTGTATGTGTCAGATATTGTGGAAGAGGCAGGTAAGTTTGATTTGGTTGTGATTGCCAACAATCATCCATCGTTTAAGCGCATCCCATGGGCTGAAATATTTGACAAAGGTGCTCAACCACGGCTGGTATATGATTACTGGAATAATTTTAATGCCTTTGATGCGCCTGAATATGCTAACAGGTATGTGGTTTTAGGCAATCACGCAGCGTTTAACAATTTTCAGCATAGAAAATAGGAATCATGGAGAATAGAATTGCGGTAACCGGGGCGGCCGGTTTTATTGGGGCCTATCTGGTCAAAAGACTTGTTACAGCAGGCTATCAGGTAGTGGCCGTTGATAATTTCACACGTGGCATTCCGGAGCGACTTGATGGGCTTGATGAAGTATTATTGGCTACGGTTGATATTCTTGACAAGGAAGCGCTGAGTGAGGCATTTCGGGGTTGTAGGGCAGTATTTCATTTGGCTGCAATCAACGGAACGGAAAACTTTTATACCATTCCGGATAAAATTTTAGAAGTCGGGGTACTTGGTATGTTTAACGTAGTTGATGCCTGTTATCAAAACAACATCCGGGAGTTGGTTATTGCCTCAAGTGCTGAGGCTTATCAAGCACCGGCTATTGTACCTACCCCTGAGACAGAGGTGTTAAAAGTACCCGACCCATCAAACCCCCGCTATTCATACGGGGCCAGCAAGTTGATATCTGAAGTGATTGCCATGAATTTTCATCGTGATTTCTTTACCAAGCTTCAGATTTTCAGGCCACATAATATTTATGGTCCGGATATGGGCAGCAAGCATGTGATTCCACAGTTTATTCTACGTGCCTTAGATATGGCTGAAGAACAGCCGGAAGGCCTTCTGAGCTTCCCCATTCAAGGAAATGGGGAGGAAACAAGGGCTTTTTGTTACGTAGATGACCTGGTTGACGCATTTATTACCATGTATCAATTGGGGGGGCATCGTGAAATTTATCATTTAGGAAACCCTGAGGAAGTTTCAATAAATCAAGTGGTTGCAGAAGTTTTCCGGAACTTAAACCGGAAGTTTGAGGTAGTACATCAGCCAGTTACCGCCGGCTCAGTAAGTAGAAGGTGCCCTGATATTTCAAAAATTGCAGCGCTGGGATACCGTCCGGCAATCAATTTATCAGAAGGCGTTGCCCGGACCTTCAAATGGTATGCTGCAAACCGTGAACTTATTAAAGGATATCAGTCTCTTTTATAGTTTTTTACTTGTAAGTGATTTGTATTTACAATGGCATTAAGTAGAATCTGGTCGGCATTTATCATCTGCGCTTTGCTGGTAGCAGGGTTTCAGTGGTACCAGACTGGTGACCCGGCGGTATTCTCGTACATGGTAACGGGTAAATCTACCGATGCCTATGCGCAGGCACATCCTCCCGGGGCTGACGGCCTTATTGAAACTTGTAATACTGCTGTGCAAATCTGTATTAAGCTGATTGGTATTATGGCCTTGTTTATGGGTTTGATGCGCATTGCTGAGCAGGCAGGCGGTATAAACCTACTTTCACGCATTATAGCTCCATTTTTTTCAAGACTTTTCCCCGGTTTGCCAAAAGATCATCCGGCCATGGGGCACATGATGATGAATTTCTCGGCCAACCTGCTTGGGCTTGACAATGCGGCCACCCCATTTGGCATCAGGGCCATGCAAAGCCTTCAGGAAACCAATCCTGACAAGAACCGGGCGAGTGATGCGCAAATCATGTTTCTTTGCTTGCACGCATCCGGGCTTACACTTATTCCGGTAAGCATTATTGCTGCAAGGGCGGCATTGCTTGCTGAAAGCCCGACCGACATCTTTGTACCGTGTTTGATTGCCACCTTTGTTGCAACATTGGCTGCCTTGTTATTGGTGTCGTTCAGGCAAAAAATAAACCTGATGAACCTGCCCGTAATTCTTTGGTTAGGTGGCATTTCAATGCTGATTATCAGTCTGGTGGTTTATACCCGCACGCTTGCTCCTGAGGGCTTGGCATCATTTTCAGGCTTGTTGAGTAATGGGCTGATTTTATTTATTTTCTTAGCCATTGTTGTGGGCGGATTGTATAAGAAAATCAACCTGTTTGAAGCATTTGTAGATGGGGCCAAAGGTGGCTTTGAAACTGCTGTGAAAATCATTCCCTATCTGGTAGGTATTTTGGTTGCTATCAGCATGTTACGCACAAGCGGCACTTTTGAAATCGTTATCCAGGGGATGAAGCAGTTTTTTGCGATGCTCGGTTTTGACACCCGGTTTGTAGATGGTTTGCCCACTGCATTAATTAAGCCATTGAGTGGCAGTGGCGCCAGGGGGATGATGATTTCTGCAATGGAAACCTATGGTCCGGACTCTTTCGCCGGAAGGCTTTCGTGTATTTTGCAGGGTTCATCAGATACTACTTTTTACGTAATTGCTGTTTATTTTGGGGCAGTTGGTATCAGTAATACCCGTTATGCCGTAGGTACCATGTTACTGGCAGATTTAGCAGGTATTCTCACTTCAATTGGTTTGGCCTATATGTTTTTCGGCTAAGGCATTAAATGAATTTACTTAGGTTTGCCGAAATTTGACCAATGGTTTTCCGCACCCTTTCAATTATCATCCCGGCCTATAACGAAGCCCGCACCATTCACCTGATTCTTGACAAGGTGAAGGAAGTGAAGCTCCAGCGTGATATTAATAAAGAAGTTATTGTTGTAAACGATTGCTCGACCGATGCTACCAGTGAGGCAGTGCGTGATTACATGGGCCGGAATGCAGATTTCCCTATTCAATTTCTTGAACATGAGAAGAATATGGGCAAGGGGGCGGCGCTTCACACCGGAATTGCTCATGCCAGTGGTGAGTATCTGGTTATTCAGGATGCCGATTTGGAATATGACCCGCAGGAATACAACATTTTATTGGGCCCGGTGCTCAATGGCTTTGCAGATGTGGTTTACGGCTCACGTTTTGTTGGTGGTAAACCCCACAGGATTTTGTTTTTCTGGCATACCATCGGAAACAAATTCCTGACCTTCCTGTCGAATATGTTTACCAACCGGAATCTTACCGATATGGAAACCTGTTACAAATTGTTTGACACCCGTATGATTCAGTCGTTGCAATTGCGTGAGAAACGCTTTGGTTTTGAACCGGAAGTAACGGCTAAGATTTCACAAGTGGCAAATGTGCGTATTTATGAAGTTGGTATTTCGTATTATGGCCGTACCTATGAAGAAGGCAAGAAAATTGGCTGGAAAGATGGTTTCCGTGCGATATATTGCATCCTGAAATACGGTATTTTCAAGCGTTGAAATTCTTGCACAAACAGGTTGGGGAGTACCATGCAGAATAAATAACAGGAGCGTGCTGAAAAGCACTTTTTTACTGTTGTTTGCCGGATGAAGAATTTTGCTTAATTTGGAACATGATTCCATTGTCAGAAACCCCCATCGCACCATCTGAATTGGTTTTGAACCCGGATGGCAGTGTTTACCATTTGAAACTCCGGCCTGAACAATTAGCCCCAACCGTCATCGTAGTGGGTGACCAGGGGCGTGTTGAGCGCATTTCTGAGCAGTTCGACCATATCGAACACAAGGTAGCAAACCGGGAGTTCGTTACCCATACAGGAACTTATAGAGGTAAACGCATTAGCGCACTTTCTACCGGTATTGGTACTGACAATCTTGATATAGTGGTGAACGAGCTGGATGCATTGGTGAATATTGACCTTGAAACGCGTTTGCTCAAGAAGCAACACACCTGTCTCAATATTGTGCGAATTGGCACCTCCGGAACCCTTATGAAAGATATCCCTGTTGATTCGGTGGTGGTTAGCTCACATGGGCTTGGCTTTGATGGATTGATGCATTTTTATGGTTACAAGGAGAATGACCAGGAAAAATCGGTCCTGAACGCGATTAATAACACATTGCAATTACCGGGTGAACTCAATAAACCCTATCTGGTAGAGGCGGACAAGCATTTATTCAGCATACTTAGCAAGGGGCATTTTGTTGGCATTACAGCCACTGCTTGTGGTTTTTATGGCCCACAGGGGCGCACGCTGCGGCTAAAGCCTCTGGTGGCCGACTTAAATGAACGCATGATGGCTTTTCATGCTGGTGATTACCGGATTACCAATTTTGAAATGGAGACTTCTGCTTTGTATGGCTTGTCGAAAATGCTGGGGCATAAGGCATGCACGGCATGTGCCATTATTGCAAACAGGGCCACACTTGAATACAGTCGCGACTACAAACCAGTTATCAAGAGCCTGATAACAGATGTGCTTGACAAACTTACCGCATAAGGGCTGAAATGCAGGAAAAAGAGCTGAATGCACTGATAATGCTTTTGGAAGACCCTGATGATCAGGTGTTTGAGCAGATAAGGAATAAGCTTTTGTCGCTCGGACAGGAAGTGATTCCAGCATTAGAGCATGTTTGGGAAACAACTTTCAACAATATTCTTCAAACAAGAATTGAAGATATTATTCAGACGATTCAATTCAATGATGTCAGGGAGGCCTTAGCAGATTGGGCCCATACCGGCGGTGATGATTTGTTGCATGGTACATTGCTCGTTGCCCGGTATCAGTACCCTGATTTGGATGAAGAAAGCGTCAGACGACAGATTGACCTTATCAGGAAGGACATCTGGCTCGAACTAAACCCCAATCTTACAGCGTATGAGAAGGTGCGGGTTATCAACCATATATTGTTTGATGTACATAATTTCAGCGGCAACACCAGTAATTACCATGCGCCACAGAACTCATATATCAATAATGTGTTAGAGGCAAAAAAGGGAAATCCTTTGCTGTTGAGTATTCTGTATTCGATTTTAGCCCAGGGGCTTAATATCCCAATATTTGGGGTAAATCTTCCGGAGCATTTTATACTGGCATACCGTGATGAAATGGCAGAAATGATGGAACCGGGGGAGGAGGAACCTATTTTGTTTTATATCAATCCGTTCAGCAGGGGCGCTGTTTTTAGTCGCAGAGAGATTGATGATTTTCTGAAACAACTCAAGTTAGACCCTATCAGGAGTTTCTATGAAACCTGCTCAAATGTTGATATTATCAGAAGGCAGATTCGTAACCTGATTATTGCCTATGAGAAGTTAGGTTATCCCAACAAAGTAGAAGATTTGAAGCGCTTGCTCGAAGCCCTCTTGTAAAGCATTATACCACCTATGGGGTAGGTGTAATGTTTTTCATTGCCTGATTTACCTGCTGAAAAATGAGGCCAAACCAATAAGTGAATTTTTCAGTATTTGCATTGTATTCTGCGCAGAGATCGGCATAACTGATGTAACGCCACTGGGCCACTTCATCAGTGTTTGCTGCCGGTAATTCGTCTGAGATGCCTATGAAAACATGGTCGAACTCATGTTCTGTAAGGGTTTCACATAGCTGAACTTTATAGGTAAATGAAAACAAGGGATGTAAGGCACAACGCAAACCCATTTCTTCATAAAGCCGCTTTTGGGCAGCTAACAGAATTTCGTCATTTGGCCCGGGGTGACTGCAACAGGCATTGGACCACAAGTTGGCAGAATGGTATTTCTGCGCACTTCGTTGTTGCAACAACCATTCTCCTTTTGTGTTAAAGATAAATACTGAAAACGCACGGTGTAGCCGCCCTTCGTGGTGGGCTTGCATTTTCTCCATGCTGCCCAGCATCCGGTCTTCTTCGTCAACCAACACCAGTAATTGATTGCTGTTCATTTGATGTGAATTTTACCAGACATTTTCTGCTTATACTTTGCTGTTCTCTGGAAACAACTTGTGAAACAAATCTGCAGGATTCTTGAAAACAAAAATATTTGTATCCGGGGCCGGTGGAGATGATAAGTTAAAATGATGACCTGTGACCCAAAGCTGGTCTTCCGGTTTGAGGAGTTTATTTTTAAAATCAGAAAAAAACTCGGCAACACCTGCCTTTTCCGGATAAACCGTCCACCAGCTGATGTACATTATCCGGCCACTGATTGAATCACGTATAGCTTGTAAATCAGTTGTTTCGATACTTTGACCCAAGTATATGGCATGCAGGCCGACAGATAAAAGCCGGTAATAGAGATAGAGTGCGCCCAATTCATGCATTTCGTTGGGTGGCAGAAACACTACCCGGGTAAATTCATCTTCAGCGACATGATTGTTTTCGGGTATTTTGTCAATCTGGACATAAATTTTCTTGCGAATAAAATTCGAAATGAAATGTTCATGTGCCGGGCATAGGTTCCCTGTTTGCCAAAGTCGGCCAATTTCTATAAGCAAGGGAACAAGAATATTTTGAAACAATTCTCTGAAAGTAAATTGGGTAGAGAGTTGTTGGTATATCTGTTCGAGTTTGGTTTTATCGAACTCAAGCATTGCGACTTTTAAACCGTTAAGGCTGGGTGATAGGGCGTCGTCGTGTTGAGTTAAATCATTGATTTGGCACTCAAGTTCGTGAGTACTCAGTAAGGCCAGGCGTGAAATACGCTCACCATGCTTTTGAAGGGTGGCGATATTGAGAAGTTTCCGTAAGTCATTGCTGGTATATCTCCGCAGATTGGTATCTGTTCTTTCCGGACATAATAACTTGTAGCGTTTTTCCCATATCCTGATGGTATGCGTACTTATTCCTGTGAGATTTTCCAGGTCTCCGATTGTAAAGACCAATTTAATCTTATTCAACGGTGTAATTTATTAACTGCAAATATATTAAACCTTTAGTGCCAGAAATGTTCAGAAGCGGGGGCTGATTTGTTTAATTATTCCCCTGAATGCGGCGCTTAACGGCTCCCCCGGGACGAATACGTTTCCATTTAACCCTTTTTTTAATTTTCCGTGGACTGTCTGACAACACCTGAAGTTGCCATCCTTTGGCCGGGGGCATGTGGCGGTAGAAGAAGTCCCCCGGATTTTTATCCCATGGAAAAGGGAAGACAATCAACGAAAGTATCTCCGTAAAGACTGTGGTATAGCCAAATTCTTCAAAATCGTTAAGGGCGAACATTAAACGGTCTTTTTTATGGCGCACGCTTGTTTCTACTTCAATTGAATCATGACTTATACGGGTAATTTTGCCCTGCCGGGGATACCTGAGAGAGTCGTTAAGTAAGCTAAAGATAAAATGGCTGTTCTCTCTGTAAGTATGATTACGTTTTTTATCGGGGTGATAGAGCCGCATTTGCATGCCAGCCGTTTTCGCACCTTTTGTCATTTCAGCTGGTTTCTCCAGGAGAAATCCGTAAGTGTCAGTAAATTGTATTTCGTAAGTGGTAGTGTCAGCAGGTTCAGCAGACCTGAATACAATCAGGCTGTCATTGGCATGGATGATAAAACAATACACTACTTCATTGTTATGCCGAAGAAAAATCTGATCCTGTCCTTTTAGCCCGAATGACTTAAGCAGGATTGTTATTAGCAATAAGAAAAAAGGCCAGCTACGCACCCTGCAAAATTAAAAATGATAGCAGTATTAATTGACCGAAGGAAGAAACATGAGGGGAGTCATTTTTTTGTACGTTTCAAAGTGGTACTTTTGCAAGCGTAATATGGGTGTCATGTATTCTGCTGGTACCTTAATTTTAATTAGAATGGGTACAATTTCAGTACATACTTTTCATATACCGGTAATGGGTTTAGGCTTTACTGTTGACACACCGGTAAAAGTTGCACGTTTTGGGATTTCATCGGTTATATCAATTATGCAGGTGAATTTGCTTGAACAAATGCGTGCACATTATTGCAACGAGTTGGGTATTGATTACCAGGAAATTCCGGTTGATGATATTGATTATAGGGCTAAACGCATCAGTGCCTATCTTGATTTGGTACAGTTCATGATTGCAAGGCAATTAGAGCATTTGCAACAAGAAGATTTTGAGCAAAATTCAGAGCTTGATAAATACTTCCGGATGCTTCCGGCAAATTCTTCAGAACAAGTACTATACCATGCTATGCTCAAGGCAGAGGGTGCTAATAAAATTGCGCTTCAGGAGCAATTACGTACTTTGATAAAACCAGGCTCAATTGATGTGAATATCATGTCGAAGGTTGATAACCTGAATTATGATAAAAACGGCGACCCGCTTCCGGCGGAATATTCAGATGCCCTCTCAGCATTAAGAGGCTATGCCCATAGTAAACTGAATTCGTCAATTGTTTTTTCTGCTGGTTTTAATCCACGCTTGTTTGCCTATGTTGAGCATTTTAAAGACTTCTACGCTGATGAAAACGGGCATATTCAGAAGAAGATTATTTTAAAGGTAAGTGATTATCGTTCGGCACTTGTGCAGGGTAAGTTCTTTGCCAAGAAAGGTATCTGGGTTTCGGAATTTCGCATAGAGTCGGGTTTGAACTGTGGCGGGCATGCCTTCCCGACCGAAGGGTATCTGTTGGGGCCTATTTTAGAGGAGTTCAAAGAAAAACGCAATGAGTTGCATGCTGAGTTATTAGGCATGTGTAACAAAGCACTTGAAGAGAAAGGGCTACCAATGCTGTCGGCCTCAGTACCAGTGAAAGTTACCGTTCAGGGCGGCATTGGCACCCGAAATGAAGACGTATTTCTCCGTGAGTTTTATGGCATGGATGCAACAGGGTGGGGGAGTCCGTTTTTATTAGTGCCGGAAGCTACCAATGTAGATAACACGACGCTTCATCAATTGGCAAATGCAGCACCTGATGACTATTTTTTAAGTGAAGCTTCGCCGCTGGGCGTACCCTTTAATAATTTCAGGCATAGTTCAGGTGAAGTACAAAGAAAGGCCAGACTCGCTAAGGGGCGTCCGGGCAGCCCTTGTTACAAAAAATTACTTGAGTTCAATACTGAATTTACCGAGAAGCCTATTTGCACAGCTTCAAGGCAATACCAACACCTGAAGCTAAAAGCACTTTTAGATGCTAAGTTACAGTTTAGCATCACAGAAGATGAGTATAACAAACAATATCATGAGGTTACTTCAAAAGACTGTCTTTGCGACGGGCTTTCAACTACGCCAATACTCAAGAACGGTTTGCCGGTAGATCATAAGCTCGATGCAGTTACCATCTGCCCTGGTCCGAATCTCGCTTATTTTAATCGCATCAGCACATTAGAGGAGATGGTAAACCATATTTATGGCAGGATGAATTTGCTCAAATCCATGTACCGTTCACACACATTTGTAAATGAGTTGAAGTTGTACAGTAATTATTTGAAAAAGGAACTAAAGAAGAACATCCACTTCCCCGGTGCTAAGCAGGCGAAGATGTTTGCCAATTTCAAGAACAACCTGCTTGAGGGGGTTGAATACTATAAGCAATTGCTCCCCAAGATGACACATGAAACCGAGGAGTTCAAAGCAAAGATGCGTGAAGAACTGGATGCCTTCAAACGTACCGTAAGCAATTACTGCACCACCTGGGAATCTCAGGTACAGGTTGAATTAGTGAACGTTTAATCAGGGGCTTTTTGCTAATTATCTTCTGCGTACCATTCTGCATACGAGGTGGCAGTTTCGCGTAAGCATAGGTGGTGGAGTGTGATATGCGCCGGAAGATTCGGTTCAATACGCTCAACAAAATCAAGCAAGAGGTTCTCGCAGGTAGGCTGGTAATTCACCAAAACAATCTTTTCAAAAAGCTTGCTGTCGTGCGCAAAGTCTTTGTGCGGACTGTCGGCATTTAACACCAGGGCATGGTCGAGTTTTGCTATTATTTCGCCCTGAACTACTTTTTTCAATTCAGAGAAGTCGAGCACCATCCCGTTTTTAGGATGCTGTGGCTTATTGATTGTTTCTCCAATAACAGTGATAGAAAGCATATACGAATGGCCATGAATATTTTTGCACGGGCCATCATAGCCGTATAGTGCATGCGCCATTTCAAATCTGAATTCTTTGGTAACTCTGATTCGCCCCATTGGTTTTGCATTCAAGAGATGCTAAAGATTAAAATCTCCTGCCGCCTCTGGCTGATAAATAATTTCTTCGATTTTAATTTTTGTAAGTCCGCCTGGTACAATCCATTCAACTTCGTCGTTTTTCTTGTACCCAATCAAAGCAGTTGCGATGGGTGAGAAGATAGAGATTTTATTTTCTTTCAATTGAGCCTGATCAGGGTAGACAATCTGGAATTGAATCTGCTTATTATTGTTGGCAAAGCTCAATTTTACAATTGAGTTCATGGTAACCACATCCGAAGGTACATCTTTCGGTTCCACGATTTTTGCGTTGTTTAGCTCTACCATTAGCTTTTCGGCTTCAGCGAGGCTAATGGTCTTGTTCGACTTCGCATCATTGATGCATTTCTTAATCCGTGCAGAATCTAGTCTGCTAATGATCAACTTGCTCATTTTAGATTGAATGTTTTAAGATGTATGAGAATTTTATCGGTATTAAACCCCGGCACCAGACAAGGCAAACCTTTGGCACTTAATACGTGCATTGGCGTGCCTGTTGAAGAAAGCATAAAAGCCACTTTGTACCGGTATTTTTAATTGCTGAATAACCATGTTACCAATATTGACAAAAGTAGGCATTGCGGTTCAATTTCACAAAATCACTGAAGAATTTGCCTTGTTTGTGTGGTTTTTGATATTTTGGCCTAAAATTAATTCATGACCCGCAAAAGCATTTTACAGCCAATTGATATTCATCGGAAGTTAGAGCGGATGGCTCTTGAAATGCTTGAACGCACAGAAGGGGAGCTGATTATAGTTGGTATTGAGAGTACAGGTTTTCATTTGGCAGAAATAATCACCAGGCATCTGGAAACATACGCGGGAAAAACCTTTCGTGCCTACCGCGTTAAGATAGATAAAAGCAACCCATTAATGAGCATGCCGCAGACTGACGTGCCGGTTGAACTATTTGATGGTGCTACGCTTATACTGGTTGATGATGTACAAAATTCAGGCAAAACCATGATGTACACCATCCGGCACTTTTTGCAGTATCCGGTAAAATCAGTGCAAACCTGCGTGTTGGTAGATCGCCGGCACAACAGCTTTCCGGTGCGTTCAGATTATATCGGCTTGTCGCTTTCTACCACCCTTGAAGACCATGTGGTGGTTGAAATGAGCGACAAAGGCCTTGAGGCTTGTCTTGTTTAGTATCAGCAGCTTACTCAGCTATTTTGGCCACCATGAAATCACGGTTCATGCGGGCAATATTTGAGATTGAAATTTCTTTCGGACATTCAGCTTCGCACGCACCTGTATTGGTACAATTGCCAAAACCTTCAAGGTCCATCTGATGTACCATTGCCTGTACCCTGTTATAGCGTTCAGGCTGCCCCTGAGGGAGTAAAGCAAGTTGTGAAACCTTGGCTGAAACAAATAACATCGCTGATGCATTCTTGCACGCAGCAACACAGGCACCACAGCCGATACAAGCAGCGGCATCAAAAGACAATTCAGCATTGTGTTTAGGCACTGGTAGTGAATTGGCATCTACGGCATTACCAGTATTTACCGAGATAAATCCACCCGACTGGATAATCCGGTCGAATGCCGAACGGTCAACCACCAGGTCTTTAAGAACCGGGAAAGCTTGTGCACGCCAAGGCTCAACTACAACAGTTTCGCCGTCTTTGAAGTGACGCATGTGCAACTGACAGGTGGTAGTACCTTGTTCGGGGCCGTGGGCACGTCCGTTGATATACATAGAGCACATTCCACAGATTCCTTCGCGACAGTCGTGGTCAAATGCAACAGGCTCTTCACCCTTTCTTACCAGTTCTTCGTTGAGCACGTCAAACATTTCAAGAAACGACATATCCTCAGATACCTCGTTTACGGTGTAATCTTTGAAGTCTCCTTTACTTTGTGTGTTGGCCTGGCGCCATACTTTCAGGTTGATTTTCATAACGTTTCTTTTGTGTTGGTGCGCAGCTTTTTTATTTGTAACTTCTCTGAACCAGTTTTACATTCTCAAAAATCAGTTTCTCTTTGTGCAATTCCGGTGCTTGATTGTCGCCTTTAAACTCCCATGCGGCAACATAAGTATATTCGTCATCATTGCGAAGCGCTTCGCCACCCTCGTCCTGGTATTCCTCTCTGAAATGGCCTCCACAGCTTTCATTCCGGTTGAGTGCATCAGCAATCATTAGCTCACCCAACTCAAGGTAGTCGGCCACACGCAAAGCTTTTTCCAATTCAGGGTTTAGCGAGTCTGCCGTACCAGGAATACGAACATTTTTCCAGAACGCTTCCCTGATTTCACGCACCATACCCTGGCCTTTTTTAAGTCCTTCGGCATTCCGGCCCATACCGCAATATTCCCACATCACCTTTCCAAGCTGCTTGTGAAAATGGTCAACTGTTTCAGTACCTTTCACATTCATTAGGCGGTTAATCTGGTTTTGCACTGCCTGCTCGGCTTCTGCAAATGCCGGATGATCTGTTGGAATGGCCTTGGTACGGATATCTTTGCTTAAGAAAGCACCGATAGTGATGGGCAATACAAAATACCCATCTGCAAGCCCTTGCATTAGTGCCGATGCACCTAAACGGTTGGCGCCATGGTCAGAGAAATTACACTCACCGGTTGCATACAAGCCTTCTACGGTAGTCATCAGATTGTAATCAACCCAAAGGCCGCCCATTGTATAGTGTACCGCAGGATAAATCCGCATGGGTCTTTCATAAGGGTTTTCTCCGGTGATTTTCTCGTACATTTCAAACAAGTTGCCGTACCGTGCCGCTATCACGTCTTTGCCAAGTCGTTGAATGGCATCACTAAAATCAAGATAAACAGCCATTTTTGAAGCACCAACCCCATATCCGGCATCGCATCTTTCTTTGGCTGCTCTTGAGGCAATATCTCTGGGAACTAAGTTACCATAGGCAGGATAGCGGCGTTCAAGATAGTAATCACGCTCATCTTCAGGAATATCAACGCCTTTGCGAGGGTCGTTTTGCTTTTTTGGCACCCAAATTCTACCATCGTTACGCAGTGACTCTGACATCAAAGTTAGTTTCGATTGATGGTCGCCTGAAACCGGGATGCAGGTAGGGTGAATCTGAGTAAAGCAGGGATTGCCAAAGAAGGCTCCCTTTTTATAGGCTTTCCAGGCTGCTGTGGCATTGCTGCCCATCGCATTGGTTGAAAGGAAGAAAACGTTTCCATAACCACCGCTTGCCAAAACAACTGCATGGCCAAAATGGCGTTCCAGCTTGCCGCTAACCAAATCACGCGCAATGATACCACGTGCTTTGCCGTCAATGGTAACCACCTCGAGCATCTCATGGCGGTTATACATCTGCACCTGCTTTTTACCAATCTGGCGGCTCAGCGCTGAGTAAGCGCCCAAAAGGAGTTGCTGTCCGGTTTGGCCACGGGCATAAAATGTACGTGATACCTGTACGCCTCCGAAAGAGCGGTTGTCTAATAAACCGCCATATTCACGTGCAAACGGAACACCTTGTGCAACACATTGGTCAATGATGGCTGTACTTACTTCGGCCAGGCGGTGCACATTCGCTTCACGTGAGCGGTAATCACCACCTTTGATGGTATCATAAAACAAACGGAAAACGCTGTCGCCATCGTTCGAGTAATTCTTGGCAGCATTAATACCCCCTTGTGCGGCAATGCTGTGTGCACGGCGCGGGCTATCCTGAAAGCAAAACACCTTCACCTTGTAGCCCATTTCAGCCAGGGAGGCGGCGGCAGATGCTCCGGCAAGACCTGAGCCCACAACGATCACTTCAATATGCCTTTTATTGGCCGGATTGACTAAGGGAATGGTAGCTTTATAACGGGTCCATTTTTCAGCTAAGGGCCCTTCAGGAATTTTTGAATCCAGACTCATGACAATTGCTTGAAAAGATTATTTAAGGAAGAAATATAGAGGCATTGCAGCAAACAATGCCGGAATCAGGATGGCAAAAGCAAAGGTGCCAACTCCTTTTATCAGAGCGTTGTAGCGTGGATGATTAATGCCAAGTGACTGGAAGCCACTTTGAAAGCCGTGGTACAAGTGAAATGCCAAAGCAAACATGCTGATTACATAAAGTAGCACATACCAAAGCTGGCCAAATGCCGCATCTACAACAGTGAACAAATCTTTGTACTGCACCCCATCGTTGTCGTATTCAAGCACCGGTACATTTCCAAAATGCATTTCAAACCAGAATGAACGCATGTGAATCACCAGGAAAATAAGAATGATAGTGCCTAAGATGCCCATGTTACGTGACGACCAGGTGCTGCTTTTGCTTTGGTCAACTTTGTAATATTTTACAGGGCGTGCCTTGCGGTTGTGCTTGCTCAGCAAAATGCCATCAATTACGTGCAATAAGATAATTGCATAGTTTGCATAAGAGATGAACTTAATCAAAGGATTATGGGTCATAAACCAGGTGTACATATTAAATGCCTTACCTCCGTCGTCTTTAAACAATTGAAGGTTTCCGGCAAGATGCACTACCAGAAACAAACATAAAAACAAGCCTGATAAGGCCATAAAATATTTCCGCCCTATAGATGACCGGAATAAACCTCCCTGAACTGTGGCCATTTGATGTAAAATTTCTTGCAAAGGTAAAAGGGAGTCGAACTTTTGCAAGTTAGGTTTTGGTAGTTTTTACCTTGTTTTAAACAGGCTTTGCAAGGTGAAAATAGCCGGATACTGCTGCGGTAGATTCTAAACTGTTGTTTTACAATGCAATAAAGGCAGGGTAAATTCGTCAGGTTTTTTGCTTTTTCTTTTTTGCTGCCGGAAAAAGGATGTTATTTAGAATCAATCTATATCCGGGTGAGTTGGGATGCAAGGACAAATCAGTTGGCGGATCACCTACTTTATGTTCATAATCTTCCGGGTCATGGCCACCGTAAAAAGTCCAGGTACCCTTCCCGAATTCACCATGAATATATCTTGCTTCATTAACAGCTTTGTTCTCACCCATTACCAATATATCCGGCTTAATAAAGGGTTTTACAAATGCAGTTGTTTGTCCCATAAATCCTTTGATGATGCGTGTATGGTTTTGACAAAGCATCGTTGGCACAGGATCCCATTTGGCTGAAAATTCAAAAAGGGCAAAGTAGTCCTCTTTTTCTGGTACCCTTCTTGATTGAGTTGCGTCAATGTTAGAAAATTCGTACTCCATTGGGTTGGCACTCAATGTAAAATTGTGAAATGCAAAGCAGTTGTTAAAATTGATTTTCTTCTGCATTGCCGGATCGGCGGGGTCGCCATCGAACATTGATTCACAAATATCTACACCATCGGCTGCGAGCGCGATGTCGTAGCTGTCGGTAGCAGAGCACATGGCAAATAAAAACCCGCCCCCCATTGTAAAATCACGGATTTTTTTAGCTACAGCCAGTTTGAGTTCCGATACTTTTCTGAAACCTAATTTGCCAGCCATTTCTTCGGCATTTCGCTGTTGATCAATGTACCATTTCACATTGCGGTACATTGCCCAGAAGCGACCGTATTGGCCGGTAAAATCTTCGTGGTGCAGATGAAGCCAGTCGTACAAATGCAATTTATCAGCCATCACCTCTTCGTCGTACACTACATCGTAGGGTATTTCAGCATAGGTAAGGGCCAGGGTAACGGCGTCATCCCAGGGAAGTTTGTCTTTGGGTGAATAAACTGCCACTTTTGGAGCTTTTTCCATTTTCACGGCATCCATGTTCACGTCGGCACCGGCAATTTCCTGGAGAATAGACTGGGCCTGTACATCTGCAATCACTTGATACGAGATGCCCCTGATGAGGCATTCATTTTCAAATGTTTTGTTGTGGCTGAACATAAAGCTGCCACCACGATAATTCAGCAACCAGTAAATCTCAACATCCTGACTCAAAACCCAATATGCCAAACCGTATGATTTCAAATGATTTTGCTGGCTTTCATCCATCGGAATCAGAATGGAGGCACTCCGCAGAGGAAATACCATTCCGGCAACTAAAATGAAGAATAAAAGAGCCGTCTTGTTCATGGTTAAAATCAAACGAAAAAGATGCGCAAAAGTTGTACCCAGGTTGATGAATGGTTAGATTTCTACTGAGCCGGAATCCCAGTTATCGCTATTCATGCGAGAGCTACGGGTAATCGTTGACTGATTGCTATCAAATTCGGCGTTGGGTAGCAGGCCGCTGTTCGGTATAAACGGAATGCCGCTGTTCATATCGGAGAATTTCATCAATCTACCGTCGAATTTAAGGTTCACAGCACCCAGGGAACCATTCCGGTGTTTTTGAATGTGAATTTCTGCAAGCCCTTGGGTATCAATTCCGGTATCACTTTCAGTGATTTTATAATATTCCGGACGGTAGATAAATACTACCATATCAGCATCTTGTTCGATGGCTCCCGATTCACGTAAGTCAGACAGTTGAGGTACTTTTGAACCACCGCGTTGCTCTACATTCCGGCTAAGCTGCGACAGTGCTATGATTGGGATTGAAAGTTCTTTGGCAATACTTTTGAGTGAGCGTGAAATCATACTGATTTCTTGTTCACGGTTGCCGCCTTTAGCATCGGTACCGGTTGTCATCAACTGCAAATAGTCAATGATAATCATTTGAATATCGTGGTTGGCCTTTAATCTTCGGGCTTTTGCTCTGAATTCAAAGATGTTCAGCGAGGGGGTATCATCAATGAACATAGGGGCTTCAGTAAGCTCCCTCACTTTGGTATCCAGCTGATGCCACTCATGCTCTTCAAGGTTGCCTTTCCGTAATTTCTCACCTGAGAGGCCTGTTTCAGCAGCAATTAAACGAGTTACCAGCTGAATGCTCGACATCTCCAGCGAAAACATCGCCACGGGCTTCTTAAACTGCACGCTTGCATTTCGTGCCATTGTAAGTACAAAGGCAGTTTTACCCATACCGGGCCGGGCGGCCAGAATGATCAGGTCAGACTGTTGCCATCCGGCGGTAATCCTGTCAAGATCCATAAACCCGGAGGGCACGCCATTGACCCCATCGGGTTGCTGACCAGCTTTCTCGATTTGCTTCTTTGCTTCGGAAATCAAGTCGCTCATTTTCGAGAAATTCTTCTTGATGTTGCCTTCAGCAACCGCAAATAGTTTTTGTTCTGCCTCATCCAAAAGTGTAAGTGCATCCGTGCTTTCTTCGTATGCATCTTTGATAATGGCTGAGGAAACGTTAATTAACTCTCGTTGAATTTGTTTCTGGTTTAAAATCCTGGTATGAAACTCAATATTAGCGGTTGATGCCACCCGGTGGGTAAGCGAGGTAATATATACCGGACCACCAACTACATCCAACTCGCCTCGTTTCTTCAATTCCTGGATTACAGTCAGAATGTCAACCGGCATTGATTTGCCGAACAATTCATGGATGGCGGCAAAAATCTTTTGGTGCTCAATCTTGTAAAAAGTCTCAGGCTTGAGTGAGTCAATCACGGCGGCCAATGAGTCACGATCAAGCAGCAAGGCACCCAAAACAGCTTCTTCAACTTCTAAGGCCTGTGGAGGCAATTTGCCCAATCCAATATCAAAACCCGTATTGGTACCTGCTTTAAAATCCATTCTTTTTTTTGCGGTACTGCGTGCTTGCGTAATCTTGTCCATCGTTTGGCAAAGATACATTTCCCAGCAGTTTTATTGTTGATTGTTCACAACTCGTAAACCATCAAAAGACAGTATATTACAACTTTGACTTTAAGTTTGTTCTAAACTTTCAGATGCATAAATATTGAATGCTAAGTGTATTTAATACACCTTTATGTACATTTGATTTCCAAAGAAAATTATGAAATCACTTCATTTGTTTGCCTTTTTTTTTGCCGGATGGGGGCTAAGCTCTTGTGGAAACAAAGCACAACTTCATGTTCCTGAACATCCCCAGGTAATTGGGCTTGCGATGCCTTTTCAGTTGCCGCCTGATACCGGAACACTTTATTTGCAGGATTACATTCTTGAGCCTTCAACAATTGATTCGGTAAGTGCCGTGAAAGGGCTTGAATTAAAACTTGTGCCTGGTCATGAAAGGCTGTTGATTAAAGTTTTGCCGGAAAAGCCTGCTGCCATTTCTGAATTGAAGATATGGTGTGCCGGATATGCTTATTCGCTTATTTTAAAAAAATCGGTGAAACAGGATATCACTTTCAGTTACAACCCGGGCAGTGAGAACCTTGATTCAGTGCAGTTGGCGGGAGATATGAATAACTGGCAACCAGGTAAAACGCCTCTGAAAAAAGTTGAGGGCAAATGGCTTGCCACCTTAACGCTGAATCCGGGTAAGTATGCGTATCAATTAGTACGCAACGGGAAATGGTCGTTAGACCCGGCAAATAAAGATTCAGCATCTAATGGTATGGGGGGCTATAACTCACTGCTGAACGTTGGGTTTGAACAGGCAGGCAAGCCTTTCATTTATACCATTGATGCACAAAACGGAAAGGTAAACATTGGGCTTGAAAACGCAGTTGATGAATGGTTTGTATTATGGGAAAATTACCGGTTGCCGGCTGAATATTATACTTTCGCTGATGGCAAACTAAGTATTGAAATCCCCAAAGAGGCTGGTAAAACTGAGCGTTCAAGCTTGCGTGTATGGGCAGCCAATAAACAGGGAGCCTCAAACGACATTCTGGTGCCGCTTGCCAAACAAGAACCTGTTATGCAACCTGATAAAATAAAACGTGACGACTTCCACAGCTCGGTGCTTTATTTTATGATGGTTGACCGTTTTGCTGATGGAGACAGCAGCAATAACAAGCCACTTGATGACCCCCGGGTTGATTTTAGGGCAAACTATCAGGGTGGTGATTTGGTCGGAATTACTAAAAAGATTGAGGAAGGATATTTTAAAAACTTGGGTATAAACACCATCTGGGTTTCGCCAATTGTTCAGAACCCACTTGGTGCTTATCAGGAGTATCCACAGCCACGTCGCTGGTTTTCAGGGTATCATGGCTACTGGCCGGTGTATGAAACAAAGGTGGATTTTCGTTTCGGAAATGATGCAGTATTGAAACAATTGGTAGAAACAGCCCATCAAAATAACATGAATGTGATTATGGATTTTGTGTCGAATCATATCCATAAAGAAAACCCGGTGTATAAACAACACCCAGAGTGGTTTTCTTCAATGTACCTGCCTGATGGCAAGGTGAATATCCGCATCTGGGATGCACAGCGATTGACCACTTGGTTTGATGATTTTATGCCGGATATTGATTATACTAAACCTGCAGCGATTAACTATTTCTCAGATTCAGCAATTTATTGGCTGAAACAGTTTAACCTCGATGGCTTTAGGCATGACGCAACCAAGCATGTATCTGAAGACTTTTGGCGTGCTTTGACCCGCAAGGTAAAACAGGAAGTGTTGCGGAATTCAGGCAGGCAGGTGTATCAGATAGGTGAAACCTTTGGTAGCAATGAGTTGATTGCAAGCTACATTGGCAGTGGCATGATGGATGCGCAGTTTAATTTCAATCAGTACTTTGATGCAAGGGCAGTATTTGCCTCAGAAAGTGAATCATTTGAAAAGTTGGCAAATGCTATGCGTGAGTCTGACTTGTACTACGGTAGCCATAACCTGATGGGAAACATTACAGGCAATCATGATATGCCACGGTTTCTCTATTATGCAGGCGGGGGGCAGCGTCAGGGTGAAGATGATAAAGAAGCCGGCTGGTCACGCAACATTCAGGTGGAAGACCCCAGGGGTTATGAGCGGCTGAAAATGCTCACCGCTTTTATCATGACCATCCCCGGAATACCTATTGTTTACTATGGCGACGAAATAGGTATGCCCGGAGCCAATGACCCGGATAACCGCCGGATGATGCGTTTTAGCAGGCTGAGTGCTCAGGAAGAGGCAGTGAAGAAAAATGCATCAACCCTTGCCAATTTAAGGCGTTCAAATATGGCACTGATGTATGGCGACACAAGGATTTTATTAACTAAGCCATTGCAATTTGCATATTCAAGACAATACATGAACAATGCGGCTATTGTGTTGATGAATCGCTCTTCTGAGCCACAGGAAGTAAAGGTGACGCTGGCTGAAGGGATTTCAACAAAAAACCTCAAAGCTGTATTCAATCATGAATACAAGCTTCAAGGCGAAGTGCTGACAGTACAATTACCTGCACTGTCATTTGAAGTAATTGCTAATTAATTAGAAGCGTTCTAATTCAGAGAAGAAGAAGTTGCCCTCAATCTGTGCATTCTCGTCGCTGTCGGAGCCATGAACTGCATTTGCTTCGATTGATTTGGCAAACAAAGCACGGATGGTACCAGGGGCAGCTTTTGCCGGGTCGGTAGCGCCAATCAGTTCGCGAAATGAAGCAACTGCATTGTCTTTTTCAAGAATAGCGGCTACGATGGTACCTGATGACATGTAGTTCACCAGATCTTTATAAAAGGGGCGCTCGCTGTGTACAGCATAAAATTTCCCGGCGCTTTCGGCACTTAGGCGGGTATATTTCATTGCAATGATGCGGAAACCAGCCTCATTGATTTTTTGAAGAATTGCGCCGATGTTGTTGGATGCAGTTGCATCCGGCTTAATCATGGTGAATGTTCTGTTGCCTGACATAGTTTTGTTTTAATCGGGCGCAAAAATAGGTGGTTTCGGCATTCACCAAAGACCGAAAGGCGTATTATTTGCTACCTGATTCTTTTTTTGATGCAATAATATCTATGGCAGTCACCAGGCGGTCAAGATCGTTCAGGGTTGTATAAACATTGGGGGTAACTCGCACCCCGCTGATATTCTCATGTTCAATTGGAACAACGTGAATCCCATGTTTTTTAAGCAACTCGCTTTCGATATCTCCCGGTTTTTTTCCTTCAATTGAAAACAATGCCAATGCTCCGCTGAATGCTTTCGAAGCCGGGGTGTGCACTTTTACACCCTGAATCTGTGCCGCTTTTTTGGTCCAGTAATCTTTCAGAAAATACAAGCGTTCATATTTACGTGTACTTCCGATGCCATTGTGAAAATCAATTGAGCGACCGGTAGCTAATTCTGCCGGAAAGGAGCGGGTGCCCAGATTTTCAAACTTCCGGATATCATCGCTTTCAGGCTTGTCGGTAGGAAAGATAGGGTACACCGATGCAATCTTATCCTTACGCATGTAGAGGAGGCCATTCCCAAAAGGGGCACAGAGCCATTTGTGGAGGCTTGTTCCAAAAAAGTCGCAACCTAAATCCGGAATTTTAAAATCAAGGTGTGCGAAAGAGTGGGCACCGTCAACCAGGCTGAGGATTCCTCTTTGCCGGGCAGCATCAGCGATTTGCCTTACAGGTATTACCTGGCCGATATAATTGATAACATGCGTAAGCAGCACCAGGCGTGTTTTGTCGGTAAACTTATCGGTGTAAAGTTTCGCAATTTCATCTGCATTCTCGCTAGGGCCGGGCATTTCAACCCAAACTATTTTAATACCGTCGCGCTTTTCTCTAAATTTCAGTGCATTGCGCATACTTGGGTAATCCCAGGTATTCATAACAACTTCATCACCTTTTTTCAGGTTCAGTCCGAAAATAACGGTTTCAATAGCTTCTGTTGAATTACGGTTAGTAGCAATCTCCTCAGGTGAGCAGCCGGCCAACTCAGCAAGTGAGGTACGCATGGCTTCTCTGCCTTCATTCAGCACACGCCACATGTAATACGAAGGCGCCTCATTGCAAAGACGATTGTAATTTTCAAAGGTATCCTGCACCACCTTGGGTTGCGGACTTACACCCCCATTGTTGAGGTTGATAATATTTGGCGAAACTGAATAGGCCTGCTGGATACGGAACCAAAAATCTTCGTCGGATGCAACATTGTTAAGGTGGGCAGTTTCAGCGAAAAACACATCGAGTTCGGCTGCCTGGCCGGTATTCCAATAACTCATGAGAGGGGCTGTAGCGGCACTGAGACCCAGATGGCGTAAAAACGAGCGGCGATTATGCATAATGGCTGAATTTTTGGGTAAGTTGTAAAAAATATTTGAATAGGAACCTTTTAGAAGGGAGAATTATATTGTTTGGAATTGATTTCTTTTTACAATTTTCTTTTGACTTGATACCGGTTTTTTGAAAGCGCGCAAATCGCTGTAACTTTGTCAATTCATGAAATCGAAGCTAGTGCATATTTGGGCAAGCCTGTTGATGGTGTTGCTTTCAACTTATTCAGGTTATACACAAGGTACCTATTCAATTGGTTTGTTAAAATACAATGGGGGAGGCGACTGGTATGCCAACCCGACCTCCTTGCCCAATTTGATTAAGTTTTGCAACAAGAACTTAGGTATGACCCTGAGCGCACAACCGGTGGTAGTTGATGCAGGCAGCTTAGAAATATTTCAGCTTCCCTTTGTGCACATGACCGGGCATGGGAATGTTATATTTTCAGGCACCGAGCTTGAAAATCTTAGAAGTTACCTAATTGGGGGTGGGTTTTTGCATATAGATGACAATTACGGCATGGACCCCTTTATTCGCCCGCAGTTAAAGCGTTTGTTTCCGGAGCTTGAGCTGGTAGAATTACCTCCTTCACATCCATTGTTTCATCAGAAGTATGATTTCCCGGGCGGTTTGCCTAAAATTCACGAGCACGATGGCAAGCCTGCACAGGCTTTCGGCTTGTTTTATAGTGGCCGGATGGTGGTATTGTACACCTATGAATGTGACTTAGGTGATGGCTGGGAAGACCCGGCAGTGCATAAGGATTCTGAAGCAACAAGGCTAAAAGCCCTGCGCATGGGAGCTAACCTGCTTCAGTACGTTTTGATGGCTGCTGATCCGGTGCAACAGCGCTGAGATTTGAATGAAATTTATTCTTCGCGAATTTCAATTTCACCGTCGAAGCCGATGTAATTCTGAATTACTTTGACTTTTGGGTTAGGGTTGGGGAAGTAATAGGCACCATCTGATTTAAAATTTCCATTTACAGAAAGATGGTAATAATTTGCACGCCCTTTCACCGGACACACTGCATGCTTCTCACTTTCGATATAATAATTCGGATTGATGGAAACATGGGGAAAATATCGCTTGCCATCCATTTGAATGACCCGGTCGCTCTCAGCAATAACAGTACCTTTCCATAATGCTTTGACCATAATGCACGGGATTTAAGATTAACCTAAAAGTATAGAAAATTTTTTCGAAAAACAAGCTATGTTTTTGAAAAAATTGCACCATAATTTGTTAAATAGCTGATATTTAGCTTTATATATTACAAATGTAGTTCCTGCCTACATGGCTTCGATTTCTTGAATGAGTTGGCGCAGGTTAGGATGCAGCCCGTTTACCCGCATGGTAATTTGATTAAAATAGGGTTCACGTTGCTTCCAAAGCATTTTCAGGCGTTCTGACAATTCATTAGCAGGCCCGTGAAGAAGCGGCCGTTGAGCAGTACCTTTTGTTTGGCTAAGTCGTTGTGCCAGGGCTTCCAGTGGCATTTCGATAAAGATACAAGTACCGTTTTCCTGCATCCAATCAAGGTTGTTTTCAAAGCAGGGCGTACCGCCGCCGCAAGAAATGATACATTTTTCGTGAGAGGCGAAGTTGCGTAACACTTTGGCTTCTTCCTGCCTGAAAGCAGCTTCACCTGATTCCTGGAGCCATTGGGCAGGGCTTCTTCCGCTTATTTGAGTGATTTGTTGGTCAAGGTCGAAAAATGGCAATTTTAGTTTGGCAGCCAGCTTTTTTCCGAGGGTAGTTTTTCCGCTACCGGGCATTCCGCAAAGGAAAATGATCTTGCCCATTTTATTTGTCTTTTTATTACTTTTGTGCCCTCAAAGCCCAGGTGGTGAAATTGGTAGACACGCTACTTTGAGGGGGTAGTGACCTACGGTTGTGCAAGTTCGAGTCTTGTCCTGGGCACCTAAAGCCGGAATAATTTTATTCCGGCTTTTTCTTTTGGTATCGTTGGTTTAATTCGCGCAATACATCGGCAGTGATATCGAGTTTTGGATCGGCATACCAAAGGTTGGCACCTTGCTTGTACGATAAGATATAAGTGAATTGGTTTGTTACTGCGTATTCTTTCAGGAAGTTTTCGATTTCCTGTGCGATGCGGATGTTTACTTCATTTTCGGCCTTTGCAAGTTCAGCACTAAGGGTTTGTTCCATCTGCATTAATTCTTGTTGCTGGAAATAGAGTTGTTCCTGGCGCTTTTCCTTTTCGGTCATGGTGAGGTATTGCGCCCTTTGCTGGAAGTCAGCTGCCTCTTTTTCAAAAGCTTTTTGGCGGGAAACGAATTTATCTTCAGCGGCTTTCATTTGAAGGTCAAGTTTGTCTTTTTCTGTTTTAAACATCTCATAATGAAGCGTAATGCTATCAGAATGGAAAAACGCAATGCGCAAATCAGTAGAAGAGGCTGTTGCAGCGGCAGTACCTGAAGTTGCAGGGCTGCTGTTTTTCCCGTTCATATAAAGGGCAAAAAGGGTAGCAATTGCAATGCAAAATACTACATTAAAAATCAGTTGAATGTTTTTCATGTTCTGTTTAAAGTTTGCGAATGTAACCCTAATTAGGCAATTTTTATACAGCCGGCCGGAGGCAGACAATGGATTCACATGCGGCTAAAGCGTATCGGGTTGGTGCAAAAAAAAGCCCCATAATGGGGCTTTTGAATATTAATGACCTTCGTCTTTTTCATCTGGTCGAAGCGGTACTGTTTGCAGTACATAATCTTCTTCATAACCAGGCTTGCTGTAATCATAAGCCCAGCGATGTACTTCCGGGATTGCACCAGGCCAGTTACCATGAATGTGTTCAACAGGGGCTGTCCATTCAAGGGTGTTTGAATGCCAAGGGTTTTGAGGGCTTTTCTGCCCTTTAAAGATTGAGTAGAAGAAGTTAAACAAGAAGATAGCCTGTGCAACAGCTGCAAGGATAGCAAAACTTGTTACCAGTACGTTTATATCCACCAGATTGTCGAACAGGGGAAATTCAGTATTGGTATAGTAGCGACGAGGCACACCAGCCAGCCCGAGAAAGTGCATAGGGAAGAACACACCATAGGCGCTAATAAAGGTTAACCAGAAGTGGGCATATCCCAGTTTCTTGTTCATCATGCGGCCATACATTCGGGGGAACCAGTGATAAACACCAGCAAACATTCCGAAAATTGCAGCAGAACCCATCACGAGGTGGAAGTGACCTACTACGAAATAAGTGTCATGCACATTGATATCGAGTGCAGAGTCGCCCAGGATAATACCTGTTACACCACCAGAAATGAAGAAAGAAACCATGCCAATGGCATACATCATTGCTGGTGTAAAGTGAATATTTCCTTTCCAGAGGGTGGTGATATAGTTGAATACCTTCACCGCTGAGGGGATTGCAACAAGCAGTGTGGTAAAAACAAATACCGAGCCTAGAAAAGGATTCATGCCTGAAATAAACATGTGATGCCCCCAAACGATGATAGAAAGGAAAGCGATAGCCATCAGAGAGGCAACCATTGCGCGGTATCCGAAAATAGGTTTGCGAGCGTTGGTGGCAATTACTTCAGAAGTGAGGCCTAAGGCTGGAAGTAATACGATATAAACTTCCGGGTGACCTAAGAACCAAAAAAGGTGTTCATAAAGAATGGGGCTACCACCATTGCGTTCGAGGGCCATGCCACCGATATAAATATCGCTCAGGTAGAAACTGGTACCAAAGCTTCTGTCGAATATCAATAGAAGTGCAGCAGCAAAAAGAACAGGGAATGAAAGTACGCCTAAAATCGCAGTAACAAGGAATGCCCAGATGGTAAGCGGCATTCTGGTCATTGACATGCCTTTGGTACGAAGGTTCAGAATAGTTACAATGTAATTCAGGCTGCCGAGTAGGGAAGAGGCAATAAACAAAGCCATACTGATAAGCCACATGGTCATACCAAGGCCGGAGCCTGACATTGCCTGAGGTAATGCGCTCAGTGGAGGATAAACTGTCCAGCCTCCTGATGCAGGGCCTGCTTCGATGAAGAGCGACAAAAACATCACCAGACATGAAGCAAAGAAGAACCAATAAGAAAGCATGTTCAGGAAGCCTGATGCCATGTCTCTGGCGCCTATTTGGAAAGGAATTAACAGGTTAGAGAAAGTGCCGCTCAATCCTCCGGTAAGAACAAAAAACACCATGATAGTACCATGGATGGTGACCAGGGCCAGGTAAAAATTGGGGTCAAGAATACCGTCTTTTCCCCATTTACCGAGGATGGTTTCAAGAATAGGAAAACTTTGGCCAGGCCAGGCAAGTTGTAGCCTGAAAATGACCGACATGAGCATTCCAAGTACGCCCATAATAACGGCGGTAACCAGGAACTGTTTGGAGATCATTTTATGGTCTTGCGAGAAAACATATTTTGACCAAAATGTTTCTGCATGATGATGCTCATCATCAAATTCATGGGAGGATGCATGTGCATGCCCTTGAACCTGTCCCGCTTCCGGCTGATGGGTATATTCCATTTCTGCTGACATTTGAATAGAATGGGTTTATTGTTAAGATTTATTGGATGATACTTTCAGCGCTTGCGGTTGCTTTTTTCTGTCTCCAGGTTTGCTGTTCGCGCATCCATTTGTCGTATTCTTCCTGTGTTTCAACTATTACATCCATTTGCATGTTGTAATGAGATGTACCACAAATTTTATTGCAAAGGATGACGTAGTTAAACTTTTCGTTTCCAGTTTCTTTACGCATTTCTTCTGTGGTAATAGTAGGCGTAAATTCAAAGGCAGTTTCCATTCCGGGAACTGTATTCATTTGTACTCTGAAATGTGGAAGGTAGGCACTGTGAATTACATCACGTGATCTGAACTTAAAAAGGACAGGTTTGTCTTTTACTAAATGCATTTCTCCTTTTACAATGATATCATCATTTGCTTCAGGTACATTCAAAAGGCCAAGATCATTTCCTGCATCTATTTTCCGATAGTCTGATTTGCCTAAAACCTTGTCTTTACCGGCATAGCGAGCAGTCCAGTCAAATTGTTTAGAATACAGTTCAACAACAATAGGGTCTTCTGCTTTAGGGTAAATTACATCATCCCAAACAGTTAAGCCATATACAATCAGACCAGTTAATACGGCAGCCGGAACAACAGTCCAGATCAATTCTAATTTATTACTATGTGCAAAATAAGTGGCTTTACGGCCATTGCGGAAGTAATTTTTTACAATTTGGTATGCCAGCACAATATGTGTTAATGCGAACACCAGGGTAATAATCACCATGGTTGTATTGAACAGGTTGTCAATGGCAGGGCCGTGAGCAGAAGCTGCTCTTGGAAGCAAATCATCTTTGTATTCAAAAAACTGCCAGGCAAGGAAACCAAGTAACCATACAACGAAGAGTGCCCAAAGCCAGGCCATATTGCGGCTTTCGCCTTCGGTGGCTCTGTCGTCGGTACGTCCACCACGTATTTCAGCAGATAAATCATATACATTCATCAATCGCACAATGGCGATAACGAAAAGTGCAATGGTCGTGAGTATTAAGAAAGTCATAATTAAAATCAGATATGGTGATGAACACTTTCAGAGTAAAACACGTGTTGTTTGTTTTCAACAGTTGAGAAGGAGGCCAGGCGGCTCATTACAATAAAGCCGAAAAGGCCAAGGAATCCGGTAAACATACCAATTTCAACCCAACCAACATGCCAGTGTTCTTTAACAGCACCAGGCATAATCATGATAAAGTTATCAAACCAATGACCGATAAGCGTAATGATTCCTACGAAGGTCAATAGATGGTACCTTCTTTTTGAACCCCGTTTCATCAAAACCAGGAAGGGGAAGAAGAAGTTCAAAAACAGATTTAAGATAAATATGGATTTATAATTGGTCATACGATCCATAAAATAAGTCACCTCTTCAGGGATATTAGAATACCATATAAGAAGGAACTGTGAGAACCAAAGGTAAGTCCAGAAGATTGAAAATGCAAATATGTATTTACCCAAGTCATGAATGTGGTTTTCATTCACTTCCGGAAGAAGGCCTCTGCTTTTCAGATGCAGTACAACCAGTGTAAGTACAATGAGTGAACTTACGAAATATCCGGCAAATGTGTACCAGCCGAAGAGGGTACTAAACCAGTGCGTGTCAATAGACATAATCCAGTCCCAAGCTGAAGTTGAAGAAGTAACAGCAAAGAATGCAAGGAAGAAAGCAGCAAGCGACTGAGTTTTTCTCCAATTTTTAGTGTTATATGACTGCTGTTCTATCTGTGAGTATTTTTGAAATGCGCGATAGAAGAGGAACCATCCACCAAGATAGACTATTGTTCTGATGGTGAAGAACCATTTGTTCAGATAGGCAGCCTTACCTGCGATAATTTCATCATGGTGTACCACTTCGGGGTCGGCCCAGTGGTAAATATGGTTTAGGTGAAATGCCGAAAGAATCAGCACACCGCCCAGGATGAGGGAGCCTAAAGGCAGGAATGCCGCAATAGCTTCCATAGGCTTTTTAATAGCGGCGAACCAACCTGCTTCTGCAGCATAGTTCACAGCAAGAAAGAAGAGTACCCCTAATGCTATAGAAGTAAAGTAGAACGCATTGAGCAAAAGATTTGGCCAGGCGCGGTGAGAGTCGGTTAAAAAACCACCAACCAGGCTAAGTAGCCCAATCCCTATCAGTGCAAAACAGATGTTCCGGGATTTGTTGGAAAATGTATACTGCATGGTAAGCCTTTTTTGGTTTAGGGATATTTTATTTCTTAGTTAAAGAGTCAGTTGATGCTGTTTGAGTACTTGCAACAGTGGTGCCAAGTCCGTCAGCTCTTAATTTTTGCACCCAGTGTATTACTGCCCAACGTTCTTTTTCGTTGAGCTGGGATGCATGCGAGCCCATCATATTTCTTCCGTAATAAACAGCATGGTACATCTTGCCTTCGGGAAGGTTTTTCAGGTTTTCGCTGTAATAGGATGGAACGCCATTGAATTTATCGCGCTGAACCAGGATACCCTGACCATCACCTTTATCGCCATGACAAACTGCACAGTAAACTTTGAATTTTGTTTCTCCCAGCTTAAGTATCTCGGCTGAGTTGGGCAAGGGGTTTACAAGACCAGCACCTGCGGCTTCATAGCCTTCATTTGTATTAGGGTAGGCGAATGGTTCGTAAAACGGAAGGGTTTCATCATTAAAGCGTGGGATAGTTCCTGCAACGGGTTTTCTTGATGAGCCATTTACAGGGTCAATCGGGCTTTCTGAATATGCTTTCATGGCAGGCGACCTGTACATATCCGGCATATATTCTAAACCCGGGCTCAATTCATTTTTAGTACATGAACCGAGAAAAATTCCCATGCCTGCTATTGCAGCAGAGATAAAGAAAATGGATGATTTCATGATGTGCATGGTCAAATCTTAACTGAGAACTTTTTCATTAATTTCAACACTTCCGGTATTCTTTAGAATATCCATGATTTCACGTTCTTCAACGCGCTTGTTGTCAAACGTATTAATCTGCATTACAAATTTATCATCAGTTGACCTTGGGTCTGGATTGTGAGGCTTGCGACCAGGATAAATCTTATTTACAAGGAGGTAACTGATCACCATTCCGTGTGCAGCGCAGAATACTGTTAATTCAAATGTTGCCGGAATAAATGCCGGAAGGTTTTCTAACCATGTAAAGCTGGGTTTACCACCGATATTCATTGGCCAGTCAGAAATCATCATGTACCAGGTCATCCAAACGGCAGAGAGTGTACCAAAAACGCCATACCAGAATGCAAAGTTCGACAAACGGGTAGGTTTGATACCTATTACCGGGTCAAGACCGTGAATAGGGAATGGGGAGAATACATCAGCCACGCGAATCCCTTTAGTTTTCAAGGCTTTTGCGCTTTCAATGAGCGCATGGTCATCGTCGAATATTCCGTAAATTACTTTCTTAGTGCTCATCGTGTTTTGAAACAGAAGAAGTTTGATTTTCGCCGGTTGATTTAAGGATTGATTTTAACTCACTCACCGCAATAACCGGGAAGGTGCGGGCGAATATCAAAAACAATGTGAAGAAGATACCTATTGTTCCGAGAAAGATGCCTATGTCAACAAAAGATGGGTGGAACATAGTCCAGCTTGATGGAAGGTAATCGCGGTGAAGTGAGGTTACGATAATTACGAAACGCTCGAACCACATACCGATATTTACGAAAATTGAGATAATAAAGGTGGCTGTAAAGTTTTTCCGAATCTTCTTAAACCAAAAGAGCTGTGGGGTGATTACGTTACAAGTCATCATTGACCAGTATGCCCACCAGTAAGGACCGGTAGCCCGGTTCAGGAAGGCGTATTGCTCGTAAGGTACACCTGAGTACCATGAAATGAATAACTCGGTAAGGTAAGCCACACCTACAATTGAACCGGTAAGAATGATGATTTTATTCATCAGTTCAACGTGGGTGATGGTGATATAATCTTCAAGGTGCAATACTTTGCGCATAATGAGCAAGAGTGTCAATACCATTGCGAAACCTGAGAAAATTGCACCTGAAACGAAGTAAGGTGGGAAGATGGTAGTATGCCAACCCGGAATGACAGAGGTGGCGAAGTCCATAGATACAATGGTATGTACCGAAAGTACCAGAGGGGCTGATAAGCCGGCAAGTACTAACGAAACCTCTTCGAAGCGTGACCATTGTTTTGCAGAACCACTCCATCCGAAACTAAGGATGGTATAAATTTTCTTCATCATCGGTTTTACCTGACGGTCGCGGATGGTAGCAAAGTCAGGAATAAGACCGGTGTACCAGAAAACCAGTGAAACCGTAAAGTAGGTAGAAATTGCGAATACGTCCCAAAGCAGTGGTGAGTTAAAGTTTACCCAAAGTGAGCCAAATTGGTTTGGTAAAGGGAAAACCCAGTAGGCAACCCATACACGGCCCATGTGCATTACAGGGAAGAGGGCTGCGCAGATAACCGCAAAGATGGTCATTGCTTCGGCTGAGCGGTTAATTGACATCCTCCAGCGCTGACGGAACAGCAAAAGGATGGCAGAGATAAGCGTCCCGGCGTGACCAATACCTACCCACCATACGAAATTGGTGATATCCCAGGCCCAGCCTACGGTTTTGTTAAGACCCCAAACACCAATTCCTGTACCTATTGTGTAGGCAAAACACATTACTCCCCACAGGGCAAGTAATGATGAAATGGTCAGAAGGATTTTATATAAGCCGTTGGCTTTTCCTTCAACAGGTCTTGAAATATCTTCGGTGAGCTGGTGATAGGTTTTATCACCCAGAATCAACGGTTCTCTAATGCTTACGTGTTGTTCCATGCTAATTAGGCGGGTTTCAGGCTTCAGCAGGTTTGTTTCTGACTTTTGTTAGATAATATACGGAAGGTTTGGTACCCACTTCTTCTAAAAGTTGGTAACGCCTTTCATTGTTGTATGCTTTTCTTATTTCTGATTCAGCATCATTAAAGTCGCCGAATGTGATTGCTCCGGTGGCGCATGATTGTTGACAGGCAGTTTTAACAGCACCATCTTTTACTCTGGTACCATCTTTTTTGGCTTTTAACTTACCTTCCTGAATGCGTTGAACGCACATTGAGCATTTTTCCATAACACCACGTGAGCGAACGGTAACATCAGGATTCAGAACCATTTTGCCTAAATCATCTGTCATGTTGAAGTCGAATGCAGGGTTCTCATTGTATCTGAACCAGTTGAAACGACGCACTTTATACGGACAGTTGTTGGCGCAGTAACGAGTACCAACGCAACGGTTATAGGTCATTTGGTTTAAGCCTTCAAGGCTATGTGTAGTAGCCAGTACCGGGCAAACAGTTTCGCAAGGTGCGTGGTTACAATGCTGGCACATCACAGGCTGGAAAACAACTTCTAAGTTGCTTCCGGTAGCCGGAACCTCCATCTGGAGATATTTGTCAATTGCACCAATTCCTTCTTTTTCAGCTCTTGCAGGAGTCATGTCGCTTGAGTAGTAGCGGTCAATGCGCATCCAGTGCATTTCACGGCTTCTGCGTACTTCATCTTTGCCTACTACCGGTACGTTGTTCTCGGCTGTACAGGCGATGACACAGGCGCCACAACCATTACATGCATTGAGGTCAATAGACATGTTCCAGAAGTGGTTTTTGTTCTCAAACTCTTGCCAAAGGTTGAGTTCACCAGGTTTAGCCAAGCCGTCTTTTCCAACTGTTTTCAGATTGGTAGCCAGCAGAATGGGTTCATTGCCGGCGGTACTGTCTTTGCGGTATTCAGCAAGGGTTGTTTCTTTAACAATTCTGTCGCGCCCCATCATGGTATGGTGGGTTTGCGTACATGCAAGGTGGAATTTTCCAACGCTGCCACCGAAGGAGGCACCACTGGTTTCGTAAGTTAAATATCCATTCTCAACATTAAGGAATGGGTAAGCAT
>JAIBAI010000016.1 GCA_019695235.1 Bacteroidia bacterium | reverse complement strand
CTTATTGTAGCCGCTGCCGGAAATACCGGAACGGATGTAAAATACTTTCCTGCATCATACCCTGGTGTATTAAGTGTTGGTGCTACAGGACCGGCAGATTTAAAGTGGCCAAACTCTACTTTCGGAGCCAGGATTGATATCGCAGCACCGGGCGAAAATGTACGCAGCACATGGCCTTTTAATGGGTATAACAGTAGTTCGGGCACTTCGTTCAGCGCTCCATTAGTTTCGGCTGCAGCGGCTCTGGTAAAAAGTAAGTTTCCGGCATACAATGCTTTACAACTTGCTGAACGTTTGAAAGTCACCGCTGATACAAGTATCTATACTTTACCTGAAAATGCAGCATGGCATCATCTGATGGGCGCCGGTAGGCTTAATGTGTACCGTGCCCTTACAGACCCGGAACGTCCTTCAATACATTTTTATCAGCGTGGCTTTAGTGATGATGACGGAAATCAATTTGCTTCAGCCGGAGATGAAATAAGCATGCACGGCATCTTTAAAAACTACCTGTCGGCCAGCCGCAACCTGAAGGTGAGCATGCAATGTGCTTCACCATATATTGAAATGCTCGACAGCACTTTTTTAGCAGGCGTAATAGCAAGCGGGGATTCACTTTCAAATACCCCTCTCCCCTTTCGGTTTCGCATCAAAGCTAATGCTCCCTATAACCTGGATATTCTTCTAAAATTAACATATTCAGACAGTAATTACCGGGCGTTTGAGTACATTGAATTTCTGGTCAACAAAGATTATATGAACCTGGATGTCAACCAGATTCACACTACCATCAGTTCAAGGGGGAACACCGGATATGCAGCCGATTTTGCGCAAAACGGACAAGGTTTTGTTTACAAGGGCGAACAGCTGATGTATTACTCAGGGCTTATGTTGGGAAGCGCTGAAACAAAAACAGCAGACAATGCTTATGGCTCCACCCTGCCCGGTTACGATGCAGACTTTGTGCGCTTGCAAGGTGTACGTAGTACTTCCTGGCCGGGTGCAAAATCAATTTCATCTGCCTACAATACTGATTCAGCTGCCTCGCAACGAATTGAGGTTAAACATTTCGCTGAAGCTTTTTCAAATCCGGCAATTGACAAGGTTGTGTTTCTTCACTATACCTTGATAAACCAAGGCAACGACACGCTAAACAACCTTCATTCAGGTATTTTCACCGACTGGGATATTCGGCAATCTGACGAAAACCAGGCCTGGTTCCTACCTGCTGAGAAACTTGCCTTTGCGCACGACACAGGTGTGGGAACCATATATGCAGGTGTGCGGCATCTTAGTAATCTGGCAACACATGGCTATGCTTTTAATAGTGATGGCGCTTCGGGCAGTATCAACCTTTTTGATGGTTATAGTGATGAGGAAAAATTTAATACCCTGTCGGGCGACTCGGTTAGAATACAAAGCACGGTGGGTGATATTGCAAGCCTTATTGGAACAGGCTCTGTATCAATTGCCCCTGGCGATTCAATCACTATATCATACGCCATGCTTGCCGGAGAGTCTTATGAGGCACTCATAGAGCAGAGCCGACAGGCACAAGGCATGTATCATTATTCTTCACTTGATGTTTACCAAACCGTTATTGACCCAACATGTGCCTTGCCAAGTGGCGCTGTTCTTCTGAACTTTAAGGAGCAGGCCGGTATTGAAATTTACCTTTTAAACAATGACAGGGTAACGCTTAAACGTGATTCAGGTGCTTTGTCAAGCTTTGTCTATCAGGGTTTACCGGCTGGCAATTACTTCATCCGTTACATTTTCGCTGATCAAACAAGCTGGGAAACAACAATTTCTATTTCAGAACTTATGCCCGTTGAAGCCAATGCAGAAGCCAATCCACCGGCTACTACCCTTGCACAACCCGAGATTCAGTTTCAGGGCAACGCAACGCATGCTGAAAGCTATTTATGGCAGTTTGGTGATGGCGACTCTGCAAATGTCAAAGACCCATTCCATACATACACTGACACCGGCACGTATCAGGTGAAATTTATTGCCTACAACCAATGGTGCGCTGATACCGTCATGCTGCAGGTTATAGTTGGAAGTACAGTATCGCTTGAAACTATCCGGAATAACGTCAGCCTATACCCAGTACCCGCCAGCCATGAACTATGGATTAAAACGGATAAGGCGAGCCAACAATGTCACTATCGCATATACAATAGCCTGGGCGCCTGTGTAGCCTCCGGAATGCTTTGGTTGGATTCAAGTCCGCTCAACCTGACTGCTATTTCAGAAGGAATGTATTTTCTTGAACTGCAATTGCCCGAAGGCAATTGTTACCGTGCCTTTAGTGTGGTGAAGCCGTAAGGGTGAAATTTTCAGCAGGCTTGTTTGGTGTTAACATATTAATTATCAAACACTTACGAATTTTCGGGGTGATGTTTCTGCCCGGGGACAGCACCCGCTGCCCCGTGTTCAAGTTACAAAGGCTAATTATTGGTTCAAAACTGCTAAACCGGTTTAAACATGTAAGTTTGAACAAGGCAGTTGAAAACCTCTGAAAGCAGGTAGTACCCGGCTCTTGCAGGGTGAAAGCTTTGTTTTTGTTTATCTGTTTAGTACAGCTATGCCTTCTTTACAAATTCAGACTTTAAGGCCATTGCACCAAAACCATCTATCTTACAATCAATATTATGGTCTGAACTGCTGTTAATACGGATATTCTTCACCTTAGTACCAGCCTTCACAGGTTTGGGTGCCCCTTTAACAGGAAGGTCTTTTATTACTACAACTGTGTTGCCTGAAACCAGTTCGTTGCCAAAGGCGTCAAGCACCTTTTCACCAGTACCGTCGGCAAGAGCACCAATATCCGCTTGCCATTCAAAAAAACACTGCGAACAAACCATCTTGCCATTATCGGGATAGGTAAATTCAGATTCACATTCCGGACAATTCATACTTTTACTCATTGCTTGAAATTTGGCGCTTCAAAAGTAGCAAATAAAATCTGCTGATTATGGAGGCAAGACCTATCTATAATGCGTCGGTGTTGACAGTTCCCGATACTTTAGCACCTTATGTATCTCAACATTTGATGAAATATTTTGCTCAATGCACGAAGAAATAACTCCATGCAACAAGAAATTTCCGATTTTTGAGAAAAATAAAAATAGCTAATGCCTACATTGTACATTATTCTTTTAGTTGCACTATTTCTGGTGCTCATCTCATTTACGACCGTTCAACAAGGAACAGTTGCCGTAACAACCATATTCGGAAAATACAACCGTATGCTGAATCCTGGATTGAATGTAAAAATTCCGCTGATTGAACGTGTATTCAAAAGAATTTCAATTCAGAACCGTTCGGTAGAGCTTGAATTTCAGGCAGTTACTATTGACCAAGCAAATGTTTACTTTAAATCAATGCTGCTGTTTTCTGTGCATAGTCAGGGCGAAGAAACGATTAAGAATGTAGCTTTTAAATTTATTGACGACAAAAACCTTATGCAGGCATTGGTCCGCACCATCGAAGGTTCTATCAGGGCGTATGTTGCCTCAAAAAAGCAAAGTGAGGTTTTGGGGCTTCGCCGGGAAATCGTTGAAGATGTAAAAGACCAAATTGACCATACCCTTGACGGTTGGGGTTATCACTTGATTGACTTACAGATTAATGATATCACCTTTGACGAAGCAATTATGAAATCAATGTCGCAGGTTGTGGCATCAAACAACCTGAAAGCGGCTGCTGAGAATGAAGGCCAGGCTTTACTGATTACCAAGACCAAAGCAGCCGAGGCGGAAGGCAATGCTATTAAAATTGCGGCTGAAGCCGAACGTCAGGCGGCGCAGTTACGCGGGCAAGGGGTTGCATTGTTTCGTGAAGAGGTTGCCAAGGGTATGTCGCAGGCTGCCCGTGAAATGCAACAGGCAGATATGGATACTTCGGTTATTTTATTTACAATGTGGACAGAGGCCATCAAACATTTCGCAGAGAATGGCACGGGTAACGTAATATTTCTCGATGGTTCAGCTGAAAGTATGCAAAGAAATTTCCAGCAAATGATGGGTATTTTGAAAGGCAGCAATCCTAATGACCACACCGCTTAGGCAATTGGTCTAAATTTCTTTCCTTTGCACCTCTAAAAATCATCAACTTCATGGAAGCTACAGTTGTTAAACAAACCCCATTTCATCAGATTCACATCAACCTTGGTGCCCGTATGTTGCCCTTTGCAGGATACGACATGCCCATCACCTATGCCGGCGTAATCCAGGAACATGAGTGTGTACGTTCGAAAGCGGGTGTGTTTGATGTTTCACACATGGGCGAGTTTATTTTACGTGGCCCCCATGCACTTGATCTTATCCAGTTGGTGACAAGCAACGATGCCTCTGTTCTTACTGACGGTAAGGTGCAATACTCTTGCATGCCCAACCAACAGGGCGGTATTGTTGATGATCTTTTGGTTTACCGCATCCGTGAAGACCAATACATGTTGGTTGTAAATGCTTCTAATATTGAGAAAGACTGGGATTGGATAAAAAAGCATGATCGCTGGGGAGTGGACGCCGAAAACATTTCAGACCAAACTGCTTTACTTGCCGTACAGGGGCCAAAGGCATCCGAAATTCTTCAAAAACTAACGGATTTAAACCTGTCGGAAATGGCATATTATACCTTTGCAGTTGGGCAATTTGCCGGAATTGACAACGTGTTAATATCAGCCACAGGTTACACCGGAGCAGGTGGCTTTGAGGTTTACTTTAAAGCTGAGCATGCTGAAAAGGTTTGGAATGCCATTTTTGATGCCGGAGCTTCTTTTGGCATTGAACCGGTAGGACTGGCAAGCAGAGACACGCTTCGACTGGAGATGGGCTTTTGCCTGTATGGCAATGATATTGATGACACAACATCTCCATTAGAAGCCGGTCTGGGATGGATTACTAAATTCAACAAGGATTTCATAAGCAAGCAAATATTAGAGGACCAAAAAAAGGCAGGTATTGCAAAACGCCTGGTAGGTTTCGAACTGCTTGACAAGGGCGTGCCAAGGCAAGGCTATCAGGTATGTGATGCCGCACATAATGTCATTGGTCGTGTAACAAGCGGTACTATGTCGCCCAGCTTAAAAAAAGCAATCGGCCTGGCTTATGTTCCAGCTACATTGGCTGCCGTTGGAACCGAAATTTTCATTGAAGTACGTGAAAAGCTTCTAAAAGCACAGGTGGTTAAATTGCCATTTTATAAAGCCGGATAAACAAGTATGAACAAACCTGAGGTTCAAACCTGCTACAGTCCAGCCCTATACGATCTATACCATGATCCGGAAGCAATTGTCGTTATTGTAGATGTACTAAGAGCTACTTCGGCAATTTGCACGGCTATTCATCATGGAGTGAAAATGATGGTACCTGTTGCCGGAATTGAAGAAGCTAAGGCATATAAATCACGTGGCTTTTTAGTTGCCTGCGAGCGGGATGCTATCAAGCAGGATGGCTTTGATTTTGGAAATTCGCCTTTGAGTTTTATCACTCCCGAAATTCAGGGGAAGACCATTGCCATCAGTACCACCAATGGCACACAGGCAATTGAAGCAGCAAAGAAGGCGGCTACCATTGTAATTGGCTCATTTCTGAATCTTTCTGCATTGAGCAACTGGCTAATTCATCAGAATAAAAAAGTAGTGATTCTTTGTGCCGGCTGGAAAAACCGATACAATATGGAAGACACCCTTTTTGCAGGTGCACTTTCAAAGAACCTTATTGAAAGCGGTGCATTTTACACCCATTGTGATGCAAGTATCTCGGCTGCACACCTGTACCAGTTGGGCGGTAATGACCTGTTCGGCTTCCTTGAAAATTCATCTCACCGGAAACGCCTGCAAAACTTACACCTTGAAGACGACATCCGTTTTTGTTTGCAGCTTGACTACACCGCTGTGATACCGGTATTTAAAGGAGAAGGCCTTATTGACATGCAACCGGAAGTGCATGGGATAAGCTGGGGTCGTAACAATTGATTTGCAGCAACCCTGTCTGTCGCTTAGGCTTTTTTCTTATTTTTGAGAATGCGTCATAAGCTGTTCATTTCATTTCTTATTGTACTGGGTCTGTTTGCTGCCGGACTGCCTTTGCTGCATTCATGGGGCTTTTTTGCACACAAGCAGATTAACCGGATTGCTGTATTTACATTGCCGGAAGATTTGATTGGTTTCTATAAGGAAAACATTGAATTCATTACAGAACACGCAGTTGACCCTGACAAACGAAGATATGCCGTTAACGGTGAAGCCGAGCGCCATTTTATTGACCTTGACAGGTATGGGGTTTCCCCTTTAGATTCAATTCCTAAGAAATGGGATGATGCCGTTAAAAAATACTCAGAAGACACTTTAAAGGCGCACGGAATCGTGCCCTGGCATATTGATGTAATGGTACGCCGATTAACAAAAGCCTTTCGTGATGAAGATTTTGACCGGATACTTCGCCTTTCATCTGACCTTGGTCATTATGTTGCTGATGCCCATGTGCCTTTACACACCACCAAGAATTACAACGGGCAGTTGACCAATCAGCGTGGCATTCATGCTTTCTGGGAGTCAAGGCTTCCTGAACTGTTTAGCGAAAATTATGATTTCTTTGTTGGCAAAGCACGTTATATCGCCGACCCGCTCTCCTACGCATGGAAAGTGGTTGGTGAAAGTTTTGCAGCCAAAGATTCGGTATTGCTTTTTGAAGCCGAGCTTAACCAACGCTTTTCATCCGATAGAAAATACAGTTATGAAAACCGGGGTGCTTCGGTAATGCGTGTATATAGCGAAGACTATTCAACTGAATACAATAAAATGCTCGATGGTATGGTTGAACGCCGCATGCGGGCAGCCATCATAGGTGCCGGTAGCCTGTGGTTTACTGCCTGGGTGAATGCCGGCCAGCCTGACCTTTCACGTTTTCTGCACCGAAAAATAAGTCCACAAACGGAGCAGGAGTTAATTGAAGAGGAAAAAATATTTGAACAAGGAAAGGTAAAAGGACGCATCTGTGACTGATGTATTTCCCGGTTTCCACCTTGTAAGTGCTGACAAAAGTACCCACACAAATATTTTTTTGAAATTTTAAAATTTCAAAAACCCGGCACATTGTGCTGATAACACACGGATGGTTTCATCGTCAACCAGTTCTTTTTCCTGATTGGTTAATTGTCTGATTCTGGAGACAGGCTGTTTAAGAGAGTAAACTTCTGCCCGTAGAAAATGCAGAATATCCGTTAAATGGTCAAGGCCTCGCAGATTTCCTGCCCTGCCGGATGACACTCCAACCAACGCAAATTTCTTTCCAAGGAAAATATCCGGTTCGCATACATCAAGTAAAACTTTCATTACTCCCGGGAAGCTCCCATTATACTCTGGCGCTACAATCACAAAGCGTTCGGCTGCCAGAAATATCCTGTGTGCGTAATTGCGAAGTGTATTTTCGCCTTTCCGGTAAACCTGGTCATTGTATTCTGCCAATGGCATGCTATCAAGGCTGCATAATTCGGCCTGCTGACCTGATTCTGTTAATATTTGCACATACTTCTCGGCAACCTTTAAAGAAAAACTTCCATGACGCGTTGTAGCCGATATTACATATATCATCCGGCAAAAATAAACAGGATGCTCAAATTACAGTACAAGAAGGTATGGCATCTATGCTGGCATTGATTATCATTGCATCAGCGTGAGAAACAAGTTCTACTTTTTACTTTTCTATGTTTTTAGCCTGCAGGTTGGCTTTTCTCAAACAGGCTTTCCCTTGTATTACAACCGGCTTCCCCTCTCCCGGATTCCGGTATTTGAATTACCCGCACACCTGGTGCAAGCAAGTAATGAAACGCCTGCACCTGAGCTCAAAGTTTATCAGGTAGGCATTCCGGTTGGGCAAGACCTCAATCTCAAAAAACTTGGCTTGCGCTTTAAGAACCCGGATGGTTCTGTTGCAAGCCTACTTCGTATTCGCTCCAGGGGCGCAACACACCTGAATCTAATTTTTTCCGGATTGTCATCCGCTGAAAATTCTGCACTCTATGCTTATGCTCCGGATGGTTCGCAACTCCATAGAATTGAATTTATTGAAAACGGACAAGGTGCAAGCATTCCTATTTCAGGCGAAGAGATAGTGCTTGAATACAATGGAACACTTGATGACACAGCAGCAATTCATATTGATTGGATAGTGCATGGCACCAAAGACTTCTGGAAAGTATTGCGTGACTACCAGGAAAGCGGTGCTTGTAATGTTAATGTCAATTGTCCGCAGGGAGCTGATTGGGCTGCACAGGCTTCGGCAGTTGTTTTAATGTTAACTTCAACAAATTCAAGATTTTGCACCGGTACATTGATAAATAACAGCTCCCGTGATGGCACTCCGTACATTTTAACGGCGGCACACTGCAACCCTGCAAGTACTGATTTGTTTATGTTTAATTACCAAAGCCCGGGTTGCTCTAATCAGGATGGTCCGCTTGATCAGGTTATACAGGGCTGTAAGGTGCGGGCTACCAGCCCGGGAACTGATTTCTGTCTTGCCGAGCTGAATCGCCCTCCGGAGAATTTTAATACCTTTTTGTCTGGCTGGGATAAATCTGGTACTGTTCCCACACATACCACTGTAATTCACCACCCTGAAGGTGATATCAAGAAAATCTCATCAGACAATCATCCGGCAGGTACAGCGCCATATCTGGGTGCAATGTGTTGGGAAATACTTCACTATGAATCCGGTACAACTGAATCGGGTTCCTCAGGTTCTCCCCTCTTTAACCCGGAGAAGCTTATTATTGGTCAGTTATATGGTGGCTATGCTGATTGCAGTTTTCCGGAAGATGATTATTACGGGAAGTTCTCTTTATCGTGGCTGGGCAATAATGCTTCAGAACGTCTTCACGACTGGTTAGACCCTCAACTGCAGGCTTCAGATACTTTAAGTGGGATGTCTTATAGTTTTAGCAGACAAAATATTGATTTACGGCTTGTTCAGGTAACAAGTCTTCCGGATGAAATTTGTGGGGAGCATGAGGTAAGCCCGCTTGTTGAAATAAAAAATATGGGTTTGAATAGCGTTCAAAATGCTGAAATACAATACCAATATAACCAAGGAGCCATACAAACACTTAGTATTTCTGCACCTTTAGCACCTTTAGGTACGAGAAATATTTCGATTGCAGCGCCGCAGGGTTCAGGTGATTTCACGCTAAAGGTTTGGCTCAGTAGCACACAACCGGGGCCTGACAGCCGGGCTGAAAATGACACATTGGTGAAGCGTATTCGTGTAACGCAAGGATATACTTATAAATTTTCAATTTTCACTGATGAGCGTTCTAATGAAACATCCTTCCGTTTGCTGAACAACAATCAACAAGTGCTCCGCGAATTACCTGTTGCAAGTTTAGGTGATGAAGCAGAATTTAACTTTTACTTCTGTTTGCCGCCGGGATGTTACACCATAGTTATGCAAGATCAGGGCGGGAACGGCATTTGCTGTAATCATGGTAATGGGGCCTATTACCTGAGCGACCCTTTTGACCAGATAATTGCCACCGGCGGCCCGTTTGGCAATGAACAGCAAGTGAATTTTTGTGTTGACTCACTGTTGCTTACAGGAGATGTTGCCCCCCTTGATGGGATGACAATTTTCCCAATACCTGCAAAAAACGAAGCCAAAATATTTTTTAAAGGCCCTGTGATGCAAAGGCAAATTATTATTCGTGAACTCAGTGGCCGAATAGTTAAAACCCTTCTAATTACTGCCGACCAGGTTCAGCTTGATCTAAGCAGCTTTTCTCCAGGCTTGTATCTTGTTAGCTACGTTTCAGGAACGCGCATTCAAACCGGGAAGTTTTTGGTGAATTGAAATTGGGGTATGTGGAAATTGCAAAAAAACACCCCAATGTCCTTCTTATCAAATTAACGCAATCTTACTTTTCCTCCTTCGAGCTTATCTACCATATTTGAGATAGTGCTTTTCTCAAACAGAAGGTTCATCGCATTACGTGAAGGTGCGTATTGTTGATGAAGCGGGCATGGGTTTTCGTCTGTGCAATTTTTCACCCCCAACAGGCATTTGGTAAAAATCTTCTCTTCACCCATTACTTTGAGAATTGACTTTAGGTTCTTTTTTCCGGCATTTTTTACCAGGAAAAAACCACCTCCAGGTCCTTTAAAAGAGGAGATGATTGAACCATCTCTTGAAAGGGTTTGCAGCACCTTCGCCGTGAACGATTTAGGTGAGCCTGTGGCCTTTGCAATTTCTTCCACACCCGGATATTTCCCGGCATCTGTTTGCTTTGCCACATACATTACCGCCCTAAGGGCATACTCTGTAGATCTGGAAAACATAAGGCTTAATTTTGAAGATGAGTGCTAAATTATTAATTATTTTACTTGTTCAATTATACAAAATATTTATACAAAAACATTGGATGTTCGCCAGCAATTATTTTGTACAAAGCAATCTAAAGGTAAAGCATGTGTTTTACCGGTTTCCCTCCGCCATATTTTCATAATTGACAAGAAGATTTTCACCATAATAAGGCAGCAGTTTTGCAGTAAAATGCCTTAGAATAGGCGCTTCTTCCTTGATTCTCATACCTTGAATACTTTCACGTTTTTCAAATAATTCAAGAATTACCTCCGCTACATAATCAATATGACTTTGGGTATAGACTCTTCTGGGTATCGCCAAGCGTACAAGCTCCATTTGTGCCGGAATTAGCTTACCATTATCATCATACTTTCCGAACATGAGCGAGCCAATTTCGCATGAGCGTATACCACCTTCAAGATACAGTGCACATACCAATGACTGACCCGGGTACTGGTCAACCGGAATATGTGGCAGAAAAGCTTTTGCATCAATGTAAACTGCATGTCCGCCGGGAGGTTGCATTACAGGAATTCCGGCCTCAGAAAGTTTTGCACTTAAATACGCTGTGCTGCGTATCCGGTACTGCAGGTATGGCTCTTCCATTACTTCATTTAAGCCAATGGCAATGGCTTCTAAATCGCGTCCGGCGAGCCCGCCGTAGGTTGGAAAACCTTCAGTAACCACTAATAAGTTACGGCATTTAACCGCCAGGGCCTCATCATGCAGGGCTAAAAAGCCGCCAATATTGGCAAATGCATCTTTCTTGGCGCTCATGGTACTTGCATCAGCATAAGAGAACATTTCACGTGCAATTTCTTCAACGCTTTTGTTTGCGTAACCAGGTTCTCTTAGTTTAATGAAATAGGCATTTTCTGCAAAGCGACAAGCATCAATAACCAGAAGGATGCCATTTGCTCTGCAAATTTTACTTGTTTCCCTGATATTCTGCATACTTACCGGCTGTCCGCCACCTGAATTATTGGTAACGGTAAGTACGCATACAGGGATGTTAGATGCTCCTTTCTGTTGTATAAATTCTTTTAGAGCATTCAGGTTAATATTACCTTTAAAATCAGAGGGTACAGCTGGAATTTTCCCTTCATCACAAAGCAGGTCAACACCTTCAGTTTCACAAATCTCAATATTGGCTCTGGTGGTATCAAATAAGGTATTACTCACAATATACTTGCCAGGCCCGCCAATGATACTAAAGAAGATCTTCTCTGATGCCCGTCCCTGATGGGTTGGGATAATGTGTGGCATGCTGGTGATTCTTTTTACAGTTTCTTCAAAGTGAAAGAAGCTGGTGCTTCCTGCATAGGTTTCATCACCGCGCATCATACCTGCCCACTGCTCACTGCTCATGGCACTGGTGCCACTATCAGTCAACAAGTCAATTAAAATATCTTTTGAACGAATAAAAAATGGGTTATAAAACGCATTTTTAATTACCTCTTCCCTTTCTGCTCTGGTGGTGAAATAAATGGGCTCAACTGTTTTGATTCTAAAGGGTTCAATTATTGTTTTCATCGTAAAGGAAAAATCAAATTCACTAGGCTGCAAAGATGGCAATTAATCAGGCGCTAAACATTCTAATGAGTAAATAAAAAATTAGAAACACAATCATGATTCTGCTCATATTATTTCCTGACTTTTAACCAGAAACCGAATAAATCTTTAATAAAATCGGGCAAATAATATAAATAGCATCAAAACATGACCAAAGTCATAAATCATCCGGCAAAACCGATTCACATTTGCGTAAAATTTTAACAAACTTTAACAGAACGCTTATGAAAAAGCTCATTTTCGGTTTGACCAGCGGCCTCCTCTTCCTGGCTGCCTGCGGCGGAAACCAACCTGCAAAGCAAGAAGGAAGCACAGATTCGGCAGCAACGCAAGCAAGTGCCGACCCAAGTTCTTATGACCCACATCGCGGAGAGGGGAAATTTGACAAAATAGAATTGGCGAGCAACCTTGATGCAGCTTTGGCGAAAAAAGGCGAAGAAGTGTCGAATGTAAAGTGTATTTCTTGCCATAAGCTAAGTGATGAACGTTTGGTAGGGCCGGGCTGGAAAGGTGTAACACAAAGAAGAACTCCACAATGGATTATGAATTTCATCACCAATCCTGATCCGATGATTGACAAAGACCCGGAAGTGCAGGCACAACTTGAAATCTGTCTGGTTAGAATGCCGAACCAGGGTCTTTCTGATGATGACGCAAGAAATATCCTTGAGTTTATGCGTCAAAACGATGGTGTAAAATAATATTGTAAACCCAAAATCATGAAATACAAACATTCAATTATTATTCCGGCGGCACTTAGTGCGCTGATTATTTCGTGCAAGCCCAAAGACATGGGCAGTGCAGTAGGTGGCGATGCTGCTTCTAAGGCCTATGTAGCTCCAGGCAAGTATGACGAATTTTATAACTTTGTCAGTGGAGGTTTCAGCGGTCAGATGAGCGTTTATGGCTTACCGAGCGGTCGTTTATTCAGAGTAATTCCTGTATTTTCGGTTGATCCTGAAAAGGGCTGGGGTTATTCAGAAGAAACCAAACCAATGCTTAACACCTCTCATGGTTTCGTACCCTGGGATGATTTGCACCACGTACAAATGTCGAAATCAAATGGTGAATATGATGGGAAATGGGCGTTTGGTAATGCAAATAACACCCCACGTGTTGCACGTATTGACCTGAAAACATTCCGTGCAGCAGAGATTCTTGAAATTCCAAACAGTGCAGGTAACCACTCCTCCCCTTACATTACTGAGAACACTGAGTATGTAGTTGCAGGTACTCGTTTTAGTGTACCTGATGATAACTCAAACGGTGACGTACCCATTGCAACCTATAAAGAGAACTTTAAAGGTTATTTGAGCTTCATCAGCGTTAATAAAGAAAGCGGTAACATGGACATTGCTTTCCAGATTGAATGTCCGGGTGTTAATTTCGACTTAAGCCGTGCTGGTAAACAAAAATCACATGGATGGTTCTTCTTCTCATGCTACAATACAGAGCAAGCAAATACCCTGTTAGAAGTGAATGCGTCGAAAAACGACAAAGACTTCATCATGGCAGTGAACTGGAAAAAAGCCGAGGAGTATCTGAAAGCAGGTAAGGGTAAAAAAGTACCTGTAAAATATGCTCATAACGTTTACAATGATGAAACTCACAGTGCAACTTCAACTATTAAAACAGAAGTTACAGTACTGAATGCTAAAGAGCTGGCTGACATCTGCTATATGATTCCTTGTCCGAAATCACCTCATGGTTGCGACGTAGATCCTTCAGGAGAATACATCGTTGGTAGTGGTAAATTGGCTGCACTTCTTCCTGTATTTAGCTTCGACAAAATGCTGAATGCTATTGCAAAGAAAGAATTTGAAGGCACTTATGACGGTATTCCTGTGATTAAGTATGAATCAGCATTGTACGGTGAAGTAAAGAAGCCAGGTCTTGGGCCTTTGCATACAGAATTTGACGATAAAGGAAATGCTTATACTTCATTCTTTGTATCATCAGAAGTTGTTAAATGGAATATCAAAGACCTGAAAGTTCTTGACCGCGTACCTACTTTCTACTCAGTAGGGCACTTGTGTGTTCCAGGTGGAGATACCCGTAAACCTTACTCAAAATACCTTATTGCTTACAACAAAATCACCAAAGACAGGTATTTGCCAACTGGTCCTGAACTTACACAAAGTGCGCAACTGTATGATATCAGTGGCGATAAAATGCAGTTAATTCTTGACTTCCCAACCATTGGTGAACCGCACTATGCACAAGCCATTCCAGCTGATTTGGTTCGCAACAACGGCCAGTTGAAGCTATACAAAATCGGTGAGAACAAGCATAAATATGCCACTACCTCTGAGGCAAATGCAAAGGTGGTTCGTGAAGGAAAAGAAGTACACGTTTACATTACAGCAATTCGCTCGCATTTTGCACCTGACAACATTGAAGGTGTGAAGTTAGGCGATGAAGTTTACTTCCACGTTACAAACCTTGAGCAAGACTGGGACGTACCCCATGGCTTTGCGGTAAAAGGTGCTAACGCTGCCGAATTACTGATAATGCCAGGTGAAACTCAAACCTTGAAATGGGTTCCAGACCGTGTAGGTATGTACCCTATCTATTGCACCGACTTCTGTAGTGCTTTACATCAGGAGATGCAGGGATACGTTAGGGTATCGCCCGCTGGCAGCAATGTTCCCATTGGCTTTAGCCTTGGCAAAAACATAGGAGAAGCCAAGTAATTCACATAAAGAATTTCATTCAAAGGGAGCAGAGGGTCAATTCCCTGCTCCCTTTTTTCTTCCCAAACCTTAAAAAATCAATTATGAAACTGAATATTCTCTCCCGGGTTATGCTTTTAATTGCCGCCATGTTACTTGCAGGAGCGGTTCATGTGCCGATTTGGCAAATTGACCTGGTAGCGCCTCAATACCCCGAAGGACTAAGGTTATTGATTTTTGCAGATGAAATTGGAGGCGACGTAGAAATCATCAATGGTTTGAACCATTATATTGGGATGCAGACGCTGCACACTGACGACTTCTTTGAATTCACCATTCTACCCTATATTTTATATGCATTTGCCGCTCTTACCTTGCTTGTGATGTTGGCCGGAAACCGGAAATGGTTAACAGCACTCTGCATTTTATTTCTGGTTTTTGGCATTGTATCAATTGCAGACTTTTGGTGGTGGGAATATAAATATGGGCACAATCTTGACCCCAATGCTCCTATTATTGTGCCGGGTATGGCCTACCAACCGCCGCTTCTTGGGTTTAAACAGTTGTTGAACTTCGGAGCATTTTCAATTCCTGACATTGGGGGTTGGATGCTACTTGTAAGCGGTTTGATAATGTTCGGATTGACAGTTTACGAGAACGGTTGGTGGCAAAAATTGAGAAAAAAAGCGCCAGCTGCTGCATCTTTGTTCATCCCATTTCTTCTTTTAACCGGATGTGGGAAGGTTGAAAGCCGGCCTATTCAGGTTAACCGTGATGTTTGTGCCAATTGTAAAATGAATATTACTGAACTACCCTACAGTGCTGAAGCTGTAAACAAAAATGGTAAAGTGTTCACGTTTGATGATTTAAAATGCCTGCTGCAATACAATGAACAACAAGGCAAAGAAAATGGTCTGACTTTGTTTATTGCTGACTATAACAATCCAAATTCATTTGTTGAAGCAACAACTGCTTGGTATGTAAAAGGGGGCAAACTTAGCAGCCCTATGGGAGGAAATACTGCCGCATTTACCGACAGAGCACTCGCGGAGAAGTTTAGCAATGAACAAGGCGGCAACTTACTTGATTGGAACACAGTAAGCACTCAGTGAAATACCTCCTTCATATACTTTCTTGCTTATGCCTGTTTCATTTACAGGCAGCAGGAAAGGTATGGAATGTTGACCAGCAGGGCAGTTTAAGGTATATACGTACTGCTGTGGGGCTGGCTTCACCTGGAGACACAATTTATGTTCAAAAGGGGCACTTCAAGGAGGGTAATATCACAATAAACAAAGCATTGACATTGATTGGTGTGAATCGCCCGGTGCTGGATGGTCAGAAGAAATATGAAGTGGTGTCAATCAGAAGCAACAATGTTCACTTTGAAGGTTTCGAGGTAATTCGAAGCGGAAAATCAAGTCTTGACGACCCGGGAGGGATCAAGGTGTACAATTGCAAAAATGTAAGTGTTGTAAATAATATACTTCGGGATAATTTTTTTGGGATATACATCCAGAATGGTGCAAAATGCCTGGTACGCAACAACCAGATATTTGCCAAAGCCCTTAACGAGCAGGAAACTGGAAATGGTATTCATTGCTGGAAGAGCGATAGCTTACAGATTATTGGCAATCGGATTGATGGTCACCGTGATGGCATTTATTTTGAATTTGTTACCCATAGTATCATCTGGAGAAACATCTCAACAGCTAACATACGGTATGGCTTGCATTTTATGTTCTCAAATGATGATGTTTATATCGGCAATGTGCTTAAGAACAATGGTGCGGGCGTAGCAGTGATGTACACCAAAAGAGTTAAGATGTTTAATAATCATTTTTATGAAAACTGGGGGGCATCTTCATACGGCTTGCTCCTTAAAGACATTACAGATAGTCATATCGAGAACAATCAATTTATGCGTAATACAATTGGGATTTATATGGAAGGCAGTAGCAGAATTTTTGTGCAGGGAAACAGTTTTAACAATAATGGTTGGGGAATGAAAATACAGGCAAGCTGCATGGATATTGATGTATTTAGTAATAACTTCTCGTCAAACACATTTGATGTAAGTACAAACGGCACCCTTGTATTGAACCGTTTCAAGGGTAACTTTTGGGACAAATACGAAGGCTATGACATAAACAAGGATGGTATTGGTGATGTGCCCTTTCATCCCTTAAGTTTATTTTCATACATCGCAGAGCAAAACGCACAGGCAATGATTTTATTCAGAAGCTTTATAGTAACACTTTTAGAGCGGTCTGAAAGGATTTTGCCTTCATTAACCCCGGATGAGTTTATAGACCCGGCGCCACGGATGAACAAATTATGATAAGATTTGAGCAAGTAAATAAGCACTTTGGCAAATTGCATGCACTACGCAATGTAAGTTTGAATTGTGAAGCAGGGCAATGCATTGCCCTTGTAGGCCCCAATGGATGTGGCAAGACAACCTTGTTTAAAAGTATTCTTGGCCTGGTGGTGCCTGATTCGGGTGATATTTCATTTGATGGCTCTACATTGATTCGTTCGCATTTGTACCGTTCGCGCATTGGCTATATGCCACAAATTGGCCGCTACCCGTCGAATCTGAGCATAGGGCAATTAATTTATCTGATAAGACAATTGCGTGAAGAAGAAACACAAGCAGATCTTGAATTATTAGAAGAGTACCACCTTGAAAGCATGTTTGAAAAACCCATGCGCTCCTTATCGGGTGGAACAATTCAAAAGGTGAGTGCTACCATCGCATTTATGTTTAATCCTTCAGTGCTAATTTTAGATGAACCTACCGCGGGCTTAGACCCATTGGCATCAGAAATACTGAAAGAAAAAATTAAGAAAGAATTGGCAAAAGGCAAACTGATTATCATTAGCTCACACTTATTAAATGAACTCGACGAACTGGCCACCCAGGTGATTTATATGCAGGAAGGCGAGATTAAATATCATCGTGACATTACTGAATTAAAGGAAATAACCGGAGAGACAATGTTGTCGAAGGCGGTAGTACGTATGTTAAAACAAGCAAGCTATGTATAAGGTATTGCGAATAGTGCTGGCAGATATACTCAAGAACCGTGTACTGCTGGTTTATACACTTTTGTTGGGTGCCCTCGCATGGGCTTCCTTCCTTTTAGAAGACAATTCATCAAAGGGTATGCTAACCCTTTTGAACATCATCATCTTAACGGTACCACTTGTTTCGGTGCTGTTTAGTACTATCTACGTGTATAATTTCAATGAGTTCTTAGAATTACTTCTAAGTCAGCCATTAAAGCGAAGTACGGTCTGGCTTGGCTTGTATGCAGGTGTTTCTCTGAGTTTAATGCTATCATTTTTTATTGGCGCCGGAATTCCTCTACTCATTTTTCAGTTAAACACAGCTGGTTTTATGATGCTGGCATTGGGAATTTTGGTTTCTCTCGTTTTTGTTTCGCTGGCATTTCTGGCAACGATGTTTACACGTGACAAATCAAAGGGTGTGGGGATTGCTGTAATGCTTTGGCTTTTTTATGCCTTGCTTTTTGACGGATTGATTTTGTTTATACTCTTCCAATTGTCTGATTATCCGATTGAAGGAGCCTTGATGATGATTTCGTTCTTAAACCCTATTGATTTAGCCAGAATCATGATTTTATTGCACCTTGATGTTTCAGCAATGCTGGGATATACCGGCGCACTATTTTTTGATTTTTTTGGAAGCAGCACAGGTATCCTATTGACTTTTATTGCATTATGTATCTGGTGTTGGATTCCATTTCAGATCTCATTGAGAAAGTTCAAAAAGGAAAATTTGTAAATCCTGTATTCATAATTATCAGATGAAAAAGAATGACATTTCCAGTCGGCGCGACATTGAACTGCTGGTAGATGATTTCTATAACCAGGTAAGAAAGGATGCCATCTTAGGCTCTCTTTTTGAGAATGTGTATAAAATCAATTGGAACACCCATATACCGGTAATGTATGACTTTTGGGAGAATGTGTTGTTTCATACCGGAAACTACGCCGGCAATCCGATGCAGGTTCATTTACAGCTTCATCTAAAGCATCCGTTAAAGTCTGTTGATTTCAGCAAATGGATTAACCTGTTTATTGAAACCGTTGACCTCATGTACGAGGGTGAGCAGGCGGAAAAGCTGAAACAGCATGCCAAAAGCATTGCACTGGTAATGCATTTGAAGCTTTTTCAATAAGCTTAAAGAAGGTATTCTCAGAAATAAAGTAATAAAAAAAGGTGTAGATTTCTCTACACCTTTTTCTGGGTTTAACAGATAAATTATTATTTCGCAGCAGGCACCAATACAGCATCAATAACGTGGATGATTCCATTGGCTGCCGGGATTGACGCCACTATGTTTGCATTGTTTACCATTGCTTTACCGTCTTTATTCGAAATGGTAACATTTTTACCGTTTACCTGGTTTAATACCATGCCATCCTGTAGCATTTCAGGGCGAAGTACACCGACATACACGTGGTATTCAAGTACATCAACCAATGCTTCTAATTTCTCAGGTTTGAGCAAATCTTCTACAGTACCAGCAGGCAGTTTATCAAATGCTGCATTAACCGGTGCAAATACTGTAAATGGCCCTGCATTGCTCAGAGCATCAACCAGCTTTGCAGCTTGTACAGCTTTTACAAGTGTGGTGTGGTCTTTACTACCCACTGCAATTTGTACAACATTGGGGGTGGAAACCTCATCCTGTACGCCTGACTGACCTGTCATAGCGGTTTCAGTTCCGGCTGTTTGAGTTGCATTTTCCGTGTTATTTGTACCTGAATTACATCCTGCAAAAGCAATTGCGCCGGAAATGCCAAAAATGAATAAAACGCGTTTCATAGGTTTAATTTTTAACAAATGTAAACGAGTGTTAAAGCTTAATATATGAGTTGCGTCATACTCAAACTTGATTTTTTGCAAGTTTTCTGCTTGAAATAATCAAAATGAACAAGGCTGTCAGTAACAAGCCTGCTGAAACAAACAGTAATACCTGGTGGCCTCCCGGAACTGGTACATAACTAAAAGATGCAATCCCTTGAATTGCAAGTGTAAGTTCATTAAGGTAGGCAAGAATGGCAAAGACAGCCACTGCAACGATATATGATCTTGTTCTTGGAAATATCTTTTCCATCCTGAAATAGAGCAATAAGAAAAGACTGACGATGCATAACAATACTAAATGCAAATAGGCAATAACAATGTGCCTGAAACCAAATGCCATCTCGCTTATTTTCGGTACGGTTGACCCTGTTTGCAATAGCACCTTCACGGCAAGTGCAAGTAGGATGAGTACACAAAGCACCTGCATCAGTTTTCCAACATTTGCCGATTTAAAAGCAGGTGAATAAACAAGTCGCTTCCAAAGCTGTAAAAACGCAATTAGTTGAAGAATAGCGGCCAAAGCAATAATCAGCAACAACCATAATGGCAAATCAAGCCACAGCGCCGAAAGCAACAAGGTAGGGATACAGGTAATCCAGAACAGCAAGAACCCATCTTTGCGCCTGGGTAAATCTGCTGGTTCATTTCTTACCAGCCAGTCGGTTAACAGCCCCATACATGCAAAGAAGAACCAACCATTGTACTGGAAATGAAGATAGAAATAAATTGAAAACAAATAAGTTTTGGTTGAAAACGGGCCATACACCATTAAATAAGCAAGACTCATTATGCCAACACAAGAGAGCAGGTAAAACCAAAATGCAGCCCTGAACCATTTTAAAGAGGGGTGCTTAATACCATGTGAATCACGAAAGAAACTGTATATAAACACCCCATGGGTTATCACAGCCCCTATTGAAAATGTGTTCGAAATGGGATGGTATCCGAATAAAGCAAACGAAACCAGTAAACCATAGGAACAAATCAAATTGATTAAAATCAAACGCTGGTACAAAGTAGCTTTCAGAAAATCCCAACCACGCATACGCGCCAGCCAGCTGCTAATCATAACCAGCAGTGAATGCCCAACCCAACCGGCGAATGCAAAATGTGAATGTGCATGAAGCAGGTGCCCCTGGTTGAGCCAAGGGAACTCAAATAAGATTTTATAACGCATAAGGGTACCCATAAGGGCAACCAAACAAAGATTTACCAGGCCGATTCTAATCCAGCCATACCTAGAAAATTGCAACATCAATAAAACAATTTATGTCCTTTAACTTCAACTTTATTTTCCTTAACCATCCGTTTTAAAGTGCGAATTACCGTTTCTACACGCAGCCCGGTACTATTGGCAATTTCCTGCCTTGTATAGGGTATCCGAAACAGGCCTTCCTCCTTTGTTGCGGCATGTTTGGTCTTCTTTAAAAAGGCAAGTATTCTTGATTCGGGGCTGTTGATTATTTCACGGGCCATGCAAGCTTTATCATAAAGCCGTTTTGCAAAAAGCACGTTAAACCCATGCTGAACTTCCGGGTATTCTTTAAGAAGACGTTGGAAACCTTCAATATTGAGTTTGTAAATCACTGCATCTGTCATGGCAATTGCTGATGCCGCATAAGTATCCTGACTAAAAAGTGGTGGTTCTCCAAAACTGTTTCCGTCAGAAAATATGCCCTGGGTAAATTCGCGCCCTTCGTCATTAATATTGTAAACCCGAACAGTTCCTGATTGAATCTGGTGATAAAAATGCGCAACCTCGTCCTCCCAAAAAATCATTTCACCCTTCTTGAATTTTCGTGCTACCGCTCCCCAGACAATGAGAATATTTATATCAATTTGGGTCATTTTAAGCGGGATGAATTAAAAACTCACCTTCAGTTGTCTTCAATGAAACAATAAACATGCCCCTCTGTTTACACATGCCTTAATTTGATTAAGGTTTTAGCTGGTTTATTCGCCTACAAATGTATCCCTTATAGTTAAATCTATTTATTCAATTAATAAAAATATCCTTGATTTTTGTCAAGTTTCAGCTATTCAGCGAATTAGCAGTTAAATTCAAAACCGACGCTTGTTTAATTTACAAACACATAGATAGTATTTCTAAGAAACACCTGTTTATGTAGCTGGCGTCGCCTGCACCTCTGCTCTTAATTTACCGAGCATATCAAGTGCCTGCCGAATGGTTTTCACCTTTTCAAGTACCAACGAAAGTTTATTGTTCTTTTCTTTCATCCGCATTGTGTTTTTGTTTCGGGCAACTATTTGCATTAGTTTCTGAAATTCAATCGAACTATAGAATGCGCTAGATTGATTGCTGATGAAATAGGTCACCAAGGTGCCCTGTTTTAAGACTATCTTCTCGAAACCTAAATCTCTTGCAATGGCACGTAAACGTACTGCATTCATCAATTCAATTGTCTGTTCGGGCACCTTGCCGAAACGGTCAAGCAAGCGTTCAGCAAATTTTTCCAAAGCGTCTTCACTGTCTAAATCATCAAGTTCTCTGTAGAGTAATAAGCGCTCTGCAATATTGCTCACATATTTGTCTGGAATAAGCAATTCTAAATCTGTATCTATTTGACAGTCAGGAGCCCAGGATTGCTTTTTTTGTTCAAGCTCTTCTTTAAATACATCCGTAAACTCATTCTCTTTTAGCTCTGCAATGGCTTCATCAAGAATTTTATTATACATATCAAAGCCAATTTCGCTTATAAATCCGCTTTGCTCACCCCCAAGAACATCCCCGGCTCCTCTTATGTCAAGATCGCGTAAAGCAATATTAAACCCGCTTCCAAGCTCGGCAAATTCTTCAATTGCTTTAAGTCGTTTTCTTGCTTCTGATGAAAGCAACGACTCTGGCGTAGAAAGCAGGTAACAAAATGCTTTTTTGTTGCTCCTTCCTACCCTGCCCCTCATCTGGTGAAGATCACTCAAACCAAATAAATGAGCATTGTTAATAATGATGGTATTTGCATTGGGTATATCCAATCCCGATTCAATAATGGTGGTGGCAACCAACACATCAAACTCCCCTTCAATAAAGCTGTACATCACCTTTTCAAGTGCTTCCCCATCCATTTGGCCATGCCCGATAGCCACTGAAATCCCGGGGCATAAACGGCGAATCATATCTGCAATCTCAGTGATATTTTGCACTCTGTTATGCACAAAGAATACCTGCCCGTTTCTTTGCATTTCAAAGTCTATGGCTTGCTTAATTACCTCCTCGTTGAAAGTATGCAACTCTGTCTGCACCGGATACCTATTGGGTGGTGGGGTTTGAATTACACTTAAATCTCTTGCCCCCATCATGCTAAAATGCAGGGTTCTGGGGATGGGTGTCGCTGTGAGGGTAAGGGTATCAACGTTGACCTTGATGCTTTTGAGTTTTTCTTTTGCTGCTACCCCAAACTTTTGCTCCTCATCAATAATCATCAAGCCGAGATCTCTGAATTTAACATCCTTGCTCAGGAGCCGGTGCGTTCCGATAATGATGTCAATCTTGCCTTCGGCAAGTTCTTCCAAAGTTTGCTTTTGCTCTTTTGCACTTTTAAAGCGGTTAATAAAATCAACCTTACACGGAAAATCTTTTAAACGTTCAGTGAAGGTTCTGTTGTGTTGTAGTGCCAAAATTGTAGTTGGCACCAAAACAGCCACTTGCTTGTTATCGTTTACTGCTTTAAAGGCAGCCCTGATGGCAACCTCTGTCTTCCCAAACCCTACATCACCACATACCAGGCGATCCATGGGAGCATCATTTTCCATGTCGCGTTTTACTTCTTGCGTTGCCTTGTTCTGATCAGGTGTATCTTCGTATATGAATGAGGCCTCTAATTCATCCTGAAGGTAGTTATCCGGTTGAAACGAAAACCCTTTTTTTGTTTTTCGCTCTGCATATAATTTAATCAGGTCACGCGCAATGTCCTTAACCTTCGACTTTGTCTTTTGCTTTAAAGCCGCCCAGGCACCGCTTCCCAGCTTATTTAGTTTAGGGTCTGTACCTTCTTTACCACTGAATTTTGAAATCCGGTGCAATGAATGAATGCTTACATAAAGGATATCATTGTCTTTATATACCAGGCGTATAGCCTCTTGCTCTTTGCCATTAACATCAATTTTCTCAAGGCCACCGTAGCGGCCAACCCCATGGTCAACATGTGTTACAAAATCGCCAGGTTGTAAGCCACTCAGTTCCTTTAAACTGATAGCTTCTTTTCTATCGTACCCATCTCTTAGCCGGTAACGGTGGTAGCGGTCAAATAACTGGTGGTCGGTAAAACAGGCAACTTGTAAAGTTTCGTCATAAAAGCCTTTGTAAAGGGCCTGGCTCAGCACAGCAAACCTGATATCTGGTGCTATATCTTCCAAAATTGCTTCCAGTCTCTCAATCTGCCGCTTGCTGTCAGAACATATATAAAGCTTTGCTCCTTTTTTTTCTAATGACCGCAAATGCTCGGTAATGAGTTTGAAGTTCTTATTAAAAGAGGGTTGCAGACTTCCTTTGAACTGTATTACTTCCCCGCTTGCCTGCTGTGCCAGGTTTCCGGATTTCACTGTGGCAAACCGGCCTAATGATGCAATAATTTCATCAGGGCGACTAAAAAGTTCAGCTTGTGGCTCTGAAATTTGGTCATCCGGCAAATATTCTTCAGCTACTCTTTGCCACTCTTTGTTTATGAGCGTTTCAACTAAACCGGGGTCTTGAAGCCATACCAGGCTGTTTGCCGGAATAAAATCAAGAAAATCAGAAGATGCCTCCTTCAATATTTTCCCTTGAACATCCGGAATAATCTTAATTGTATTCAGCGTTTTTTCTGAAACCTGCGTAACCGGGTCGAATATGCGCAATGACTCCACCTCTTCGCCAAAAAACTCAATGCGGTAAGGACTCGCATCCGAAAAAGAAAACAAGTCAATGATTCCGCCACGAACGGCAAATTGCCCCGGCTCTGTAACAAAGTCAACCCGTTCAAACCCGTATTCGTAGAGCAACTCATTGAGAAAATCAGTGCTTACCTGCTCACCAACACCCAAAGAAAAGGTGTTTGTATTCAAGGTGCTTGCTGCAACAACCTTCTCGATGATTGCTTCGGGGTAGGTAACAATAAGCGGATAGTTTTTACCTGACTGAATTCGGGTAAGCACCTCCGCCCTCAATAGTTTTCCGCCCGGGTCGTGGGTTTCTGAAGTATAGCGCTTCTTGTACGATGAAGGGAAAAAGTGTACCTGTGCCTCCCCTGTGATGTTTTCAAGATCATTAAAAAGGTACAATGCTTCTTCTTTATCAGGCAAAATAACCAACATGCAACGTTTTAACTTCTGCCATGCAGCTGCTAAAACAAATGAGCGCATTGAACCTGCCAAACCCTGACATAATACTGGATGGCCAGCACCCGCATTCCATTTCAAACTAAGCGCCTCGAAGGTTTGATTCTGACTGTATTTGGCAAGAAGCTCTTTCAAAATGATGTGTTATCGGGTAGATTAAATGACAAATCGCCAAGCAGAAGATTTCTACTTGGCGATTTGGTGGTGATTCCGCTGGGATTCGAACCCAGGACCACTACATTAAAAGTGTAATGCTCTACCAGCTGAGCTACGGAATCGGCTTTCAGAAGAAATGCTTCCTTAAAAGCGGGTGCAAATATAGACGATTTTACTTGTGTCAAAAAAATATCCGAAATTTTATTTTCAATCTTCTTGTATCTCGCTGCCAGACAGGCAAATGCACTGTTAATCTTTCTCTCTTTGGAAACGCATTCCACCTAAAATCCAGTCAGGTAATGGTTTCGATTGATCACGTTTTTCCAAATTCAGGTACCAGCCCCACTTTTTCATGACGGGCAAGCGGTAGGTTTTCACAAACTCTATCAGGGTGCCATCCGGGTCTTCACAATAGGTAAATTGACCTGCTGCTTCTCCCATATCAAAGCTGTTACCGCTATTCACCGTAAAAGGAAATCCATGCTGATTGCACCTGTTTTCAAGTGCCACCATATCATTAACGTCGAAACACAGATGGATAAAGCCCGGATCACCCCAGAACCTTCCTTCGTAAATCTTTCTGCCCGGATGATCTAAAGACTGTATCAATTCGATTTCAAAAGGGCCCAAAAGCCGACTAAATGCCCCGCCCCAGGCTGCTGAAGGTCGTAAAAGCACACGGCGAAATGTACCACGACCCAGTTCATGACTAATACCAGTTGTGTCAGATACTACTTGATCGGCTCCTATCACTTGCTGGTAAAATTGAACTGAGCGGTCTATATCAGACACCCCAATTTGCGCCCCAGCGATACCCCCGTTTAGAGCCTTCCCACTTCTAAACCAGCCTTTACCTTCGGTGAAAGTAAAACGGTTATTCCAGGGGTCGTTCAGATGAAATCTCTTACTACCCCAGGGCGTTTCAAAAATATCGGAGACTTCAAGCCCCTGTCTCCTAAATTGGGCATGTGACTTTTCAACATTGCGCGACTTTATGATGATCCCATTTATTCCTAAATCGCCAGGCTGCGGTAAAAACGCAGGAAGCTGTGGGTCACGGTCGGTAAACTGCCATATCTCAAAGCCGCCACCACCCTGAATATTGATGGCCAGAATAGCATAACGACTACGTACTTCACCACCCGTATAAGGGGTCATAAAGCCCGCTTTTGAGGCATCTTTAAAAACCGGGATGTCCATCCCAAAATACTTGCGGTACCATGCAAACGCTTTATCGGCATCCTTTACACCGATGCCAATCTGCTGGATTCCACTAAGTACAGAAGTTACGTTTTTCATGGTTTGATTTTTTTAATCAGGAAATAAAATAAAGAAGGAACAAAACGCTTCAGATAGACCGGTATTAATTCTGCACCTCCGGCAAGTACTTCGTATTTTTTCTTTTCTATTGCCCTTACGATTACGCTTGCACAGGAAGCAGCACTAATACCTTTTCGTTGCCCATCATCCATCACTCCATGCTTAGACCCATCGGCCAACACAGCGTTCAGTGAGATATTTGTTTTCACACGCCCCGGGCAGATCAACGTTATATAAACCGGAACCTGCGACAACTCAAGTCGAAGTGCTTCAAAATAACCGTGTAGGGCGTGTTTTGATGCGGCGTAACTGCTTCTGAGTGGAAAGCCAAACTTTCCGGCAATACTTGATACCACCGCTATATGCCCCCTGCCCTGCTGTACAAAATAAGGAATTAAAGCTTTGCTTAAAGCAACGGGTGCGAAATAGTTCACTCTAAAAATCCGGTTCTCAAGCGCCTCAGGAGTATCTATCGCCAGCGAACGCTGACTGAATCCTGCATTGTTCACCAATACATCAATCCGGCCAAAGTACCCCCAGGCGGTCGCAGCAATTTTGGCAAATTCTCCGATTTCTTCCATATCGAATGGCAGAATTTGTACGGCTGCATTTCCGCAATTTACCTTCACCTGTTCAAGTGCTTTGATATTGCGCCCGCTTAAGATCAATTTATTTCCTCGCCTCGCCAATTGGTAGGCCAATGCTTCGCCTATGCCGGATGACGCTCCTGTAATCCAATATATCTTAGTTTGGTAGTGATTCAAAACTTTTGAAGAAATTTCCTGCAAAGGTATTTTTTAAATGTTCAGAACTGATTTCAAATTTTGTACTTTCATCGGGAGGTTTTACGATATTGCTGCAAACGAAAAAAGCTTCTATGAGATTAGTATTTATACTTTTTTGCCTTACGCTATCAACCTATTACACGAATGCGCAAACTTTAAAGGGGCGTGTTAGCGATGGGAAATCAGGAGAGGTATTACCAGGGGCAACTGTTGTTATCAAGGGTACTACTAAGGGAGCCATTGCTGATATTGATGGGAATTTTCAAATCACTGATGCCGGAAAACTCCCCCTGACCCTTGAAACTTCTTTCATGGGCTATGCCAAATTTGAAAAAGTTGTTTCAAGTCCGGATGAATTTATTCACATCCGAATGGCACGAATAGAAACCAACCTGAAAGGGGTTGAAATTATTGACAATCGTTTAACTGAGAAACAACGTGAATCGCCGCTCACTGTGGAGGCACTTGATTTACTTGCCATCAAAGAAACACCGGCTGCTAATTTTTATGACGGTCTGGGCTCACTTAAAGGCGTTGACCTAACCGCTGCAAGTCTTGGTTTTAAGATAATCAATACCCGGGGCTTTAACAGTACATCACCGGTGCGCTCTCTTCAAATAATTGATGGTGTTGATAATCAGGCGCCTGGCCTCAATTTCTCACTGGGTAATTTCTTAGGTTCCTCTGAATTGGATGTTCAGAAAGTAGACATCATTGTTGGCGCCAGCTCTGCATTTTATGGCCCAAATGCATTTAACGGGGTAATAAGTATGAGTACCAAGAACCCATTTGACTATACTGGTTTATCGGTACAGATGAAAGCCGGAGAGAGAAATCTCCTCGACTTTGCCCTGCGGTATGCATGGAAAATAAAAGATAAAGCAGGACAAGACCGTCTTGCATTTAAAGTCAATCTGGCATATATGCAGGCTTTAGACTGGATGGCAAACAATAGTGCCCCTACTGAACAAAGCCTTGCCGTGAAGGGGAATCCTGGTGGATATGATGCCGTAAACAGGTATGGCGACGAAGAGCTGGGGGGATATAGAAATAATTATACTGGCACACCACAGCTTAAATCTACCTATGCAGGTTTAGGGGTTATATACCGCGATGGATATTTCGAAAAAGACTTAGTAGACTATAATACCCGCAACCTCAAAGCTGCTTTTGCTGCACACTACAAGGTAAAGCCGGATGTAGAACTGATATTCACAAGCAACTTCGGCACCGGTTCTACGATTTATCAAGGAGAAAATCGCTTCAGATTAGAAAATATCCTTTTTTTTCAGAACCGAATCGAGCTAACGAAAAAAGAGCGCTTCTTCATAAGGGCTTATGCAACACATGAAAACGCAGGCGATTCTTATGATGCAGTGGTAACAGCATTTGAGTTACAGAACCTGTCTAAGTCGAACAATGCCTGGAAAGAAGCCTACCAAAACGGCTGGGTTGGTGGAGGGCTGAATGCCCCACGGTTTATTGTACGCAACCTGCCCGGCTACCCATCGCCATTTAATGAAGCAGTGTACGACTCGGTAATAGCCGCTAATAGCACGCTACTCAATGAATTGCACGGTAATGTGAGGGCCTATGCCAATAGTAAAATCGGACTTGGCACCAGTGATTTTTACAGACCTGAAACTGAACGGTTCGATTCAGCATTGGCTGCCGTAAAATCAAGAACCCTTGCAAACAAAGGTTCGCTTTTAAAGGACCGTTCTGCCCTTTATCACCTGCACGGAGAATACAAATTCAAAATAGGCTCATTTGCAGATTTCACCACCGGCGCTAACGGAAGGCTTTACCGCCCCAACTCAGATGGTACTATATTTAGCGACACCCTGGTGATTGACAAAATCAGTGCCGGTGATACCACCTTTAAACGCCGGATAATTAATAATATAGAAGGGGGTGCCTATATCGGAGCTCAAAAGAAATTTCTTGCCGAGAAGTTTAAATTAAGTGCTACCGTTCGGGTTGATAAAAACCAAAATTTCAGGATGATTTCAACCCAATCGGTTTCTGGTATTTATACACATAATAACAACCATACCTTTAGGCTTGTTTTTTCTTCTGCTATACGCAATCCAACGCTTGCCGACCAATACCTCTATTACAATGTAGGCAGGGCTATTCTTTTGGGCAACATTCAAGGTAAAGACTCACTGATACGTATTAACTCATTCTTTAATTATCTTGAGAACCTTGATATTTCAAAGCTGCAATATTTTAATGTAGCACGCCTTCAGCCTGAGCGGGTGATGACCTTTGAAGCCGGATACCGTTCGACCCTGTTCAACAAGGTTTTTCTCGACATGAGTTATTATTACAGCATTTACCACGACTTTATCGGCTATAAGGTTGGCTTAGATGTAGATTTCTCTTCCGGGGTACCCGCTATTCAGGCGTATCGTTTGGCAGCCAATACCAACGATGTGGTTTATACCATGGGCTTCTCAGCAGGGCTTAACTACTATCTCAATGAGAAATTTGCCTTAAGTGGTAATTATTCATACAATCGTTTGATAAGGCCTGATAGTACCGATGAAATTATCACTGCATTTAATACACCTCTTAACAAGTTCAATCTCAGCCTCAATGGAAGGGACCTCAAGTTACCATATATTAAAGGTGAGCGTTTGGGTTTTCAGGTAAATTACAAATGGGTTCAGGGCTTCACCTTTGAAGGTTCGCCACAATTCACCGGCTCTATTCCATCTTACGGCCTGCTGGATGCACAAATAAGCTGGAAATTGGTTTGGCATAACACCCAATTAAAGCTTGGTGCTTCAAATCTGCTAAACAACAAGGTTTACATGGTGTATGGAGGTCCTCAGATTGGGCGGCTTGCCTATGTTTCTGTATTGGTTGATTTAAGTAATTAACAAACATTCAGGCATCCGTTCGAAATGGTTTAAAATTTGTTTTTGATTTCCGGTGATTGTTCATCACATTTGCTGAAACCATTCAAAACTAGCTGACATGAAAAAAGTGTACAATTTATTAGCCGCCGGGATGCTTGTGTGTCTTGGAGGGCAGCTGCATGCCCAACGTTATTTAACAGAAGTTTTCACTGACGACCAAATAGTTATAACTACAAACGTAGTCTATGGTCAAAACATTTCAGTTGAAGCAACCGTGATTTCAGCCATGCAAGGGCAACCTCCTGTTGCGCCCGATACCATTGAATTGAAAATGGATGTTTACCAACCCATTAATGAAATTGACACGGTAGAGGCAAGGCCTTTAATTATCTACCTGCCTACTGGTGACTTTCTGCCTCCTGTAATAAACGGCTCGCCCAATGGTAACCGTAAAGACAGTTCTGCTGTAAATTTTGCCCGTCAATTGGCAAAACGTGGATATGTTTGTGCAGTTGTAGATTACCGTAAAGGCTGGAACCCCGTTTCTCAAAACCAGATTGTTCGTACAGGAACCATCCTGAACGCCGCCTATAAGGGGCAACAAGATTCAAAAACAGCCGTAAGATATTTCCGTGATGATAACGCACATGCCAATGAGTACAAGATTGACCCCAATAAAGTTGTACTCTTGGGTGAAGGTACCGGAGGTTATGTTGCCATGGCACACGCATTCCTGGATGCTCCCTGGAAAATAGGCCGCCTGCCAGGTCTTGGTGACGATAAATTCTTAAGAACTTCCAACCCTGACACTTCTGTTGTTGACACCAATAGAGTAGGTAATTTCGACGGAACCAACAGCATTACAATGAACCTCATGGATTTCGCATTGTCTGGTGGCGACTTGATGAAAGTAAAAGGGAATGTGGGCAATTACCCTGACCAACCTTCTAATGTTCAGTTAGTTATCAATCTTGGAGGTGCTTTGGGCGACTCCAGCTGGCTTGATCCAGGTCAGATTCCACTTATCGGAATTCAGGCTGTTAGAGACCCTAACGCTCCTTACCAAATTGGTGATGTAATTGTACATACTACCGGTGATATTGTTATCCCTTTTGCTTCTGGTGCCGGACATAACGTTAAACAAGCCACTGACTACGGCAACAATGATTCATTTGCCAACAAGGTGTACACTGACCCTGTGACTGTTGCCGCTGAATCTCGTTACAACCAGGAAATTCCATTTGCTCCGGGTACAATCAATACCGGCAGTGGTAAAGGTTTGCTTCCATTTATTTTAACCGAAGCCTCACCCAGACCATACAACCACGGTGGCCCCTGGCAATTCTGGAGCTCTACCCAGCCAACTGCTATGGCAAATGTACCAGGCTCTAACCCTGCTATCACTACCCACCAGGCTTCCAGTGCAAGCAATCCATTTATGGCTCAGAGTGATGCCGTAGGCCGCGAAAAAGCTTTGTTATACATTGATTCAATCCAGCAGTTCATTCACCCACGCATTGTTTGTGCACTTGGCCTGGAAGAATGTGCCCTCTTTGGCAATGTGGGTATTGCCAAAAATGTTGTCAACACTTCCAATCTTACAGTTTACCCAAATCCGGCCAACCAAACCGTATATGTAAAACTGAAAGGTAAGTCTGATGCAATTACCGCTACTAGCCTCTTCAATATTACGGGAGCACAAATCTCCAAAAACATTGAGGTACAAGGGCAACAGATAAAAATTGAGAAGGGCGACCTGCCTTCCGGCATTTATCTGGTACGTATCCAAACAAAATCTGCTGAATATACAGCAAGGATTATTTTTGAATAAATCTTAACCTGAAGGGGTTTGCTTTCTAAGGCCATTAAAAAGCCTTCAACTAAAGCAAACCCCTTCTTTTTTTTATACAAACCAATGCTCAAAAAAGGTCTGATTTTATTGCTCTGCTGTACACTGCTATCGTGTAAAAAAGAAAAAATTAGAGGCTGCACCGACTCCCAGGCACAAAATTACCAGGCAACAGCTGAATCAGATGATGGTAGTTGCCGATATTTAAGAGACCGTTATATTGGTGATTACCAAGGGATTAATGTTTGCGGAAATACTGCTGATTCAACATTTACCTTTTCAGTACAACCCTCACCTGATAATATCAACCGCATCCAACTTTCTGGCATTCCATTATCCGGTAATTTTTCTTATGCCGACCTTAAATCCGACCCTAATACTTTTTTTATTCCGCCACAACTGTTTTTAAGTGCTTTAGATTCCTCAAACGTTTCAGGTGGAGGCAATATAGTAGGAGACTCTTTGTTTATTCAGATTATTTGGGAAAATTCTTCCGGCATTGACACCTGTTATACAAAGGCTATAAAACTCAATGATATATAAATTTACAGCAGAAATATAGCTTAAAAGTCTGTAAATAAGGGAAGCAATGTTTATATTTGCTCCAATTAGAGAAAAAGCCGGGCTACACAATGAAGTTTTTAAAAATAGTGCCTTTGATTATCATGGTAATACTGGCAGGCTGCAAAGGCAAGGGGGGCTGTACAGACCCCAATGCTGAAAACTTTGATCCATCGGCTGAGGTTGAAGACAATACCTGTATCTCTCCCAGGGATAAATTCAAAGGAATATACACTGTAATGTATCAATGTTCAGCCAACAAGCAACCTGAGGTTAAACTTATTGAGGTAAAAGCAGCCAACGACAACCTTACTGATATACTTATTTACGGGCTCAACGGCTACACAATCCCTACCCGTGCAACAGTAAATAAATCTGAGTTTAAGATATTTAAAAGCAGAAATATTATCCAGCATGAATGGCAGGCCATCGTAGGCTCTGGCAATATTGTGGGAGGGTCAATTACAATCCAGTACAGTATTGAACACCCGTATAACGCCTCACCGGTATATTATTCCTGCGTGGCAACCCTCAACAAATAAGGCTGAAACATCACATTTTCAGGGCAATACAACCAGATAGTGTTTATCAAGTGTTGATGCTCTGGTGCTTGGATTACCAAAGTTCATACTCAGGAGTGTTATAGAGTAGTTATCGGCACTCAAAACCACACGTGCCTGATACCCTTTCTCTTTTAACTGTTGCAATCCTTTATCATTTGTATGGATGTAGATTTGTTTCTGTAATTGAACCAAACTATCAATCTGATTGATTGAAATCTCCGGAATAACCTTCTTTGAATAAAAATCCATTGCACGTCCACTTAAATGCAAATGGTACACATGCTCCACCTTTGTATCTAATGTATCGAACTTCTTCGCAATGACTCCGGGTGCCTGGTACGCCAGAATTGATGGATAAAAGTGCAATGCCAGCAAGACGTTTACTGCCAAAACTGAGCTTAGTGAAACAACCATAAACCGGTCAAATACAGTTAAGTCCGCTTTTGATAGTCCATAAATGCAAACACCCAGACCAGTAAATGCCACCAGAACCAGCAGCGGGTTGTTCAGCGGAAAGAACCAAACAAATATTAAGCCTGCAAAAACCCAACAGGCCAACAAAACAACTCCCTGGGCTGCCAGCACCCCTTTCAACTGTTTTGATTTGAATACCTGCACCATCCAATCGGCGGCTATTACAGCAGCAAACGGAAAGACCACGTAGATGTAATGAGGCAATTTGTAGTGTGATGTTGACAATGCAATAAATGGCAACAGAAATCCCCCCATGCTCATCCATTCATTACGTGCAGGCAATTGAAAACCAGTCTTTTTAGAATAAAACCCTAGTATAAACATGACCAGAGCGAAAACCAAGGGCAATGACCAGGGCAAAAACGACCAAGCAAGGTTGTGTACAAAGAAAAAGGGTCCGGTATCATTTTTCCATACATTTTCACCGGTAATCCGCCCAAAACTTTGCTCCCAGAAGAAGAAACGAAGCCCAGAAACAGCTTGACGACCATTTACCCATTTCGCTGGTTGGCTGTCGAACTGCTCATACAAGCCAATCATCATCGGAGTAAGCACAATTAGAATTATTCCCAGACCTGCCAACCATTGCCAGCGAAAGAAATCTTTCCACGAACGCGTCAATACAAAATGGGTTGAAAGTGCCAAGGCTGGTGCTACAAGTCCCATGGGCCCCTTGGCCAACATCGCAATGCCCATCATGAAAAAGCCGCTTACCCACCAATACCATCGCGGAGTTTTGAGAAACTCAGCCAGCATCCATACCGACATAATCACTGCATTGGTCAGATAGGTATCGGTGCGGACGTCATTATTAAAATGAAAATAACCCTGCGTGGTTGCGAGTATAGCAGCAGCCATAGTTGCAGTCTGACGGTCATAATAAAGCAGGGTGAACCGATAAACTGCATAGATGCCACCAATTGAAAACAAAATGGAAGGCAGCTTGAATGCAAACTCATTTACCCCAAAAATTTTATAGAAAAATGCTGAAATCCAAAAAATCAGCGGTGGTTTATCAAGGTACTCAACCCCCCTGTCATAGAAATGCAGGTAATCATTGCGTTCAATCAGCTCTCTGGCCATACCTGCATACTGAGCTGAATCAATTTCCATGATGTCAACCGGAATTGCAAGAAGATAAACAATAACTGCCAGAGAAGGCACTAAAAAGGGATACTTTTCAATTACACGCAGCATGTTAATAGGGCAAAAAAAATGGGTAAGTTACTTACATCGCACCGCTCAACCGCTTACCCTTGCTTCCTTCCGGACCTGGGGGGTTTCAGCAGGAGCTGGTCGTATAAGACTTACCCGCTGCAAAAATAACAAATGATTTTGAATTTCCGCTATAGTTTCAGCCATCCCGGCAATCATTGTATATTTGAGCCCAATAAATCGCACATGCAGGAAAATTCACAAAGCCCTATGATGCCTTCAGCTTCTAAAAATGGCTTCTACCTAGGCCTGGCACTCATTGTTTTTCAGGCGGTTATGTATCTGGCTGATATCGGCAATCAATCAAACCTTCGTTATTTATCGTTAGTAATTCTTGCAGGAGGCATATACTTTTTCACCCTTCAATTCCGCGACCATGTTAACGATGGTTATATTTCTTATGGGCGCTCTCTGGGCTATGGTGTTCTGCTATCAGTATTTTCAGGTATTCTTTCTGCCGCTTTTGTTTATGTATTATTTAAATACATTGACCCAAATATGATTGACCGGATGCTTCTTGAATCAGAAGATTATATCCTTGAAACTATCAAGGATGAAGCACAGGCAGAGAAAGCCATTGAAATGAACAAAATGCTTATCTCACCAGGGTTGATAGCCATTGGAACAGTATTAAACAATTTAATATTAGGCCTGATTATCAGCTTAATATTAAGTATCTTCTTAAAAAGAGAAGCTCCTTACAACGCATTTGATAAAGACACGCTCTGATGCCTGATATTTCAGTGGTTATACCACTGCTCAACGAAGAAGAATCTCTGGGCGAATTACACACCTGGATTCAAAAAGTCATGATTGCTCATGACTTTAGCTATGAAATTATTTTTGTAGACGACGGTAGTCATGATAAATCCTGGGATGTCATTTTAATGCTAAAAAAGAAGGATCCCCAGGTGCGCGGTATTCGTTTCCAGCGAAACTATGGAAAATCTGCTGCCCTCAATGAGGCCTTTCAAGCCTGTACCGGCAAGGTTGTCATTACAATGGATGCAGATTTGCAAGACAGTCCTGATGAAATTCCGCAGCTCTATAAAATGATTGTAGCTGAAGGCTACGACCTGGTAAGCGGTTGGAAGCAAAAACGGTACGACCCGTTGACAAAAACCATTCCGACAAAATTATTTAACTGGGCTACCCGCAAGATGAGCGGGATTTACCTTCATGATTTCAACTGCGGCTTAAAAGCCTATAAATTAGAAACGGTAAAAGCCGTAGAGGTTTACGGTGAAATGCACCGCTATATCCCCGTGTTGGCAAAATGGGCCGGATATAAAAAAATTGGCGAAAAGGCCGTCCAGCACCAGTCAAGAAAATATGGCACTACAAAGTTTGGCTGGAACCGCTTTGTAAATGGATTCCTTGATTTACTTAGTATCACATTTGTTTCCCGTTTCGGAAGGCGTCCGATGCACCTATTTGGCCTCTTAGGCACGCTTTGTTTCTTTTTTGGCTTCCTGATTGCAGTTTATCTCACCTATGAGAAATTTGTCAACCAGGTTTACCGAATGACCGACCGACCTATCTTTTATTTCGGGTTGTTGTTTATGGTTATTGGCAGTCAATTATTCTTAGCCGGATTTTTAGGCGAGTTGGTTTCACGAAATGGGGCTGACCGCAATCGTTATAATATCCGCGAACAATTTTAGAGAGGGTACTCAGCAGCTCACCAGAAAACGCATAAAAAAACTCCGGCAACGCAAAATGAACATATTGCGCGTTGCCGGAGTTGATAATTTGTAAAGCCCTGCTTAGAAATACAGCGAGCGCTTATCTTCTACGTTTCCGTTTTTAAGAATCGAATTGTAAATATTGCTGTCAGCACGCCCTCTTAAAGCTGAAGAAATTTGTCGTTTTGATTCGTTCCAGTCAGTCGGAGGTGTTACTGTATTTTCATGCTTTTCAACAAAAACTAGGAAAACGCCTTTGTTGCCCTGAATCGGTTCAACAAATGCTCCTGCTTTACCACCACAGATTGCCCCAATTACCTTTGGTTCAAACCCATGATGATCAAGTGTATAGGTTGAGAAGTGCACGCCAAAAGTTGAGTCGGCTTTGATGTTGAGTTTTGCAGCAACCTCTTCAATTGTTTTTGCGCCATTCATTGCAGCTTTCATTTCTGCTGCTAATTTTTCTGCTTTCTTTTCTTTGCGAACCATTGGTTCCATCAACTCACGTACCTGTTCAAGTGTAGGAATTCCTTTGTCTCTTTTACCTGTTATTGCTGCAACAACATATTTAGCGTCAAGGGTAAACACTTTCGATACTTCATTCAACTCTCGTTCTGGGTTGAATGACCACTGAACAATCTCACGACAATTTGCCAAATCATTGATATTACGCTCATTGGCTTTTAGGTTGTCATACTCACCAATAACATATTGCTTCGCTTCGGCTTCTTTTTTAAAGCTTTCATAATTCTGTGCCATAACAGCAAAGTCATTTGCTTGTGAATAAACCTTGTCAACTGTATTAGTGCTTGGTTCAATTTCACGGCTTACATAAGCTAACAATGCCTTGTTGTAGGGCTTGGTTTTTTCCTGAATATTAATCAGGTGTATACCAAATTGTGATTCAACTACTACTAAATCGCCAGGCTTTCCGTTGAAACAAGCATCATTAAATGGTTTTACCATCATGCCTTCGGTAAAGAACCCAAGATCACCCCCTTTAATTTTTGAGCCCTGATCTTCAGAAAATTGCATGGCTAACCCTGCAAAATCTGAACCCGTTTTGATCAGATTTTTCAGACTGTCGGCAATTGCTGTTGCTTTTGCAACATTCATGCCCGGCTTAGTGGTAGAAATAAGGATGTGGCGCGCTTTCACAGAATCTGAGGAAAGCTTGAAACCAAGTAGTTTTACAATTTTCACTTGCTCACCTTCAATAAACGGACCATACACGTTTCCTGCGGTGCCAGCAAAAACTGCTGAATCAATTTGCGGACTTAGCTGTCCTTTTCTGGTTGGTTTTGCATCAAATGGCTCGATTGAATTAACATTCACAAAACCTGTATCATCAGTAGTAGTTTGAAATTCTGTCTTCAATTTCTCCATTGACTTCATAATTTCTTCCCGGTCTTGTGCAGTTGGAGTTACCTGGAAAACAACATACTCAAGTCCTCTGGTTTCTTCATTTTGCTCAAATTCTTGCTTATGCGCATCGTAGTACTTCTTGTAATCTTCATCGTTAAGCTTTACCAGCGAGTCAACAATACTCTCATAAGGTTTCACAGCAACACGGTAGTATGCAGTAGCATTCTTATCCTGAAAATCTTGTTTCGCCTGTGAGGTAGTTGTGTAAATTGCTTTACGAATCAAGTTGTTGTACTTGGTTTTCAACTTTTGCTTCTTCAAACTTCCCTGAAACTCATCCCATGAACGACGAAATTTCCCGTCAGGGTCGTTCTCCTCGGCCAACTGAACTTCAAGGAATTTTTGCACAAGCTTCACATCGAACTGCTTGGTAAGGCTGTCTTGAAAAATAGGAATGCTTTTAACCTGAGGGTCAATGTTCTCACCCTGAACCATATCGTGCATCTCAGCATCTGATACGGCAATACCAGCTGATTCAATCTGCTCATCAAATAAAAATTTATCCAAAAAATCACTCCACACCTGATTTACCAATTGTTCGCGGGTACTTTCATCCACAGGTGCATTTTGATTTTCTGCTACCCGGGCTTCCATATCCGTCAAAGTCTTCTGGAAATCCTCTCCGGATATTTCATGGCCGTTGATTTCACCAACATTGTTTCCTCTTCCGCCAAAGATTGAACTTCCCGGACTAAACAAGCCTTGAATAATAAATGATAAAAGGGCAAGTGCAATAAGGCCAACCAGTAGGCCTGCCCGTGATCTGATTTTTTCTAAAACTGCCATAGAATGGTTTGTACTAATTTCAATTTGGGGTGCGAATATACGATATCCCGCCGGTCAGACAATAGCCTAAACAAATTGATAACTTACGCCCGGATTCATAATGCTTAAAAGGCGAGTAAAAGGTCGAATTTCAACAAAAAGAGCTGGTATTATATCAGAAGAAGAAATAATCATTGGCTGTTTGTAATTAAAATTGGTTCAAGTTAAAATTTGCTTAATTTTGGCCGGAAACAAGATTATTAAAAGGTAATGGAATTTAACGATCAAGCTGACAGGGAAGAGATTTACTCAAAACCAGTAAGAGCAGGCAAAAGAACTTATTTCTTTGATGTAAAAAGTACCAAAGGTGAAGACTTATACCTCACCATCACTGAAAGTAAAAAGCGTTTCCGCGATGATGGCACCTTTTTCTACGAAAAACATAAGATTTTCCTTTATAAAGAAGATTTTGATAAGTTTTCAGAAGGTTTAAATGAGGCTGTACGATTTATTCTCAACAATAATACCAGCCAATCAAACAACACCAATGTTGCCCCTTCTACTGTTTCAGACGCCTCTACCGCCATTGATGAACAAAAAGGCGATAATACCTGGTCGGATATTAATTTTGAAGATTTAGGTAACGATAAACCGTAATTCTTTCCGGCTTTTTCATTTTTATTACAAGCTCAGTACAAGCAAACCTGCGGTAGCTGCTATAAAATAGCCTACCAGAGTGGCTGCTCCTGCATAATCTTTGGCTATTCTTTGACCTAAAAACAGGCAAAGCAATGCCAATAAAGCACCAATATTTCCCCAAACCGCAAGCGATGCCTGCCTAAAAACGAGCAATTGCACCAAACCGCATGCCGACAGCAAGCCGGCACAAAGCTCTGTTAATGTTATGCAAATCAGCAACAAGGGTACAAAACCTGCCAAAGGCGATTGGGCAAAATGACCACTTAGCCAACTTAAGTTATCGCGGAAATTTAGAAGCTTGTCAAAACCCGACTGAAGAAACAATATTGCAAAAAAGGCTGCAAACGCCAATTTAAGCACAAATAGCGTAAATTCAAGGTTTTGCAACTCCATAGTCTTTATGCGTCAATCCGCGCATAACGCGCATTTCTTTCAATAAATTCACGTCTTGGCGGTACCTCGTCGCCCATGAGCATTGAGAATGTACGGTCAGTTTCGGCAGCACTTTCAATGGTTACCTGACGCAAGGTCCTGAATTCAGGATTCATGGTCGTGCTCCATAATTGCTCAGCATTCATCTCACCCAAACCTTTGTACCGCTGGATATTGATTCCGCTTTCCTTGCCACCTTTCGACAACTCAGCAATTGCGGCTTGCCGCTCTTCCTCATTCCATGCATAACGCTGGTCTTTACCCTTTTTTACCAGATAAAGCGGTGGAGATGCAATATATACATAACCTTGCTCGATCAACTCTTTCATATACCTGAAGAAGAAGGTTAGAATCAAGGTGGTAATGTGGCTTCCGTCCACATCGGCATCCGTCATAATCACAATCTTATGATAGCGGATTTTCTCAATGTTCAATGCCTTCTCATCCTCTACCGTTCCGATATGTACCCCCAATGCAGTGAAGATGTTTTTAATCTCCTCATTCTCAAAGATCTTGTGCATCATTGCCTTCTCAACATTCAGAATCTTTCCACGTAATGGCAAGATGGCCTGAAAATGACGATTACGGCCCTGTTTTGCAGTACCACCTGCCGAATCACCCTCCACCAGGTAAATCTCACATTTTGAAGGGTCTGTTTCTGCACAATCAGCCAATTTACCTGGCAGCCCGGTACTGCTTAAACTACTCTTGCGCTGCACCATCTCACGTGCCTTCTTGGCGGCATGTCGCGCAGTAGCTGCCAGTATCACTTTGTCAACAATGGTCTTTGCCTGACGGGGATGTTCCTCCAGATAATTGCTAAGCATCTCACTAACAGCCATATCCACAGCGCCCATCACCTCATTATTGCCTAATTTGGTTTTTGTCTGGCCTTCAAACTGTGGCTCCTGCACTTTTACAGAAATAACAGCTGTTAAGCCTTCACGGAAGTCGTCACCACTGATGTCGAACTTCAACTTGGCAAGCATACCCTCCTTCTCAGCATAGGTTTTAAGGGTACGTGTTAGCGCCCTTCTAAAACCGGCGAGATGCGTCCCACCCTCATGTGTATTGATATTATTTACATAGGTGTGTACGTTCTCACTGAAAGAGTTGTTGTACACCATCGCCACCTCAACCGGAATACCCTGCTTCTCCCCTTCCATGAAAATCACACCATCAACCAGTTTTTCACGGGTAACATCTAAGTAATTGACAAACTCCTTCAGGCCACCCTCTGAATAAAATTCCTCCTTTAACGGCTCACCCTCAGCATTTACTTCACGCAAATCGGTGAGGTTTATACGAATTCCTTTATTTAAAAAAGCAAGCTCACGAAGCCTTGAAGCCAATGTTTGGTAATTATAAACCGAAACAGTGAATATCGTATCATCCGGCTTAAAATGCACCTCTGTTCCTGTAGCGGTACTTTCGCCAATTTCCTTTACATCATAGAGGGGCTTACCGATGGAGTATTCCTGCTGGTAAACTTTACCCTGACGACGAACAGTTACGCGCAGCATTGATGACAGCGCATTCACACAACTTACCCCTACCCCGTGCAAACCTCCTGAAACCTTGTATGAGTCTTTATCAAACTTACCTCCGGCATGCAAAACGGTCATTACCACCTCAAGGGCTGAGCGTTTCTCTTTCGGATGGATATCAACCGGAATACCCCGACCATCATCCTGTACCGTGATAGAATTGTCATCATTAATAAATACTGCAATGTTCTTACAGTGCCCCGCTAATGCCTCATCAATTGAGTTATCTACTACCTCATATACCAAATGGTGCAAACCACGTGCTCCTGTATCTCCAATATACATTGATGGTCGCTTACGTACCGCTTCCAGACCTTCAAGAATCTGAATGCTGTCAGCACCATAATTTTTATTGCCGGATTTGTTATTCTCTAACTCAAGGTTTGAATCTGCCATGTTTTAACTGTATTGGTACTCTTTTGCCATTAGGGCTTGGAGCTTGATTGCTTTTCTACGAAAGCCGTGCAAATATAATGAAATTTAAGGCCTGAATTACGCCTGAATGCCCTCCGAGTGGAGAACTTTTTCACAAGCTACGAACAGCGTTCAGGCCCTTTTCAACAAATGCCAGCGCAGTAATCCTGCTCTGTGCATCATATACCTGAATGATACCCCTAAAACTCCCATGCCGTACTTAACACTCCGACTGAAATTAATAGATGATGCCTCATCGAAATACTTTGTCGGACAAGTAATTTCAGCAATCTCAAAATCATGGCTAAAAATCTGGGCAATCATCTGATTGTCGAAAATGAAATCATCCGAATTGGCCTCAAGCGCTATTGCCCGAAGTACCTTCCCTGAAAATGCCCTGTATCCGGTATGATACTCTGACAATTTCTGGTTCATCAACAGGTTCTGGCTAAATGTCAGAAAACGGTTTGCAACATATTTATACATGGGCATCCCCCCTTTCAATGCTCCTTTGCCCAAAATTCGCGAACCAAATACTACCGGATACAAATCGTTGCCAATGATTGATACCATCGCATGAATTAACATTGGCGTATATTGGTAATCAGGATGCAACATCACCACGATATCCGCCTCTAACTCAAGGGCTTTACGGTAACAGGTTTTCTGATTGCCGCCATAACCTTTGTTCGACTCATGACGAATTACATGCCTGATACCCAAGCGCCGTGCAAGGTCAGAGGTCTGATCTTTGCTGTGGTCATCTACCAACACCACATCATCAACAATATCGAACGGAATTTCCCGATACGTCTTCTCCAGGGTCTTCTCAGCATTATATGCTGGAAGTACCACCACCACTTTGCGGTTGTTAAACATGTATTACCTGTACCTGGGGTATTATCCTCTGCCTGATGTTCTTCCAAGCGGTTGAACTGCAAGTTGCGGCCATGTTTTTACAAGGTAACTTACAAGTGCGAATGAAACAAACGAATAGAAAAGGTTGCCTGCCAAGTCATACCCAAAGAATGGGATACCTCGTGCGTAAGTAGCTAAAAGCCCTGCCATGTCTTTTGGAAGGTCATTGATAAGCCATACGCCAAAATTGCTCAGCAGGAAAAAAATCAGGGCACAGGCCAAAGCAGAACCCGCGATATTTTTTGCTTTGACTGATTTACGAAGCCCAAAACCGATAAATGTCATCAGAAAAAATCCGGCATAAATGAAAATAGTACCCGGACTGGTGAAAAATTCTGACACCGACAACCATTCAGGATTCAGCCATTGAATAGTCACCAAATCCGACACAAATAATGCCAGCATGGGAACAAGTAATGCGAGTTTTTTATCACGTATATATGCCCCGCTCAACAATGCAATGGCAGCCAAAGGGGTGAAATTAGGCCAGTGTGGCAACAACCTGAATACCGTTGCTGTGATTACAATGGCAAGAACAATAAATAGTTTTGGGGTGCTTGTTTTCATAACGCTTTCGATACTTAAAAAATTAACGCGTAGTACTTACTGGCTCAACTGTGTATCCACGCTTACGCAGTTGGGTAATCAAACCTGTTTCTCCGGTAAGGTGCAAGGCACCTACTGCAACAAATAGACTGTTATCAGGCATCCACTTTTCAAGTTGCGGTACCCAGGCATTGTTTCTTTTATCAAGCAAGTCAGTAGTTTCTGCATCTGAGAACTCTGATGAACTCATCATACCTGACAGGCAGTTAAGGTTTTGTGCAGTATAACACTCCTTCATCTTTTTATTCTGCTCGTGTGATTCCGCTCCACCTTTTCTAACATAGTCCATCAACAAATCACATTGGCGCTCAAGACTGGTAGTGCCAAACAAAATGGCGGCTTGTTCTTCAACGGTTTCAAGACCTTTCACTTCTTTTTTCTTCTCCCTCGCGTGGTCTTGGAAATAAACATCCATAGGTGAGCCATTGCCACTTTCTAACAAACCACTCTTTTTCAACTCTGTAGTTACAAAAATCGTGTACACAGCGGTAGGTTTCAGCTTATTCAGAATCATTGCCGATAAACCTGCACGTGACTTAAGTGCCTTATCAAGTGAATCAAAACGCTCCTTGCCCAACAAACTGTCAAGGGTACCGTTTTTAAGCACCATGTAAGGCATAAGTTGTGACGAAAGTTCACTGTTCATCACAATTTCACCTACCACAATGTTTGACTTCTTAAAAGCCTTGTTCAAACCCTTAACCGTTTTTGAAAACTCATTGGTCATTAAATGGTAAGTACCAAACAAGTAGCTTGGTTTTTGAAGATTCTTCCCCGTAACCTTCCACAAAAGAGCGTGAGCCAATGTGTCTGTTCCGGAAGCCTTTACAACAGCCCCGTTACTAAAAAAGAAAACCGAACATATCAGCGCAAATAACTGCTTCATCAACAAAAATATTTTCTGCAAAAATAAGATAAACAAATGAACCTGAAAGCGAAAAAGCACGTTCAACACAGCAAGTGATATTTCTTGTTTTTATATCCGTCAGGGAGTGTACCTTTGCAGCCGTTTTTAGACTTTTTGAATATGTATGAGTTTTTAGCAAACACCCACAACCTGATTCGATGGATTGTACTCCCATTAATGTTAGTTGTCGTGGTCTTAAGCTGGTCAGGATTTTTTACCAATCGCGAATACCGTAAATCAGACAAAACACTGGGCGTCTCAATGCTGGGCCTTGTGCACCTTCAATTACTGCTGGGCCTGATACTCTATTTTGTAAGCCCAATGGTACAACTTGCCCTTGACGATTTTGGAGCCGCTATGAAAAACGCCGAACTACGTAAAATTGTAATGGAACACCCTTTGGTGGCCATTATTGCAGTAACACTGGTTCAAATCGGTTACAGTAAAGCAAAAAAGGCGAAAATTGCTATTCGCAAGCACAAAACAATGGCGATATACACTACCATCGCTTTGGTACTGATTCTTAGCCGTATTCCAAGCTGGAGCTTCCTCCGTTAATTTCCTGCAAAAATGGCAATCATCAAAACAGGCCTGGTGCAGATGAGTTGCAGTGACAACCCATCTGAAAACATGAACAAGGCTATTAGCCGGATAAGAGAGGCCGCAGCAGGTGGCGCTCAGATTATCTGTCTACAGGAACTTTTCAGATCATTGTATTTCTGTGATACTGAAGACTATAAGCACTTCAACCTCGCCGAACCAGTACCCGGCCCTTCGACAGATCTGTTGTCTGCCCTCGCAGCTGAACTAAAGGTGGTTATCATTGCTTCATTGTTTGAGAAACGGGCCGAAGGTCTGTACCATAACACTGTTGCCGTTTTGGATGCCGACGGAACCTATCTCGGTCGTTACCGGAAGATGCACATCCCCGACGACCCGGCTTATTATGAGAAGTTCTACTTCACACCAGGTGACTTGGGGTACAAAGTTTTTAGTACCCGTTACGGTAAACTTGGCGTGCTGATTTGCTGGGACCAGTGGTATCCCGAAGCCGCACGTATCACCTCACTGATGGGAGCCGAAATATTGTTCTACCCAACTGCTATTGGTTGGGCCACCAGCCAAGACCAGGCTACCAACACTGAGCAATACAATGCCTGGCAAACCATCCAGCGCAGCCATGCTGTGGCAAATGGAATACCTGTTGTAAGCGTTAACCGCGTTGGCTTTGAGCAAAATGGTGCCATGCAATTCTGGGGGGGCTCTTTTGTGGCAAACCCCATGGGTAGCGTGATTTTTCAGGCAAGCCATGACCAGGAAGAAGTAGCTATCATTGAAATTGATACTGCCCAAAGCGGGTTTTACCGCACACATTGGCCATTCCTGCGCGACCGGCGTATTGACTCCTATCAGCCTATTACCAAGCGCTTTTTAGATGAAAACTGAAAGATCGGTACCCCGTGAGTTAGGGTACACCTTTCCGGCAGAATTTGCCCCGCATGAAGCTACCTGGCTTTCATGGCCTCATAAAGAAGCTTCCTGGCCCGGAAAAATTGCAGCCATTTATCCCGCTTATGCCCGCTTCATTGCTGAATTATTAAAAGGCGAAAAGGTGCGTATCAACGTTAACAACGAACAAATGCGCAAGGATGCAAGCCTGATTTTAGGCCAAAACGGCGTAGCACCCGAACAGGTTGAGTTCTACCTTCACCCCACCAATGATGCCTGGTGTCGTGACCATGGACCTGCTTTTCTTACAAACCCGGCTGCAAAAGATTCAAAGGTAATTGTTGACTGGGGCTATAATGCCTGGGGAGACAAATATCCTCCTTACGACCTTGACGATGTAATCCCTACCCTTATCGCCAAGCGGTTTCAACTACCTGTTTTTCATCCGGGTATTGTGATGGAAGGGGGCTCCGTTGAATTTAACGGCAAAGGAACCCTCCTTACTTCCCGTTCCTGCCTGCTCAACCCCAACAGGAATCCTCATTTAACACAAGAACAGATAGAACAATACCTCAGTGATTATTACGGTATCGAACAGGTACTCTGGGTAAGTGAAGGTATTGTGGGCGACGATACCGACGGGCATATTGACGATACTGTGCGATTTGTAAATGAACATACACTGCTCACAGTAATTGAAACCCGTAAAAGCGATGAAAATTACCCGCTGCTACAAACAAACCTGAAAGAATTAAAAAGCATGCGCCTGCTTAATGGTAGTCAGCCCGATATTGTAGAAATGCCTATGCCCGACCCTGTTATTTGGGAAGACCAACGCCTGCCTGCATCGTATGCAAATTTCTATATTGCCAATCAATCGGTAATCGTTCCGGTATTCAGATGTAAAAACGATGAAATTGCACTTCGGATAATCCAGGATTGCTTCCCTGACAGAACAATTGTACCTATTGATTCAACCGACCTTATTTGGGGTCTTGGAAGCTTTCACTGCCTGAGTCAGCAGGAGCCGGTAACGCCTGCCTCCCTTAATCCTTAAGGTTTATCAACACATCCCGCAAAATCCTTGCGTGATTGATGTTTTCGTCTTTGGCTGCGTAAACAAGCGTAAGTGTTTGCTTTTTGCTTAAGCCTCTCACCCTGTGCAATTCAGGCAATTTCGTAGCCAGTTCGGCACGGTATAATTCAGCAAACCTTTCGAAATTTTCTGGTTTATGCCCAAACCATTTTCGCAAATCAATTGAAGGCGTTACCGCTTTGTTCCACTCATCTAAGCGGGCAAATTCTTTCTTTAAGCCCCTCGGCCAAAGGCGATCTACCAGCATCCGGTAACCATCTGAATCCTCTGGCGCTGCATAAGCCCGTTTTATTTGAATCGTTCTCATTGCATTTCAAAATTTAATACTTAACATACACCTTGCCACCTTACAAGGTATTGTCGCTTTGCGTTTTATTGTCAGTAACGAAATCTTTATCTTCGACCCAAAATTGCATTGTATGAAATTTCATTACGTAAAATTGAGTCTGTTTAGCGCTTTCGTTGGGATGGCGTACTTTATAACATCCTGTGACGGAAATGGTTCAAAAGTAGTAGAACAACCCGAGGCAAAGGATACGCTTATGAGTGAGGCACAAACGTATTTTCAGGTACTTCCGGCAGAAGAACCCGGGGCAGATCAACAGGCAAAAATCTTGTTAGGACGTACCCTGTTTCATGATGTAAGACTTTCAAAAAACAATACCCAAAGCTGTAATACCTGCCATAATCTTGCCACCTACGGCGTTGATAACAAGCCGGTTAGCGAAGGTGATTTGGGCAAAACCGGTGCCAGAAACTCACCAACAGTCTACAATGCAGCATTTCATTTTGCTCAGTTCTGGGACGGAAGAGCGCAGCATGTTGAAGAACAGGCCGGAATGCCCATCCTGAACCCCGTGGAGATGAACATGCCCTCTGAAAATTTTGTTGTTGACCGTTTAAAAAGTATTCAGGGCTATAAAACGCTCTTTGCACAAGCATTTCCGGATGCAAAAGACCCAATTACTTATGAAAATCTGAAAACCGCAATCGGAGCATTTGAACGTACATTATCTACCCCCGGCAAGTTTCACCAATACCTTGCAGGTGACGCAAACGCTCTGAACGCAGAAGAAAAGGCAGGGCTAAAAAAATTCATTGAAGTAGGATGTATAACGTGCCATATCAGCGCCACCGTCGGAGGAAATATGTTCCAGAAATTTCCGCTTATCGGACAGGAATACAAATCATTCACAGGAAGTAAAACAGAAGACCTTGGAAAGATGGATGTATCGAAAAAAGAAAGTGATAAATTCATCTTTAAAGTTCCGTCTTTACTCAATATAGGTAAAACAGCACCCTACTTCCACGACGGTAGCGTTGCTGATTTGGGTCAAGCAATTCAAATTATGGGGAAACTTCAGCTGAACAAAGACCTGAATGATGGCGACGTGAGTGAAATTAAAGCGTTTTTGCATGCCCTTACCGCCGATGTGCCTAAAGATGCCCTCATCATTCCAGAAATGCCAAAATAGCCTAAAGCTTAAATCTCAACTGAAACCCTGAAGCCCCTCGCAGCATAATACGACTGGGCACCATTGTGGTAAACAAATACCTGCCCGTAGCGGAAGTCGCCAAAAATAGCTCCACCTAACTTGCGAACGGATGCTGGCGTTTTTAACCAGGAAGAAGTTTTTGTATCAAACTTTCCAAGGCTTTGTAAAAAGCGGTACTGCTCTTCATTGAGTAATTCAGCACCCATTTCTTCTGCCATTCCTTCGGCACTGTGCGCTGGCTTATGCTCCTTTCTTGCTTCAAGCGCATCCCAATCATAACAAAGGCTTCTTCGTCCTGCCGGACTTTCAGGAACACAATCATAAAAGACAAGTTTATCTTTTTCTTTGTCGTATTTTACCAGTGCCGGCTCTCCACCACTTTGTTCCATTGCAAGTAGTGTTCTGATACCTTGCTCATTCTCAGTTCTTGCTTTTTCAAGTTTTGCATGCACCTCTGGCCATTTTAGCTGATCCTGAAGGTGTTTGCTTTTGATAAACCTTGCCTTTAATAGTTCTACCAAGGCTTCGATAGATGCATGATTCAATTTTTCTTTCATATATATTATTTAGCCACAACCCGGTTTTCAGCTTGCAGAATGCTATTTCTGATTCAAAAATACAAACAATGAGATTGAATTCCGGAACAAAATAATTCAAAGCATAAAATACGCTGATAAGTATCTAATTGAACATTCAATCAGGGTTCTTTCTTTAAAACTCTATCTTTGCGCCCATTTTAAGAATTATGGCATTAAAGTGCGGTATCGTAGGACTTCCAAATGTTGGCAAGTCAACCCTATTCAATTGTTTAAGCAACGCAAAAGCGCAGGCAGCAAACTTTCCATTCTGTACCATTGAGCCCAATGTAGGGGTAATCACTGTACCTGATGAGCGCCTTACTGAATTGTCGCGTTTGGTAAACCCTGAACGTATCGTACCTACCACGGTAGAAATAGTAGATATCGCAGGCCTGGTAAAAGGAGCCAGTAAGGGTGAAGGTCTGGGCAACCAATTTCTGGGAAACATACGTGAATGTGATGCCATTTTGCACGTATTACGTTGTTTTGACGACCCTAATGTAGTGCACGTTGATGGGCAGGTGAACCCGGTACGTGACAAAGAAGTTATTGATTTGGAGCTGCAATTGAAAGACCTTGACACAGTTGAAAAGCGGATTCAAAAGGTAGAGAAACAAGCCAAAGCAGGCGATAAAGATGCTAAAAGAGCTTATGACCTTTTAATTCGGTATAAACAAACCCTTGAGCAGGGATTGTCGGCACGTACTGTAAGCCTTGAAAAGCCTGAAGACATTGAATTTGCTGCCGAACTTTACCTGCTCACCAATAAGCCGGTGATGTATGTTTGCAATGTTGATGAGGCTTCCGCAAAAACAGGCAACGCACATGTTGAAGCTGTTCGTAAAGCAGTACAAAATGAACAGGCAGAAATTCTGGTTATTACCGCGGCAATGGAAGCTGAAATCGCCCAACTTGAATCGTATGAAGACAAAGTGGCATTTTTGGCCGAAATAGGTTTGGAAGAACCGGGCGTAAACAAACTTATCAAATCAGCCTATCATCTATTGAACCTGCAAACCTATTTCACTGCAGGCGTAAAGGAAGTACGCGCATGGACGATCACCAAAGGCATGAAAGCTCCACAGGCAGCCGGTGTGATTCATACTGATTTTGAAAAAGGATTTATTCGCGCAGAAGTGGTCAAATACGCTGACTTTCTGAAATTTGGCTCTGAATCAGCATGCCGTGAACAGGGTAAATTAGCGGTAGAAGGCAAAGAATATATCGTTGCGGATGGTGATATTATGCACTTCCGCTTTAATGTTTAATACCATGTAAAACATTAGTTATGAACCGCATAAGCTCATTGTTTGGCATACAATATCCGCTCATTCAGGCCGGAATGATTTGGTGTAGCGGTTGGGAACTTGCGTCAGCGGTGAGCAATGCCGGTGGCCTTGGGCTTTTAGGCGCCGGTTCAATGTACCCGGATGTTTTACGCCAACAAATACGCAAGTGCAAAGCCGCCACCAACAAGCCTTTTGGGGTTAATATTCCACTGCTCTATCCGGATATTGAACAGCACATGCAAACTGTTGTGGATGAAGGTGTGAAAATTGTTTTTACCTCCGCCGGAAATCCCGCTACATGGACTGCTTGGCTCAAAGAACGGGGAATTACAGTGGTGCATGTAATCGCAAATACCAAATTTGCTTTAAAAGCCCAGGCCGCAGGAGTGGATGCAATTGTGGCCGAAGGCTTTGAAGCCGGAGGCCATAACGGTCGCGAAGAAACTACTACACTGGTACTTATTCCTTTAATTAAGGATACGGTACAAATTCCATTGATTGCTGCCGGAGGAATTGGAACAGGGAGACAAATGGCTGCTTGCCTTGCCCTGGGTGCCGACGGGGTTCAGATAGGAAGCCGTTTTGTTGGTACGCCCGAATCATCAGCCCATCAGGCTTTTAAAAACCGTTTACTCGATGCCGCCGAAGGCGATACGCGACTGTCGCTCAAACAATTAACACCAGTCAGACTTTTAAAAAACCAATTTGCCTTACAGGTGCAGGAAGCAGAAGACCGCGGTGCCAGCAAAGAAGACCTACACGCACTGTTGGGAAGAGGAAGGGCAAAGCTTGGCATGTTTGAAGGTGACATTGAACAGGGTGAACTTGAGATAGGCCAAATAAGCTGTATGGTGAATACACTCAAGCCGGCAGCTGAACTGGTACATGAAATTATCAGCGAATGTCGTGAAACACTTCAGCGGCTATGTACAATTAAGCTTTAACCTGTTTTCTCCGGGTATTTTCTAAGCCAACCATATTGCAAGATGTATAAAGCAACAGATGCCGAAATCATCACCATCGGCGACGAACTCCTGATAGGGCAGGTAATTGATACCAACTCGGCCTGGATGGCGCAGCAGCTCAATCTGCAGGGCATTAACGTACGCCAAATCAGCTCTGTACCCGACAGTGCAAACGAAATCCTGCTGGCAATAAAAGAAGCAGAACAAAGAGCAGGCATCATACTGATTACCGGAGGCTTAGGGCCCACCAAAGACGATATTACCAAAACTACGCTTAACGCCTATTTTGGAGGCAAAATGGTGCTGAACCTTGAGCAGCTAAGCAAAATAGAGGAAATCTTTGCTGGTTACGGCAAAGAAGTATCTGAACTGAACCGAAAACAAGCAGAAGTACCTGACACTTGTATCTGTCTTGTAAACCCAAAAGGTACCGCACCGGGCATGTGGTTTGAACAGAACCAACATATATACGTATCCATGCCAGGGGTGCCTTATGAGATGAAAACCCTTATGCAAGGGCAGGTTTTGCCTATGCTTCAACAAAAGATTAAAAGTCCGCCGGTACTTCATCGCACATTTTTAACACAGGGTATTGGTGAAAGCGACCTTGCAGAAAAAATTGAAACATGGGAAACAGCATTGCCCCAAAGCATGAAGCTTGCATATTTGCCAAGTCCGGGCGAAGTACGCTTACGCCTTACCATTCGTGGTATGGAGCCTGAAATGGCTCAATCTGCACTCGAAGAACAGGCCCAAAAGCTTTACGCAATTATCCCGAAAGTTATCTACGGCGAAGGCAATACACAGCTTCCGGAAATAGTGCATCAGACAATGTTACAAAAGGGGATAACCCTGTCGCTGGCAGAAAGTTGCACCGGTGGACGCATCGCCCATCTGCTTACCCTCTTGCCCGGATGTTCAGCTTATTTCAAAGGCGGGGCTGTGGTTTACAGCAATGAACTCAAAGTGTCGGTACTTGGTGTTAATGAAGAAACAATCAAACGCTTTGGAGCTGTGAGTCGTGAAACTGCAGAAGAAATGGCCTATGGTGCTTTGACGCGTTTCGGCAGTGATTTTGCCCTTGCAGTTACTGGTATTGCCGGGCCGGATGGCGGCTCTGAGGAAAAACCTGTTGGCACTGTTTGGATAGCCGTTGCCGCTGAAGGCAAGGTAAGCTCGCGCCTATTTCGCTTAGGAGCCGACAGAAACCGCAACATCACTGTTGCCACGCTGGCAGCGCTTCATTTGCTTTTGAAAACTTTAAATGAAGCTTAGTTCATTTTCTCCCCCACACCACGTATCTCCACTGAATTGCCATACGCGTCCTTCAGTGTATAGGCAAGCCTAATCATTGGGCTTGGATTCTCAGTATAAAACATATATATAATCGAGCCCTTGAAGCTGCGATTACCAAAAGGCTGTTCTGGTATTGAAATGGCAAGTGGCACCAAATTGGCATCCAAAGTATCAGAATACTGCCCACCGGTATATTTCCAAATCAATTTCAATGAAGCTTCATTGTTTTGCTCACTGAGAATTGTCAGCAGTTTTTCATCTTCTGGTTTATGATCTTTGTTGCTGATTAAGGTATCTCGTACCTTCCATCTGCCCACAAACAA
>JAIBAI010000059.1 GCA_019695235.1 Bacteroidia bacterium | reverse complement strand
AATCACCATCACCAACTGAAAGTGTTTGTGATACTGTAACGTCTGTATATTCAAATGTAACGTCAAGGAATGATAGCGGATCACTTACAAAATTAGCGTTAAGCCTTACCCAAAATTTAAGGTATTGCGCTTCCGAAAAAAGATAGTCTGTTCCACCTGATTGCCATTCTACATAACTACTATTAGGAGCATTAGGAAGATAAGTAGATACTGTCCCTATGTATGGATTTGTTGGGTATGTAAAGTTTATTGATGGCACATCACTTGTGCCTGACCATTCCACATTCTCATTGTAAATTACTGTTTGCGTTGTACCTGCCGAAACTGTTGAGCCTGCCGGAATGTAAACAAATCCCATATCGAGTTGTGAAAGTGGGTTTATAGCAGGTTCTTGTGGGTTCGCTGATGGCGTACCTGTTATCACTCCAATATTGCCTGTATTATCAGCATAGAATTTATCAATACGTGGATTTGTAGGATCGGCAACTGCAAGTGTAAGTGTTGTTGAGTTAGCAAAATACCTACTACATAAAATATAATAATCCAAATCAGTAGCATCATATACAAGCCCTGAACCACTCCATGTAATACTACCTGATATTAATTGAGTGCCTGCACAATTTGATGTAGTGGTCGCAATTAATACCCATCTTGTGGTATCTGCACTACGATACCAATAATTATTATCGGAAGTTGTGTATATCAATATGCCTGCAACTCCCTTCATATATAATACTGCATTTGCGGCTGATGTATCAACGAATTGACCTGCCTTCAATCCTCGCTGTGCTTCTATTGCGCCTAAATTAGTTTGCTTTATTTGCGTTTGACCTTGTGTTGGGTTCTGTGGGAATTGCCCAAAAGTAGTAATGCAAATTAACAATACTGATATTAGTGTTATTATTTTTTTCATAAATTAATTATAGAATTTTTCAATTACCAAATTGCAATCATATTGAGAAGCATCAAACCCTTCCATTGTAATATTTACTCCTGTTGATAAAACTTCAAAATCAACATTAGGGATTAGGTATCTCTGTATTTGATTATAATATATAATTATATTCGTTCCAAAGATATTTGTATTAGGATACAGCGTTGCAGTTTCAAAGTTCGCTTGTGTAATGTATATTGGATACTGCTGAACTCCGCTTGGGTTAATTGGAGATATAGTTCCGCTGTTGCCTGCATTAATTGTATTCGCTGCTAACATATTATAAGGAGCGCATAACCCTAAAAGAAAAGTGGACGTTGCGAATAATGTGCTATTCGATGGAGATATGTCATACATAAACTCTACATTCTTTCTTACCAAGTATATTTTACGTGGTAAATCAATGTCTATCCCGTCTGCAAATAATCCCGCTTTCCTTATTGCGCTTAAGCAATAGTATTGGGATACTTTCGCAATATTAATTTTCTCTAAGGTTGTATATACTATTGACATTAGCTGTTTGTGTTAAATAAGTACCTTGAAGCTATTCTCATATCAGTTGCTTTATCGTACGCTAATTGAGCGTTATACAAATCACTTGCAAATTCTACTGCCTGATTACCTGCATCAATCGCTGTTCTAAACTCGCTTTTATGATTAAAGAAGTTATTGTCATTAAACAATGCCGGATTAGCTGCAAGGTTTTGTGTTGTTTGGTAATCATAGGTTTCATTAAACAATGTAAAACCTAACGTATATTGTTTTGAAGTTATAAATATTCCACTAACCCCAAGCCATTCAACAGTAATCAGCAACGCATAATCTTTTGGGAGAACATCAAATGTTATAGTAGATGCTGCATAATCCCATATTTCATAATCGGTAGTAGTACCTTCCTGTACAAGAAAAGTTCCGTCATACGCTTGCATATATACATGACGGGTAACGATATTTACATCGCTACCCGTACTTGTGTCAGTAAAATTTATGCTTTCAGGAACTCCTAATGTTTGGGATGTGCTGAAATTCGGTGTTATAGGCATTGTTATTAAATTTTTAGTAATTGATTAAAAACAAGGGGACAGCACTACGAAAGTAGCCAGCCAGTCCGTCATGGGTTTCCCCAATCAACCAATTCAAATTCAAAACTTATGCAACGGCTTGTTTTTTATTATCTACCATTGACTTTAATTTTTTATAAACTTCTTCCATCTTTGTTCCTCCTGCCTGCAACATTTCAGCTAAAAGAACAATCTCACTTTTATCTACTGATACCGGTACGATTGCTATTACCTGGCTATTGCTTGCATAAGAAAACCTGTGTTCCGCAGGGTCATACTGAATAACGCCCTTGCTTAATGCTTTCTTCACTAAAGACCTGTACTCAATATCTTTGCTTTCCACAAGGTCGTTAAAGAATACGGGAGATGTTTCTGCAAGTTCTTCAATCTTATTTCTAAGTATGATTTCTTCGTCTGTATCATCCCAAAGCATAGCAGCCGCAAATGTTTCCATTTCTTCCTTGCTCATATTCTCTGCTACGTTCATTGCTTTTGAACGTGCTGTCCTTTCATCCCTTGCTGTTTTAGCTGCTGTAACTTCATCTATTCGTGTAATGACCTGCCTTTTTGTTTTATCCATGAACTCACCACCACTTAATTTCGGGTGCAGTAAAAGATACATTACCATTTCCCTGTCCTCTACATTATCAAGCATGAACTTCTTGATGCCTTTTTCTTTCTCTGATACCCGTACCCTCTTGAACTGCCTGACAACTTCCCTGCCATCTTCAATATCGGGATTCATTGCCATCCCTACTTTCTTCATTTTCTGTTTATCCGCCCTGTCCTCATATTTATCGTTAATCTGAAATGTTACAGGGTCAAGTGTATAACTGAATGGATATACTATTGCTCCTGCGGCTCTTTTTTCGGGGTCGGGGTCAGGATTCGCAATATCGAATTTGAACCTTACCGATTTGCCAAATGAATTTATTTGGGCTTCAAGTTTTTCGATTAGTTTGGGTGATAAATCATTCCAAACACCTTCTCTTTGTAACATAATTTTTTATTTTGAATTGGTTTAAAATAGGGGCGGCAGTCCAGCCGCCACCCCATGAAAAAGCATAATTAAACTACCCTGAACTTTTGGAAGTGCTTAACTGCAATACACTCCAAACCTTGTTCTGTGTACCAGTCGGTGTGCAACTGTGCTACTGAACTTGTTGGAACTTCTGCCAAAGCACCTGTCCTCCATTCTTTCATAACGCCATCAGATGAACCGTTAGCACCCATGAAAGGTGAAGGTGTGTACCTGATTTGCATACGTGGCGCACGTCCACCATCTACTGTTTCAACCTGGTCTTTTGGAACCCAGTAAATAGAACCTGCGATGTCCGGTGTAAGTGTTGCGCTGAACAACTGTGGATGGTCAAGAATTGGCAAATGGATAAAGTCCATTTCAAAACCACGATATGAGATATGGTCAACATCGAAGTTCATTGTTTTACCATCAATTACCATACGAACAGAAGTAACGCCACTTGAACCCAAGTTCTTAAAGAACCTGTCAAGGTATCCTTTTACTTTACTGGTCATAAAGCCCATTTGGTCTGTTGGTGCTTTGTTTGCAATCCAGTTATCAACGATTTGGTTCAATTCAGTAAAACCGAATGTTCCCAAAACTGCTGCTGTATCGCTGATACCGTAAGTGGTAACATACCAATCTAAACCACCTGTTGTTTGAATAGGCAATCCGCTTGTAGCATCTGCAAGGAACGGGTTTGTATCACCGAATGAAGTAGTTGATTGAACACCTGCTATCATTTGTACGGAAATATCACCATTCAGTTTGATTACTTTTTGGATATGCTGATAAGGAAGGATGCTGTATTCTCCGTTCACTTCAACTTCGATACGGGCAACTTTCTGTACATCAGAAATTTCATCAACCTCACGGAAGATTTGTGTCTGGTTGTAGTACTTAGTTACACCATACCTGCGGTTTGTTGGAGCATCAGATTTTTCCGCAAAAGCATTAGAACTGAATGTTACAACATCACCAACGGTTGCATAAAGTGGGGAACTGTTACCACCCAAGCTACGAACTACTAAGGTACAAGTACCTGAACCGTATGTAGGTGTGGCATAAACGATACCCTGCTTACCTACGTTATTCACGTTAGATGTCTTAACAAGGTCACCCCTACGTGGGTAGGTTGTTGCGGTATTGATTGTGAACTGGATTTGTGCAAGTCCGGTAGATGTTACTGCACTAATTTCGGCTGTTTCATAAGCATCGTTGTTAACGAAGTTATGGTAGTTGTGCATTGAAGTTGGTTTGCGCCTGTTAACCAATTTCATAATGTCGGTAAATGCACGGTCACGACTTTGGTCGTATAATTGTGGGTCAATTTCCCTTTGGTCAAGGAAATCGATTGCGGATACGAATGATTTAATCATCACTCCTTGTGTAACTGCCATGATTGATAAGATTGTAAGTTTGAAAAAATATTGTTTTACTTACAACCTAACGTGCTTCTTAGTAGTTTTGACCGCCTGAATTAATCCTTCCCTTCATTGCCATCGCTTCTGCTGCTGTTTTTGGTGCAGGGGCTGATTGGCTTCCGGTTTGATTTTCAGGTATCTTAGCGTTCTCTATGGGAGCAATGACTTTGTTAGCACCTAATGAAGTATAATGTTCTTTGATCTTTTCGATAAAACCCATTCCGTATTTAGCTACGGTTGCAACTAATAACTGATGTTCTACTTTTGGTTTCAGGGAAGTATTGCCATTTTCATCTATGGTTTTTTCCCACATGGCATTTTGCCACTTATCTCCATTATTATATAAAACATCAATCACTTCGTTTGGTTCTACGGGGAAATTGAACTTTGTTTCCCCTTCGCCAACTGGCAATACTTTGTTGGCGATAATATTTTTTGTCAAGGCATTGTTATCTACCTGACTTTTATACATTTCATTAAATTTGCGGTCTGCTTCGGCTTGTTTTTCCTGGATTGAATTATCCTGAATAACCGCTTTAACTTCTTGTGGTTTTGGTAGAAGGAACTCTTTTTGGCTTTCTATGTACTTTTCTCTGAATTGTTCGGCTTCGGCTTCTAAAAGCAACTTACCTTCTTCCAATTCATCTTCATCCATTGAATTAAGATTGTACGCATTAACCACTTTAGTTCTGTACAGGATTTCTAATTGCCTTTCATCGGCTTTTGGGTAACTCTGCCGTATATGATGTCGCATCACTTCTTCGGCTGACAGCTTTGTGTAGTCTGTCGTCATTTCCCTTAAATACCCTGTTACATCTCCACCTGATTTCCATGTGTTCAAAAAAGCTACCATTTTAGGGTCTAACTCTTTTAAATCACTTACGAAATTTGCCACATCGTCATTGAACCCTAACGCTTTCAAAACATCGTTAGGCTGCTTTTGTGCAACTTCTTGCCACGTTTCCTGTGGTTTTTGCGCTTCCACTATTTGTGGGGTAGGCGTTGTTTCCACCGTTGGCGTTGGCGTAGGAGTTTCTGCATTTACTTCTTCAACCTTAGCCTCTGTCGCTATCGCAGCGGGAGTGGTTTCGGTTTCCGTTGGTTTTTCAGTACTCTCCGTATTGGTTGGTGTCACCACCATATTGCCATTGTTCATCACACCATTTTTAGCCATCATCTCTACGAGGCTTGGCGTTGCAGGCGTTTCTACTACTGTTTCTGTTACTACCTCTGCTGCTGCCGGTGTTTCTACTGCTTCTGCATTATAAAATTTCCTTATAATCATTTGAATTGAAATTGGTTCGCTAAAATTGGTTGCATAAAGTTATATTATTTTTTATAACTACAAAATTATTTTTTTGCCACTATTTTGACTGTTGATAAATTATGTCGCCTGGCTATCCCTGTTTCCGGTTCGTACCAATGTTCACCTAATTTCCTATGAAGGTCATTCACGATATTTATTTTACACTCTAACTGCATATTTTCAAGTACGTGCCTGATATACCTGCTATTTTCTTGTGTAAGGTAAATTGCAGGTTCATTGAATTTAGGGATTGGGAAAAGGCTTTTCAGAAAATCATTTAGCAAATGCTCGCCTTCACCCTTGCTGTCAAGATATTTTAAAATACTTGCTTCTATTGTGTCATCTGCTGCTCTTTCTTTTGATTCTTCCTGAATAATATCAGGCTGCCTTTCTTCCACATATTCAACAACTGGCGGTTCGTTATCCTGTACTATTTCAGGTTCGGGTGTTTCCGTTACTACTTCTGTAATAACTTCGGGTTCTACTGTTACTTCTTTCTCTTTTTTAGGTTTTGATGCCTTTGCCATTTTTTATTTTTTTGATGTTGATAATTCTTTTTTCTGATTAGCTATATGCTGCTTTGTTATTGCAGCCTCCCCGTCAATGACAGCTTTAACATGGGCATCTGTACCCTGGATATGAGCAGATGCCACTTTCGCATTGGCTGTTATTTCTGCTACCTGAACTTTAGCTGATGCCATATCTGTATTCATGCCATACTTTAACTGCATTTCATATTGGCGTATTTGCAAGTCTGCCTGTATCTTCATTTGCTCTTTCTGTAATTCAACCTGTAACGCATCCCTACTCATTTGCATCTTGGCTTGTAGTTCCATTTGTAATAATTGAAACTTCTCTTGCTGTGCCATTTGAGCAATTTGCACATTAGCCTGATTGGTAGATTGCAACTCTGCCAACTTCTGTTGGTTCATAGCTTCTTTTGCTTTCTTAACCCGATACGCTAATATCTGCATTGCTTCTTTTGCATTATGCGTATTTATTATCAGGATAGCATCGCTTGTATCTAAAAAGCCATTCATAATATCACCCTGTACCTGCTGCATAATCCACATTTTATCTTGTTCTGTGGACTTTTGCTGTAACATAATCCCATGTTCCCTTTCTGCAATATCAGGTGATACCGTTAAGAACCTAAGTGTATTAGCGTTTAATGCTCCCTGATATGGTGCATACCCTTCTACTGTGCCTTTCTTCAACCCTTGTTTCATCCTGCACAATACTGCTTCTGCAAGCCTTAGTGATAAAAATTCTTCTGCAAAAGCTATTGGATAAAGTGCATCGTCTGTACTTTGGTTTGCTACTTCATATCCACTTGTTAATGTTTTAGGATTTGGATTGCCCGAAGTAATCATATTATACCCTGTCATCTTCTCAATAGCCATAACGGTATTAAGTAAGTCCTGATAGAACATAGCCAACTCACTTGCTGCTGTATTTTCTATTGGTATAATTGGTTTCCAGTTTTGGCTTCGTGGCTGATCTGCTGCATCTTTACTTCTACCCAAAAGCACGCCTGTTTCCATGAACATTTGTATCAATTCCTTTGGCTGCATATCTGCACCACCTTTACTCAATGCTACATTTTCAAGTGCATCTAAATCCATCCACCATCCACTCGGTACAGCCCTGTTTTTAAAGTTCTGTATTTTAAGCATGGTTAGCTGATAGTCGTCAATATATGGTATCAACCTTTCCATAAATCCTTGCGCCTTCATGTTATAGAAGTTGTAAGCAAAGAATGTATATGGAAGCCTTGTTAATGCTTTCTTTTGGTGGTTATTGGAGCGTGGTTGGTCATAGCACATTCCCCAATCATAACATTTATCAGTACCTACAACCCACTTACATTTATAAACGTATTGGATTCTTTTTCTTACATACCTGATGTTGTTTTCTTCTCCCCTGCCATACTTTTCTTTTCTGAAAACTAAATTACCATTTGCATCAACCCTGTTTGTATAAGTATCGGTATTGTAAGTATAGAACTTAATATCTACAACTTTGCATTTGAACTTATCTATTGGTTTAAGCCACCCTGTATTCAATCCCAATGAACCAGGATTACTGAAATTCTTACCTGCTATCGTCCCTGCAAATTCAATAAGTTCTTTTTCTGTAAATACTAAATTTCCATCCTTATCTTTTACTGTGGCAAGTTCAATAAGTGAAACATCTATTTGCTCCCCTGCATGAACAATATCCGAAAACGTACCATCCTTTGTATTACTTACAATAACGCAATTAGGGTTTACCCTTCTGAATTTCGCTTTGTTATCATCTCCTAACCAATCAGCAAATCCAGCCACCCCAAAATCAAACAAATCCTCATAAATCATTCTGCGTTGTGCCTTGTAATCATTTTCATACATCCCTAATTCAATAGCCATTTCAGCATCTTTGCTTCTATTGAATTGTTCGTTTTGAGATACCCTCATTTCAAGTTCTTCAATATCTCTTGGTTCTCCGGCATTTAATTGTAGTGCAGGGTGATTAGCCATTTCAGGGTTTTGCTGTATCATTAAATCCCTCATTGCCAACTTAGCCTTTATAGCTGCATAGAAGTCATCTAATTCATCTTTTGCAAGTGAATCTACTGCTGTGGCTACAATGGTATAATCGTTCTTCATTAGCCTTGAAATAGCCTTATCCCTATAACCACTAACTACTGAACGTACACTCCAATCCACTACCAAATGTGTATTGTTTGTTTGTTGGTCAACACCCATCCATTTTTTATATTGGTTTATTGGTTGTTTTCCCAAAGCATACAAACGATACTTTTCATAATCACCACCATTGGCTGAAAATATACCTTTAGGTGATGCAAAATTCCAATCGAAATATGCGGCCTTAGCATACTGCATACACCAATCCGCACCTTTAAGTGCAGGATCAATATTATGGTCAGGATAGGGATACTGCCCTGTGCCTGAAATAGGAATATATCTCATGTGGTTTATTTTTTTTATTTTAAACTGCCTGATGATAAGGCATTATGTTTTCTATTGCTTTTACTTTTTCATCCCGTTTAACATACCGCTTTCCCTTTACTGCTATAAATGTTATTCCTGCTGCCATAGGTTCATCAAACGACTGCGTATCTTCTACCTTAAACCCTAACCAACCTGTTTCTTTTCTCATTAATGTTTTAAAGAAACATTTTTTAATAAACTGATTAATATACGATTCAGTAAAGTTACAAATTAATTGCACTACTGTGCCTTTGCCATCTGTATAAATTCCAGGTTCATCTTCGCCTGGCAAATACATCAAAAATGCTTCGCAATTCCAATCCTGAAAATCCCTTTTCCAATGGTTCACGTTTCTTTCAAATAAAACTTGACACCCACACCACCAAACCATTTTTAAAATGTCCATATTAGCCAATCTTGTGCTTGCTGCCCTGTAAGCATACCTTAGGGTTAGAGTATCGTTATAAATGTCATCAGGGTATAAATCATCTGCTATTTGATAATTAAACGCTGCACAATTAGAACGTCTTTTGTCTTTTGTCTTATCGTACTTAAATGGGTCACATCCTACCCTATTTGCATAGTTGTTGTTAGGTAAAAACTTCCCGTTCTTTTTAAATACTTTATTTGGTTCTTTTGGCAGCCACCCAATAACTTTTTCAAATCTTCCATTTGGGTTTGGTTTCCATTCAATTTCATTTAATACATACTCAATTTCTCCATTATCCCTAACTACCGGCCTTTCAAATTCATAACCATCTTTCCATTCTAAATTTCCTCTTTCAGTCAAGTCTTTTCCCCATGAAATATCATCCAAATGATTATTAATTAATTCAGGGTCATATAATGCCGTTGCTCCATCAGCACTAAAAGCCATTTTAAATGTCATTGGATTTTTACGCTTGAATGAAGAAAGCCCCCTTGTATCCCCATCATCTTCCAACTTCTTCATTTCATTAAGCAAGTATGTTATAGCCTTTTCTTCATCAGGGTATCCGTATGTATCAAAATACATCCCTTTTTGAGCAGGAAGGAAAAAAGTATATAACCCTGTTGTTGTTCTGTTATTTTCATTTCTATCTAAAGGATTACTCCTTGCTGTCATTTCTTGGAACTCATAGTTATCTTCTTCTCCTTTTTCTATCTCTACTGTTGTGGTGTAAAGCTGTTTGCGTTGAAAATAAGGATTATCCTTTCTATTGAACTGCCCGTCTATTTCAGAACAGAATCGTACTGTACTTTGCCTTTCTTTTATACTGGTTGGCCTTTTCGTTTTCCCTGCCTCATCCGAAGCGTAGGAGTCCAACTCCGGCCCATCATACACCGCTTCACCTGATGCCCCAAAATCTATCCACGATTCAAGTGCTTCTTCTTCTTCCCTTTCATTTTCTGTTGTACTACCCCTTCTTGATGTATGGAAAAACCTAAGTTCATTAGGGTCATCACCCTTCATTGTGTCATAAATAGGTCTGAAAAAATCAGGAAGTTTTTGCCAGGGTTGAACTAAGGCTTTTTTCATTACTTCTTCTGCATCATCATCAGCCTTACTTTGAATACCTGCGTGTTGGTTAAATGGCGGCTTGCTTGTCCTGTCGTAAAGCCAACAACCTAATTTTGCTGTTTTCCCTAATTTCCTTTTTGTGATTTCATTTAATCCTAAACAATCAGGGTCTGTTTCACAATACTTCATTACATACCAAAACTCCATGTCATTGATACGAAAATCCATAAATTTACCCTGAAACTTCCAATAGGTAATATATAGATAGTGTGTACCTGTTATATATAATGTTTCTACCTGCTTTTTTTTAGGATTGTAATTGTCAAACCATACTCCACATAATCTCCTTTTCCACTCCCTTGCTCTTATTGATTCTAAATACGGGTCTATATAATACTTATCAAACTTTTGCCTTTCCTTTTCTGCCTTTCTTTTTACATTCCAATCTTTAGGCAATGTATATCTATCCCAAAAATTATGCTCTGGAATATCAGACCTTTTAATTATGTCAGTTTCTTGCAATTCCCCCGTAACAGAATTAATGCCATACCCAATAGGAGGAAGGTTGCAATGGTATTCAAACCCAAAGCAATTATCTGGTATCACATAAACACTCCCCCCTTCTATTTTATTAAACATTACTTCCCTATATTTTGAGGTGATGTTGCTGTTAATTTAGGCTTACCATCATTTTCATCAAATGGTATATTAAGTTCTATTTTCAACTTGTTCATCTTGCTAATCATATCAGGTAAGCCCTCCCCCATACTCATAGCCCTGTCATACAATACTGTTTCTGTCTTTTTCCCATCTATGTTCTCTTTTATTTTAAAGTCTTTTATGAAATCAACTTGCTGCCTTACTAATGCTACATAAGACAAATACCCATCAATAGCCAAATCGTGTTCGGCAACTGAAAACTTCTTTTTGTAATAGTCAAGTTCTTTTTGTATTTTATCCAGTTCACTCATAAAGATTGATTTTAAAGTTCTCCCATGTATTCATCAAATTCAAATACATCGGTTTTGTTTTGTTCAAGACTTGAAATTAATTTACGGTTTTAATAATGATGTTACCATTTTTGTTATTTTTTATTAATTGCGTTTTTTAATACCTTTTTTTGATAGCTTTCTTTTTTATCATCACTTTTTTCTTTTTTCGTTTTTTCGTTATTGTACTGTGGGTATTTTTGGTAGAAATCATATTTACCTTTGTCATAACCAGCTTTGTAAATAACAGAAAGTGCCTCTATCTTTTTTTGGTCTGTAAGCGTATTGTATTTACCATACCCCGGAATTGTTAATGCCCCACCAATATATGCAGTAATCAGTTTCTTTCTTTCTGTTCCTACTTGTTGTTCAAGATACCTTGCTGCTTCTGTTGGTAGTTTTACCGTTTCACCATTTTTAGTTATTGAGTTCTTTACTGCCGATGGTAGGAAATCTAAATTCCCTGTCCTTTCTGCATCATCGTATATTTCTTTTGCGAATGGTTTTTTATTAATATCTTCTTCTTCATTCCCTGTTACTTTAGCAAGTTTACCTAAAGCGTCCACCCCTTTAGCTATGTTTTCTGCATCACTCCAAATAA
>JAIBAI010000015.1 GCA_019695235.1 Bacteroidia bacterium | reverse complement strand
GCTCCGTCGTGCGCTCAGCCAATCTTACACCAGATAAAGAATCAGGCATTGGTAATTGGTCAAAGAATTACTTTATTAAGCGTTTCAAAATGTATGCCGACAGTGCCTATGTAAATCCCGTGGTAAAACCAGGTGATTTTCAAACAATCATGCCCTGGACAATGTATGCCGGAATGGATACTGTAGATCTGGCCGCCATATACAAATACCTCAAACATCTTGACCCGGTTTACCATGTGGTAGAGAAATTTACACCCGTAAATTAATCCGGGAATAAGCTGTGCTTGAACAAATCGAACAGAAACCTTTTAACCTAAAAACCGCCGGCCTATAGCAGGAGGCATTTCTGAACTGAAAAAAACATTGAACCCCTAATACAGAATATCTACCACCAATCCAACTAGTCTCCATACAATAGAATTTAACTACACAAATGCAATTTAACTGACAAAATAAGGACAGGTAAGAAAAAATTTCATTTTGTCAATTTTCTTTTTATTAGTTTTGTTTTAGAGATAGTTCTCGTCGAAACATTAATTGTTTTTCCTAACCCGAATTATATTAACTATGAAAACACTTCTAAAAACCTTAAAATGGATAGGAATTATCGTACTTATCGTTGTACTTGCATTGGTTGTGGCAGTATATTCAATGTACCCTCCCAAAATGGATGCCCCACAGGTAGCTATTGCCGCCAGTGCTGATAGTGCTGTTATTGCACAAGGGAAATACCTTGTTCTGGGTGCGGCCCATTGTGCCGTTTGCCATATCAATGGCGACCGTAAAAAGATTGAAGAACTTGAAACCAGCATCTTCACCAAACCACTATCCGGGGGCTTGCCTTTTACCATGCCGGGTGCAGCGTTTTATTCGGCAAATATCACCCCTGACAAAGAAACCGGGATAGGCAGATATTCTGATGCAGAATTGGCACGCATTATCAGGTACGGGGTAAGGCCAGACAACACCATCATTTTTCCCTTTATGCGCTACCCCAATGTAAGCGATGAAGATTTAACCGCCATCATATCCTATCTGCGTACACTTAGCCCGGTAAATAACAAGGTTCCGCCCTCTGAACTCAATTTTTTCTGGAAAGCCATCTCTGCATTTTTTCTAAAACCTTATGCTCCAGAGGGCGACATTGCCAAATCTGTTGCAAGAGACACTTCTGTTGAATATGGGCGTTACCTTGCTAATGCAGTGTCTGGCTGTAAAGATTGCCATACAAACATGGATATGCAAACCGGAGAATTTGTAGGCGAACCGTATGCCGGCGGACAAAAAACACCTTCGGTTACCGAAGAACCCGGCGTGTGGGTTTATACACCCAACCTTACCCCTGACCCGGAAACAGGCCATATTTATGGGTGGTCTCAGGATGAATTTGTGGAGCGATTGAAAAACAAAGGTCGTTTGGTAAAGGAAAGTATCATGCCATGGGAAGCATATCGCAACATGAGCGACAACGATTTAATAGCCATATACAAGTACCTGCAGACTTTACCTCCTGTAAATCACGAAGTGAAAGACCTGGTTGTACATGAACCTCAATAGAATGTTGAAAACAGCTTTGACCTTAAACCTTCAAAGGTTTCCCTCTATTCAACCCGCTATTTCCTGATTTCCATGAGTACCATGCTGCGGTCTTGCGCAAAAAGGGTTTGCCCGTTATTGAGCCCCATGATGTTCTGGTACACGAACCTGTAATAATAAGTTCCGGGGTTCAGATTCAAATCAGGATACAAAATGGTGGTACAGGCTATCCCGGAGCCCAGTGCCGGTGGTGAAAGCGTGCTGGTGGTACCCCCGGATAGACCATCCTCAATACGGTACACATTTGTAACCCCAGATGTAAAATCAGCAGTAGTTGAACGCTGTACCCATATACTGAACCGGTTACTGTTTGGAAGCGAAGTGGAATTATTCGTGGCTTTAATGGTAACATTCCCCATAACCAACACGCCTTTACCGGGTTCCTCATCGTTTTCAATTGTAATCGTTTGTACTGGTATGTCTAAAACAACTGCCTGCCCTATCCAGTTTGGTAATGCTTGTACATAAGGTTGGGTGCACACCGCACACTGACTCACCAATTGTTCAACCCAAAGTGTTGCTGCACTGGCCGTTCCTGCTCCTCCTAAGGTAACAAAATCGGGTGAACTAACTGCGGAGGCACCATAAGCTGTGCTAAATGCCTGCACAAGTGGCGGCCCTGCACTTCCATCACCCGGAGGACCCTGGGGGCCTGGAGGGCCTTGTTCACCGGCAGGTCCCTGAGGGCCGGGTGGACCTTGCTCTCCACCGGTACCTGAGTTTTGAGCATAAAATGCATACGGTACAGATAATAACTCACTAATTCCTATTGATACAAATGATGTACCTCCCTCCGGATCGGCCTCTACCTCTAACCATTGATTCGCCTCCGACCAGTCAATATCCGTAAACAGTCCTGACTCAGGTGTTCCGGTTCCGATTTTCAGGCTAAAAAGTCCAAATGCATTGGTTTGAGACTGTTGCACTTCTTTATATACCACCGGGCCACTCGACGAGCCTGTGCGAATGCTTATCCGTAGCGCAATCATTTTATTGACATAAACTCCTCCGGCAGAATTCCGGGCAATTGCCTGGTAATTGATAGCTTGCGGCACGGCCGTTTGCGCTTCAAGCGATAAACCTCCGGCATTCAACAGTAATAATAAAAAACAAAGTATTTGTATTTTCATAAAAGCAAATGTAGCAGATTCAGGCAAAACAAAGATGCTATACTGCGCTGGTCATTATTCCTGAAATTCATATTCAGGCGACAAAAATTCATGTTGGGCAAATTTCATTGGAAAATTTTTTAACAATCACCGTTGGTAAATAAAAACAACTTCCTATCTTTGCGCTCCCAAAAAATCAGGGAAACTGTAATTTTTTAGAATTAAACTCATCACAATCAGCGCTTAAGCATGCCAACAATTCAGCAGCTTGTACGTAAAGGCCGCTCCGCCAACGCTACCAAGAGTAAGTCTCCGGCTCTGGACTCCTGTCCACAACGCCGCGGGGTTTGTACCCGTGTTTATACTACTACGCCCAAAAAGCCTAACTCGGCTATGAGGAAGGTGGCACGTGTGCGTCTGACCAACACAAAAGAAGTTAACGCCTATATCCCGGGAGAAGGCCACAACCTACAGGAACACAGCATTGTGTTGATTCGTGGTGGCAGGGTAAAAGACCTTCCCGGAGTACGTTACCATATTGTACGTGGTGCCCTCGACACTTCTGGTGTTGAAGGCCGTAACCAACGCCGTTCAAAATACGGAACCAAGCGTCCGAAGCCAGGTCAACCAGCAGCCGGCGCAAAAGGAGCCAAAAAGAAATAATTCATAGCCTGCAAATTGCAACATGAGAAAGACAACCCCTAAACGAATCCCCAGAACTCCTGATCCGCGCTATAACGATCAGCTGGTTACCCGCTTTGTAAATAACCTGATGTATGATGGCAAAAAGTCAATTGCCTACGGCATCTTTTATGACGCGATGGATATTGTAACAAAGCGCACTGAAGAAGAAGGACATGAGGTATGGAAACGCGCGCTTGAAAATGTAAGTCCAAACGTTGAGGTGAAAAGCCGCAGGGTGGGTGGTGCAACCTTTCAGATCCCACAGGAAGTACGTCCGGATCGTCGTACCGCTATGGGTATCAAATGGTTAATCATGTTCTCACGCAAACGCAACGAGAAATCAATGGCTCAAAAACTGGCTTCTGAAGTTATTGCAGCTTCAAAAGGCGAAGGTGCCGCTCATAAGAAAAAAGAAGATACCCACCGGATGGCTGAGGCTAACAAAGCATTCTCACATTTCCGTTTTTAATCATTAAAAAAAGAAAAGGCTAAACAATGAGCCACGATTTAAAATTCACCAGAAACATCGGTATTGCCGCACATATTGATGCTGGCAAAACCACAACTACCGAGCGTATTCTATATTATACCGGTGTTAACCACAAAGTAGGCGAGGTGCACGATGGCGCAGCTACGATGGACTGGATGGTACAGGAGCAGGAGCGTGGTATCACCATCACTTCGGCAGCTACTACATGTTTCTGGAATTACAGAGGGAATAAATACAAACTAAACGTAATTGACACACCCGGACACGTTGACTTTACCGTAGAGGTTAACCGTTCGTTGCGTATCCTTGATGGCTTGGTATTTCTGTTTTCAGCTGTTGACGGCGTAGAGCCACAATCTGAAACTAACTGGCGTTTAGCTAATAATTACAATGTTACTCGTATCGGTTTTGTAAACAAGATGGATCGTCAGGGTGCTGACTTCCTGGCTGTTGTTAAGCAGGTGCGCGAAGTGTTGGGGGGTAACGCTATTCCTCTTCAAATACCTATTGGTGCTGAAGAAACCTTCCGTGGTGTAGTTGATTTGATCAATTTCCGTGGAATTGAATGGAATGAACATGACAAGGGTATGACTTTTAAGGAAGTTGAAATCCCTGCTGACCTTGTGGAAGAAGCAAGAGAGTGGAGAGAGAAAATGCTGGAGGCCGTTGCTGAATTCGATGATCAGTTAATGGAGAAATACTTCGATGACCCCACCTCTATTACAGAACGTGAGGTACTTGATGCACTTAGAAAAGCTTGCGTAGCCAATAAAATTGTACCGATGGTTTGCGGTTCTTCCTTTAAAAACAAAGGAGTTCAGGCAATGCTCGATCTGGTGATGGAATTAATGCCAAGCCCGCTCGATAAAGAGAAAATCATAGGTACCAACCCGGATACAGGTGCTGAAGTTTTCCGTACACCTGGCTTAAAAGACCCTTTTACTGCATTGGCGTTTAAAATTGCAACCGACCCCTTTGTAGGCCGTTTGTGTTTCTTCCGTGTATATTCAGGCCGCTTAGATGCTGGTTCGTATGTTCTCAACACCCGCAGTGGTAACAAAGAGCGTATCTCCCGTATTTTCCAGATGCATGCCAACAAACAGAATGCCATTGAATATATTGAAGCAGGAGATATTGGGGCAGCCGTAGGTTTTAAAGATATTAAAACCGGTGACACCCTTTGCGATGAGAAGAACCCTATCGTGCTTGAATCAATGGTATTCCCTGAGCCGGTAATCGGCGTGGCAATTGAGCCTAAAACTCAGGCCGATGTGGATAAACTTGGTATGGCACTTGCAAAATTATCGGAGGAAGACCCTACTTTCAAAGTGCGTACTGACGAAGAAACCAGCCAAACTATCATCAGTGGTATGGGCGAGTTGCACCTTGATATCATCCTTGACCGTCTCAGACGCGAATTTAAGGTTGAATGTAACCAGGGAGCACCTCAGGTAAACTATAAAGAAGCAATCACCGGTAAAGTTACTCACCGTGAAGTTTACAAAAAACAAACCGGTGGTCGTGGTAAATTCGCTGATATCGTTGTTACTATTAGCCCTGCTGATGCTGATGCCAAAGAAGGTCTTCAGTTTGTAAACGAAGTTGTTGGTGGTAATATCCCACGCGAATACATCCCTTCCGTAGAAAAAGGTTTTAAAACAGCTATGCAAAATGGTGTATTGGCCGGATATGGAATGGATAGCCTGAAAGTAGTACTGACTGATGGCTCATACCACGCAGTTGACTCCGATTCACTCTCATTTGAAATTTGCGCCCGCTCTGCATTCCGCGAAGCCTTACCTAAAGCACAACCTATCCTGATGGAACCCATCATGAAAGTTGAAGTGGTTACGCCAGACGAATACATGGGTGATATCATTGGCGACTTAAACAAACGCCGCGGTCAGCTTGAAGGCATGGATAGCCGTGCCGGTGCTCAGGTAATCCGCGCTAAAGTGCCTCTGAGTGAAATGTTTGGTTATGTAACCACCTTACGTACTATTTCTTCCGGAAGAGCAACTTCCACTATGGAACCTTCACACTATGCTGAAGCACCTCGCCAGGTGGCCGAAGAAGTAATTGCTAAGGCAAAAGGTAAAACCGTAAAAGCTTAAAATCCTTGTTCTTTATACCATGAGTCAGAAAATCAGAATTAAACTTAAATCGTACGATTACAACTTAGTTGATAAATCGGCCGAGAAAATCGTAAAAACGGTGAAGTTAACCGGTGCGGTAGTAAATGGTCCAATTCCACTGCCAACCAACAAAAACATCTACACCGTATTGCGTTCACCACACGTAAATAAAAAAGCACGTGAACAATTCCAACTTTGTTCATATAAGCGTTTGCTCGATATTTACAGCACTACCTCTAAAACAGTAGATGCTTTGATGAAGCTCGAGCTTCCAAGTGGGGTAGAAGTTGAGATTAAAGTTTAGTTTGCATCAACACAGCACATCATCTAAATACATAAAATGTCAGGTTTAATAGGTAAAAAAGTCGGAATGACTAGCCTCTTCAGTGCCGCTGGTAAGAACATACCATGCACAATTATCGAGGCAGGTCCTTGCGTAGTTACGCAAGTGAAAACCGTTGAAAAAGACGGTTACAACGCAGTTCAACTGGCGTTTGAAGAGCGTAAGGAAAAACATACTTCCGCCGCAATGAAAGGCCATTTTGAAAAGGCCAACACAACACCCAAGCGGAAAGTAGTTGAATTTCGCCACTTCACTGAAGAACGTAGCACAGGAGAAACTATCTCTGTTGATTTGTTCAATGAAGGCGAATTTGTTGATGTAATCGGTACATCAAAAGGAAAAGGTTTCCAGGGCGTTGTAAAACGCCACGGATTTAGCGGGGTTGGTATGCAGACACACGGTCAGCACAACCGCCTTCGTGCCCCTGGTTCATTGGGTGCATCGTCTTATCCTTCACGTGTATTTAAAGGTATGCGTATGGCCGGACGTACCGGTGGCGCAAGAGTGAAGGTGCAAAACCTTGAAGTATTGAAAGTAATTCCTGAACAGAATCTTATCGTGGTACAAGGCGCAATCCCAGGCCCAAAAGGTTCGTATGTAATGATCGAGAAGTAATATGGAACTAACAGTATTGAACACCAGCGGTCAGGAGACCGGTCGCAAAGTAAAGCTGAACAGCGATGTTTTTGCGATTACACCAAACGATCATGCCATATATCTGGACGTAAAACAGATCCTGGCTAACCGTCGTCAGGGCACCCATAAGGCAAAAGAGCGTGCTGAGGTAAACTATTCAACCCGCAAACTAAAACGTCAGAAAGGCACAGGCGGTGCACGTGCCGGTAGCATTAAATCACCTGTATTTGTAGGTGGTGGACGTATTTTCGGGCCTAAACCCCGCGATTATAGCTTCCGTCTGAATAAAAAGGTAAAAATGCTTGCCCGTAAATCAGCACTGACTTACAAAGCACAAGACAATGGCATTGTTTTGGTAGAACAATTTCAAATCGAAAAGCCTTCAACAAAACAATACAGCACCATCCTGAAAAACCTCAACCTTTCAACAGGCAAAACCCTGGTGGTAATTCCTGAGAACAATCAGGCATTGTATTTGTCAAGCCGTAACCTGCCTAACAGCAAAGTTGTTACCGCAACCGACCTGAATACCTATGACATTCTTCATGCCAACCATATTGTGTTGTTTGAAGATGCCGTTAAAAATGTAGAAAACACTTTAACACAGAACTGATATGAACATCCTCATCAAACCCATCATTACAGAAAAAATGACCGGTCTGACCGAGAAGATGAACCTCTACGGGTTTGTGGTCAGCTCGGATGCAAACAAAATCCAAATCAAGCAAGCCGTTGAAAAGGCTTATGGCGTGAATGTGGAAAATGTGCGCACCATGAAGTACATTGGAAAAGTAAAAGCCCGCAACACACGTGGGGGCGTTAAATACGGTATCACCGGCCGTTGCAAGAAAGCAATCGTGTCTCTTGCCAAAGGTGAAACTATTGATTTTTATAGCAGCATCTGACGATAATGGCACTTAGAAAATTCAACCCACTCACTCCAGGAACCCGCTTCAAAGTAGCGGATACCTATGATGATGTTACAACACGTCTGCCGGAGAAATCGCTTTTAGTAAAACAGAAAAAATCCGGAGGCCGTAACAGTTCTGGTAAGATGACCATGCGTTATATTGGTGGTGGTCACAAGCAGCGTTATCGTCTGATTGATTTTAAACGCGAAAAACACTCAGTACCTGCTACTGTTGCAAGTATTGAATATGACCCGAACCGCTCTTCAAGAATTGCCTTGTTGCAATATGCTGATGGTGAAAAACGCTATATTCTTGCCCCACAAGGCCTACAGGTTGGCGCAGTTGTTCAGTCGGGTGAAGACGCACCAGTGGAACCAGGAAATGCATTGTACCTGAAAGATATTCCACTGGGTACATTCATTCATCATGTTGAACTTCGCCCCGGACAAGGAGCTACACTCGTAAGAAGTGCCGGCGCAGCTGCACAGCTTGCTGCAAAAGATGGTAAATACGTAATCTTACGTATGCCTTCCGGTGAAATGCGTATGATTCTGGGAACCTGTTTAGCAGTAATCGGTTCTGTTTCAAACCCTGACCATCGTCTGGTACGCAGTGGTAAAGCCGGACGCTCACGCTGGTTGGGTCGCAGACCAAGAAACCGCGGGGTATCTATGAACCCGGTTGATCACCCAATGGGTGGTGGTGAAGGACGTGCTTCCGGAGGCCATCCACGTAGCAGAAAAGGTATTCCGGCTAAAGGTTACAAAACCCGTAAGCCTAAAAACCACAGCAGCAAATATATCCTCGAACGCAGGAAGAAATAACCCTTACAGTATTCAAACGCATTATGAGCCGTTCACTAAAAAAAGGTCCCTTTATTGATTTCAAATTGGAAAAGAAAGTTTTCCAAATGATTGATAGTGGCAAAAAATCAGTTGTTAAAACTTGGTCGCGCCGTTCTATGATCAGCCCTGATTTCGTAGGTCAAACCCTTGCCGTTCACAATGGCAATAAATTTATCCCGGTATATGTCACCGAAAATATGGTGGGTCACAAACTGGGCGAATTTGCACCAACCCGCACCTTCCGTGGTCATGCAGGAAACCGTAAAGACAAAGGAAGGAAATAAACTAAACGTTCTTTATTCTCAGAATCATGGGAGCCAGAAAAAAAACAGCCGCTGAGGCAAGAAAAAATGAGCTGAAAAAAACAGCTATTGCAAAACTAAATGATTGTCCAACATCACCACGTAAGATGAGATTGGTTGCTGACCTTGTTCGTGGCGTGGAGGTTGACAGAGCATTGTCAATTCTTAAATACACCAATAAAGAGGCTGCCGGCAGACTGGAGAAATTATTGCTTTCTGCTATCGCTAACTGGCAGGCAAAAAACGAAGGGATGCGCCTGGAAGACAGCAATGTTTTTATTCGTGAGATTAAAGTTGATGGCGCCGGTATGCTTAAACGCCTTCGCCCTGCACCACAAGGAAGAGGATACCGGGTGCGTAAACGCTCGAACCACGTAACAATGATCCTTGATTCGAAACTTGGAGAAAACATAAACGCCTAACCAACACCTAAAGCATTTAATAAGCATTCATGGGACAAAAAGCTAACCCGATCGGCCTTCGCCTTGGTATCATCCGCGGATGGGACTCTAACTGGTATGGAGGTAAAAATTTTACCGACAAACTGGTCGAAGACCACAAAATCAGAAAATACCTGAACGCACGTTTAGTAAAAGCAGGGGTTTCGAAAATCGTTATTGAAAGAACCCTTCGCCTGGTGACGGTTACCATCAATACCGCACGTCCGGGTATCATCATTGGGAAAGGTGGTCAGGAAGTTGATAAACTCAAAGAAGAGCTGAAGAAACTCACTAAAAAAGAGGTTCAAATCAACATCTTTGAAATTAAACGCCCTGAACTCGACGCTCGTCTTGTTGCTGACGGCATCGCCCGCCAGTTGGAAGGAAGAATTTCTTTCCGCCGCGCTATGAAGACCTCCATATCTTCAACCATGCGTATGGGTGCTGAAGGCATCAAGGTTAAATGCTCAGGACGTCTGGGTGGAGCCGAAATGGCCCGCGTTGAAGGCTACAAAGAAGGCCGTACGCCTCTCCATACCCTTCGTGCAGATATTGACTACGCTATCTCTGAGGCACATACAACCTACGGTCGTATTGGTATCAAAGTTTGGATTTGCAAAGGAGAAGTTTACGGCAAACGTGACTTAAGTCCGAACATCGGCATGGCTGCCCAGAAAACAGGTGGCGGTCATGGGGGTCATGGTGGTGATAACCGTGGTGGTGATCGTGGCGACCGTGGCGACCGCGGAAGAAGAGACCGCAAACGCGGAAACGACAAACGCTAATATCAGGCTTCGCCTGCACATAAAAAAGCCCCTGCAAAAATGCAGGGGCTTTTTTATTTTATACCATTGCAGAAAACCTGCCTTTGATACTTAAACCATCTTCGCAGGGTCAACCCAAAGGGTAAACTGCTCATCTGTTAACAGGCCCAGATCTATGGCTGCCTGACGGAGAGTTTTCCCATCCTTGTGCGCTGTTTTGGCAATCTTTGCTGCGTTTTCGTAGCCAATATGTGTATTGAGCGCTGTAACCAACATCAGCGAGTTCTCCAGATGCTGCCTGATTTGAGTCAGGTTCGGTTCAATTCCTGTTGCGCATTTTTCTGTAAACGAAACACAAGCATCCCCAAGTAAGCGGGCACTTTGTAAAACATTCGCAGCAATCAGTGGCTTAAATACATTCAGTTCAAAATGTCCGTTCATCCCGCCCACCGAAACAGCTACATCATTGCCAACTACCTGGGCACAAACCATCGTGAGCGCTTCGGGCTGCGTAGGGTTCACCTTACCGGGCATGATAGAAGAACCTGGCTCGTTATCCGGAATAATGATCTCCCCTATCCCTGAGCGCGGCCCTGAACTTAACATCCGGATATCATTTGCTACTTTCATCAGTGAAACTGCAGCTCTTTTAAGCGCCCCAGACAACTCAACCATTGCATCATGGGCAGCAAGTGCCTCGAACTTATTGGGGGCTGTAACAAATGGATATCCTGTTGATTCAGCAATCTTCCTGGCAACCAATACATCATACCCTTTTGGAGTGTTCAGCCCGGTGCCTACTGCTGTACCACCTAATGCCAGCTCCTTCACCATCTCAAGTGCAACATTAATGGCTCTTATTGAATTGTTAATCTGTTGTACGTATCCACTGAATTCCTGCCCAAGGGTAAGGGGCGTGGCATCCATAAAATGCGTACGACCTGTTTTAACAATATCTTTAAAATGAACTGCCTTCTGATGCAGCGCATCGCGTAGCTTCTCCATACCTGGCAGGGTAATTGTAACTACCTGGGTATAAGCTGCAATATGCATGGCCGTCGGGAAAGTATCATTGCTTGATTGTGATTTGTTCACATCGTCGTTGGGATGTAATACCTTTTTGTCATCTGTAAGTTTTCCTCCCTGAATTACATGACCACGATTGGCAATCACTTCATTCATGTTCATATTGCTCTGGGTACCAGAGCCTGTTTGCCAAATTACCAATGGGAACTGATCATCTAATTTACCTGCAAGTACCTCATCACAAACCTTAGCAATTAAGTCTTTCTTCTCGGTACTTAGTACCCCTAACTCAGCATTCGCCTGAGCAGCTGCCTTCTTCAAATGTGCAAAAGCATATATAATTTCGGCAGGCATACTTCCTTCTGCCCCAATTTTAAAATTATTACGTGAACGCTCTGTTTGTGCGCCCCAGTACTTCTCGGCAGGTACCTGTACCTCGCCCATGGTATCGTGTTCTGTGCGAAACATTTTCAATAAGGATTTGAAATTAAAAGGCCAAAAGTATAAACTATACCGCTTGACTTTTCAGCAAACCTATTGAAAATTGCACAATATCATTAGCGTTTGATGATTGAACGACCTCCGGAAATTTCTACATTTCTCGAATTTGAAATATTCAAATGGTACGCTCCCTGAGGCAGTGCAGTAATGTCTAAACGAATCAGATTACTGCCAATTGCCAAATCAGCCTTTTGAAGCATTAATACCTGACCACTATTGCTGAACAATGCCAATTGCGCATCCAATGGTTCATCGAGTGTAATCTCAACCGTTACCCACTCACTGGCCGGGTTCGGGTAAATCTTTACCTCATTTTTGGCTTGTGCTGAATTACAATTGACAAATACAGGCTCAAATGTTTCAGATTCACCGTTGAAGTCAACCTGTGTCAAACGATAATACCCTTGTCCGGATGGAAGAACTACGGCCTGCGTCTGATACTCTTTCAATGTGGTGCTGTTTCCTGAACCATCGGTTGTTGTAACAACATTCCAGTTTTCACCATCGGCGCTTTCTTCAATGATAAACTGATGGTTATTGGTTTCGGATGCAGTTGCCCAGTTAAGTTTCACTGTATTACCTACACATTCAGCATCAAATGAAATCAATGATACAGGCAATGCGTTGTTTGAACCTCCGGCATATCCGAAATTAGAAAACCCGCTCACTCCACTCCTGCTAAGCACAGGGATATCTGTTGTTCCCAGCGCTGGCAAATGCGTTCCGGGGCAAAACCAGTCCCCTCCGTTTACACGTTTAACCAGCGTGATTTCAAATAATCCGGAAGGAAGCTCATATCCTTCTCCACTTAAAGAAATAGTGTATTCACCATCAATTAATTTGCCTGCCTGGTTGTCAATTTTCCAATAGCCTTCATGAGAAAAATTGGTAATCGTAAACCCGGCACCTCCTGTGTTTTCAGGGCTAATAAACCATTGTGTGCCAAGATTTGCACTCACCATTGGTTCTGCCTTATATTCAATGGTCAGATGGCCCCCTTCACTGGGTGCAATATCATAGTTCAGTTGAACATGACGGTTCTTCCACAAACCAAATATTATCTGCGCCATTGGGAACAAACCGCTTTCTTTACCCACATTCACTGAACGGGCATACCAGCGGCGCATCTTTCCCGCCACGTGCCCTGATTGGTACTTGATAATGCCCGGATGTTCTGCACTCACTCCAATGGTAAGGAGATTGGCATCGGTGCGTACATTGCCTTTTACCATTACAAGTGAATCCTGAACCTGCACCGATTTCTTCAATACCAGTGTGCCTGTTAGCTTGTTCACTTTCATTGAACTTACCACTACCGTATCTGCCTGGCTTACATTTAACTCCTGGTCGGTCAAACCGTTAAATTCAAACACACATTTGCCCGGCTCCATGGTGCCATTAAGTTCGATATTTCCGCTTACCGTAACTTTACTACCCTGGTTCAGATTAAGCGCCGTTCCCTGCTTAACTAATATATTGTTTGCACTCAGGCTTGAACCTTCCATTAATTGCTTCTCTCCCCCACCCTCAAGCGAAAGGTTATAGAATGGTACAGTGTTTCTACCTGTAAACAACACCTGACTTGATTCGCGTACAAACTTTACCATTCCGAGGCCGGGTGTGAATACCGCGTTCGGCGCAACTGTCAGTTGGTCTGAAATACTCATCGTTCCGGCTCCCAGCCAAATCAACGAGCCTTGTACATTCACATTCTCAGCACTCAATGAGCTAATCGGAAGGCTTAGTGAAAGTACCCCTGCTTCAAAAACAGTTAACTTTTTCACCAATGTACTTATCGCAGTTGTTACAAGGGCTGCATGGTTGATGGTAACATCAGCCCCTGCCACAGGCACAGCCGCCCCCAGCCAGGTTGTCGGAAGTTTCCAATCTCCGGGTAAAGTGGTAATATACCCCAGAAACTCAAACGGTGCAGAACCATACGCCCCGCTTGTTGGATTTGTAACTACCACCGTTCCCGTACCACTGGCTCCCGTATTGTTTACCACAGCGGTCAACTGGTTGGCACCCAAATAAATCACCGAAGTAGCGGCAACCCCATTGAACTTTACTGTTGAATTAAGTGCAAAATTGCTTCCGTTGATGGTGATTTTTTGTCCACGGTATCCGGTACCGCTGTTTTGTTCACCAATTAGTGGCAGGGTAGGCACCACGCTTTTTATCACCGGAGAGAGGAGCGTATTAATGGCCCCTGAAACTGCACTTTTGCCGGTACATGTGTAACTATTAGAGAACGCACAATAGTAATATACAGTTCCAACTACATCGGTTGGAGGAGTAAAGGATGAATTAGTAGCTCCCACAATTTCGGTGCCACTGGTATTGTTTGCTACACTATTGCTATACCATTGATACGAACTGATGGTGCCCGTACCAGGATTGACATTTACAACCAAAGGAGTGGCCGAAACGCCCATGCTATATGTAGCTGATGCTGTTGATTGCGAAATAATTGCCGGAGGAGTTGCAATGGTAGCACTTACAGCTACCCTGGCTCCTGAAGGGCAATTTCCGCCAGATGGTTCAGCATAATAGGTCTTGCTCGTGCTAAGTGAAGGGGTCGTAAAACTGTTTCCGGTGTAAAGCACCGGCCCCGCGCTTCCAACTGCACACCACCTCACCGTACCACTAGAAGAAACTGCTTCCAGCGTTACACTCCCTGCCGAACATCTCGATGCAGGTGTTGTGGAAGTAATCGTTGGCACCGTGTTGATGGCTACATTCACCTGATTTACTGACGAACAGCCGGTTGAAGTAATCGTTTCGGTAAGGGTGTAGGTTGTAGCTGTTGTTGGACTAGCTGAAGGGTCAGCGATATTGGCATTGTTTAAGTCGGTTGAAGGCGACCATGCGTAAGTTCTTCCGGATATGGCTGGTTTTCCGATACTTACAGCACCGGAGCCACAAATGTCTTTGTCGGGTCCTGCATTGTCTCCTGGTGACGGATCTACACTTAGCGGAACAGGAACAGCTGTAGCTTCACAACCATAGGCATTCCGGGCTTTTACTACATAAAACTTGCTCGTTGATGCTGTATCAAGCGGATTTTGAAGTGCTGAACTAAAACCTGATGGCGACGATTGCCATGAATAGGTGTAACGGTTAGAAGTACCTGTTACTGAAACATTGTCAATCGCCCAATAACGGTCGTAGCTGGCAGCATAAAAGAAGCGGATATACAGCGATGGCATACCAATATAAGCATTCAGATTCACCACATGGTTGTCGAAATTCGTTAAAGCCCCCTGGGTAGTGGTGAAACTGGCAACATCTGTCCAGGTTATATTGTCAGTTGACACCTGCACCCTGGCAATGTCCTGTGAATTATTCGCTTCAAAAAAATGAAAGAAGTCAAGGGTCAGATTGCTGAAACCAATGGTGTTCATCTGAGGGGTCTTCAATATTGTATTGGTGTATGACAAAGTACCCTGCACCCGGCTGTTGGTCATGTAGAACTTACTCCGGTCATTTGAACGGAAATTTTTATTCCAGTAATAATAATTGTCTGGTTGAACTAACCACATAGAACCTGCAGTATTGCCGTTGACAGATGCATGGCTGGTAGTCCAGTTAGTTAGTGGTGCCTCAAAATCTTCACGCAATAGCACCGTTTGATAATTGCCACCTGTTGAATACAACTGAAACCCGATACCCTCACATAGATGGTCGCTTGAAGCAGATGCATTCACTGCTCCTTCAAAGGTATAGGGGTTAATGCGTAAAAAGAAGGTATCACGTGATTCTGCGCAACCGCCGTTTGCAGCAACAGTGTTTATTACAGCGTAATTTCCAGGGGTAGAAGCGGTAACATTAACCGCTCCGGTAGAAGCATTTGCAAACACAAGGCCATTAGAAGAGGTAAAGCTTCCAGCACCACAACCCGGCTCAAACACCGGCAGAGCATTTTCAGCGCCCGGACTTTGGCAAAGACCATTTGAAACATAGCTGAACGAGGCGCCTAATGCTCCTGTGATGGTAATACTTTTAGTAGCTGTTACCGGTGAACAAGCACCCGAAGGTGCTACTCTATTCGTCACAACATAAGTTCCGGGAGTACTTGCTGACAGGTCAATTTCACCGGTACTGGTACTCGAAAAAACAAGTCCGGCTGTGGAGCTGAACACCCCTGCAACAGCTGAACCACTCAAAATTGCTTTGGGGTTGTCTCCATTGCTGCAAAAGGGTGAACCGGTATAAGAAAATGTAGCATTTGGATTGCTTCCGACATACACCGTCACCGGCTTAATATCAGAACAGATACCGCTTGAACCCTTGATGTAATAGGTGCCTGATGCAGCTACTGCTGCGGGGTTGGCTAATGAAATTGTTCCCGCGGCATTTGTAAAGTATGATAATGTGCCCGGCTCTGTACTACCCGCTGTTACTGCCGATGCAGTGAGGTTAACCGTACCCGAACATGCGGCCTGATTGGTAATTACTAGGTTTGGCTTTGCAGCTACCTCTACTGTAATTTCTGTGCTCATCTCCTTGCTACATCCTGTGGCATAACGAATTGCATATACACTGAATGTTTTGCTGGCAACAAGTACTCCGGTTGGTAAATCAATAGCAGTTCCTGTACCCTGAACTTCTGCGCCAATAACCTGATTATCTGATGCGTTTCGTAATTGGTAACTTACTCCTGTTTCTGACGATGAAAGCCGGATACTTGTAGAAGAACCCGAGCATACTGTTCCGGCAAGCGCTGTGAGCGACTGATTCTGTGGCAATTGTGAAGCCTGCACCTGAAGCTTTTGGGTTACTGAACAACCCAAACCATCTCGTACCGTGAGGCTGTATTCTCCATTATGGGCATTGGTCAATGAATTGGTTACCAGCGGATTGGCACTGGTTGAACTGAACCCGTTTGGCCCGGTCCAGGTATAGGTAAACGGACTCGCCCCACCACTGGCATTGGATGTCAGCACCAGTGAATTTTCCATACATACGCCGGAATTGCTATTTGGTATTGGATTAACTGAAAGCTGAACAGGAGCTAATGTACCAAACGAAACATCATCAAGCGCAAAGTCATTACCTCCCAGGATGGTATTCAAATTAACAATAGAAAGATTGGCTGTAGTACTTACCCCTGAGTTCCATTGGCCATAAAACCTCACCCAGGTAAAAGGCCCGTTTTGATTTGTGTAACCGTTAGGCAGATAGGCAATTGAACCCACCTGAGTGCCATTGATAGAAAATTGTAATACTGCATTGTTCGCATTGACAACACTCATTGCCCATGCAGAAAAATAATAGGTAGTATTGGGTAAAACTGTAGTATTATTTTGACTCCACACGGTAGCGCCCGTTTGAGGGGAGCCATTGATTACCATAATATTGCCCCCCCCTGCTCTTCGCGCTCTGCCGTTGAAATCGTCGTGAACAGTGCTGGCATCCGGCACAATTGAATAAGTTCCCTCCGGAAATAATTCTTTGGTTCCGGTGATATCCGGCTTATAAAGATAATTGGTGCTAAAGCCTGTGTTACCGTCTGAAAAGTCACCATTCGTTACTAATTCACTGGCAACTGAAATAGTTGCTGTTACTTCACATCCGGCACCATTGTTGGCTGTTACGCTATACACGCCCGCCTGATCAACACTGATAATATTGGTACTGGCACCTGTATTCCACAAATAAGATGAGAAACCTGCGCTGGCAGTTAAAACAACCAAACCTCCGGCAGAACAATAGTTCGGCGCAATTGAAAATGCGGGGCCTGGAAGTATAGTTACGGCGACAGCAGTTCGTGCAGAGACACATGCTCCGTCACTTGCTTCGGCATAATAGGTTTTTGAACTTGTAAGGTGCGGGGTAGTAAGTGAGTTGCCGCTTGCAATCACAGTGCCACCGCTTGCAGTTTCATACCACTTGATGATGCCGGATGAAGGGGTCGCAGAAATGGTTTTTGAACCCGCCCCACAACTGCTCGATGGACTGGTAGAACTTACCGTAGGTGTAGCTGTAACGCTTGCAGCAACAGCTGTTCTTGGTGAACTTGCACATCCATTTGCTTCTGTGGAAACATAATAGGTTGTGTTTGAAGAAATTGAAGGTGTTGTAAATGCGTTTCCTGTGCCCAAAGCCGTGCCCCCACTTGCATTGGCAAACCATGAAATTGTTCCGGCAGAAGCGGTAGCAGATAATGAAACAGTTCCGGCGCCACAACGTGAGCCGCCGCTTGTGCCGCTGATACCTGGAATTGCTTTTACTGTTGCAACAACTGCTGTTCTGCTTGTAGAGGCACAATTGTTGTCATAGGCTTCTGCATAATAGCTTGTTGTTGTGGCGATTGATGGACTGGTAAAACTTGTTCCCGTGCCTAAAGATGTGCCGCCATTTAATGTGGCATACCATTTAACAATTCCGGAAGATGCACTGGCACCCAAACTAACTGCACCCGTACCGCAACGGCTATTAGGCGTTGAACCTGTGATAGCCGGCAGTGCATTTACCGTGGCAGTAACTGCCGTTCTGGATGTTGAGACGCATTGACCGTTATTTGCTTCAACATAATAATTGGTACTCGAAGCAATAGAAGGGGTGGTAAAGGTATTGCCGGATGCCAGGGCTGAGCCTCCGGATGCTGCCGCGAACCAGCTTAAAGTACCCTCGCCGCTGGCGGCAAGCAAGACTGTTCCAGTGCCACAACGCGACGAAGGCGTGCTGCCTGTAACTGCCGGAATCTCATGAATGGTAGCCACTACAGCAGTACGACTGACTGATGAACAGCTGCCATTCGCCGCCTCGGCATAATATGTTTTGGTCGAACTTAAGCTGGGGGTATTATAGGTTGTTCCACTGGCCAGAGCGGTACCTCCACTAGCTGCTTCATACCATTTGATTGTGCCTGTAGAAACAGTAGCTTTTAGCTGAACACTGCCTTCACCGCACTTAGATGCTGGTGTCGTGTTGGTAATTGTTCCGGCTGTATTGGCACTAATTACAATTGCTGCCGGATTACTCTTGCTGCTAAGTGCCTCTGAATTTGTTACCTGACAATAGTAATAGACTGTGCCCTGTGTATTTACCGGTGGCTGATAGGTAGAAGCAGTGGCACCGTTAATGGCTGTTCCTCCGGAATTTGAATTTGTTGAATTTGAATACCATTGGTAGCCCGCAATAGAACCTGACCCGGCTGTAGCAACAACACTCAGCGCCAAAGCTGCATTATTTTGACAATAACCTGCTGCCACAGGATGCGTTGTTATAACAGGTGGTTCTGATGCCGAAACAACTTCACCATTAAAAGTAAAATTCTTAATGGCAATTGCCACATTATTATTAGAAGTACCCCAGCAATACAAACGAAATGTGATATCATCGTCAATACCCTGAAATTCAGCACTGCTTAGATCTATTGTACCAGACACACCCGCCGAACCAATATTTGATGAAAAATTATCGAGACTCGACCTGAATGCATAATTAGCCGAACCTGATGATATGGTTCCGTTGTAAATAAAACTCACAAAATTGATTTTATAATCATCGTCAGGCTCCATTGAGAATTCGAAGTACTTCCCATTGTTCAATGAATTTGACTTCCAGTTGCGAAGTGAATAGGTGCCATTGCTGTTCACTGCGAGGTTTCCATTCCCCCGCCCTATCCCTTCTGCTTCCATGTGGTTGGCTACGGTTTGACCGTTCATAAACGGATTCATAGATGAAGGATTGTTTCCGTTGATAGGGTTTGAAAAGATAGCTTGGCCCGAAACAATGTTCGCCTGTAGTACGCATGCGAACAAGAAACCCCAAAAATGAAGGTGGGTACTTTTGCAAAAAGTGCGTTTAAGCTGCACAAATTGCGCCCATACCTTGTGCGCTGTGTCAGATGATTTGCAAATGTTTTGCTTGTAGCTGTATGCCATGTGCGTGGTTTCTGTGTGGCATCTCCTACGTGTATATGTAGGTCTTGTTACGCACATGATTTTGGGCTTGCTCATTTCAGCGTGACATTTTACCTGAATTAGTAAAATATATCTGTGCTTCATAAATGAAACAGACACATTACTTCTCTGTATTCCTTCTGCACCAATCAATGTAAGATATTTCTTACATGCCCTGGCCCTTCGAAATGACTAATTGCCGGATGCAAGATTTGAATGAATTTTACGCAAGTTCAGCTGATGAATTTCAAGTGTTGCTATAAGCCATTCAATGCTAATTTTACGGAGTGAAAAAAATGCTGGCTGATGTGGTCTTTCCGGTGAGCTCCCCCCCCATTTCGAAAGGAATGCTGGTGTGTTCTGACGATGGAATGGTATTGGCTTTGCTGCATCCCGGAGATGTAGGATATGACCTTTCAGAAGCTGCTTATTATCGTGGTTGGATCGTACCCGGATTTGTCAATGCTCACTGTCACTTAGAGCTTTCTCACCTGAAAGACCAGATTCAAACCGGAACCGGTCTGGATGGCTTTGTAGAAAAACTGATGGATATTCGACAGAATGACCCTGATACAATTGCCCGGGCAATCCTTAATGCAGACGCAGAAATGTATGATACCGGCACTGTTTTCGTCGGGGATATTTCAAATGGTACCAATAGTTTTCAATGCAAAGAAAACTCCAAAATACTGTATCATACATTTGTTGAACGTTTTGGTTTTCACAGCGATAAAGCTGATTCAGCTTATCATTCAGGCAAACAGGTTTTAGAAAAACTTCAACAGCTTCAACATAACCATCGGGGCAACCTGACGCTTCATGCTCCTTACTCTGTCTCAGAGAAACTATTGACCCTGGTATGCAATGAAATTAGCCAGCATGGGGGCATTCTGAGTATTCACAATCAGGAAACCTCAACTGAACGTGATCTGTTCCTTTCCGGAAAAGGCGCTTTGACTTCCAGGCTAGAAAAAATGGGCATTTATGACGGCAACTGGTCTGCTCCAGGAATTTCATCCTTACAGTGGTTGCACGAAAAAATTCCTGACAGTATTCGTGTGCTTCTGGTACATAATACGTTTACAGAACTATCTGACCTGCAAGGCTGGCTCAACAGGGATGCCTGGCTTTGCCTCTGCCCTGGCGCAAACTTATACATTGAATCACGCTTACCGGATATTCAACTTTTCATTGATGAAAAACTCCGGCTTGTAATAGGAACCGATAGCCTTGCCTCGAATACTCAATTAAATATTTACGAAGAAATAAAACTGATCGCATTGAATTTCCCCGACATTCCTGCTGCAATGCTTTTTGAATGGGCTTGCCTAAATGGGGCAAAGTTATTTGAGATGCAACACTTGCTCGGAAGCTTTGATGTAGGGAAAAAACCTGGTCTGGTTTGGATTTCTGATGCCGACCCTGAAGGGAAGAAAATTTTTAAACACAGCAAGGCACAAAGCATCTGATTGCTTATTCTTGCAGGTTAAAGAAGATTGTTGTTCGCTTTCTGCACCCATGCAGTTGATTTTTAGCTTTTTTCGTCACCCGCAATTAGGCCTGAGCCTAAACGCATACCTGGTTCATTTACTTGAATCGGGAGCCTTTTCGTACAGGTACCAACGCCTGGTGTACGACAGACTAAGTGATTACGAGTATCCGTTTACCGAACAGGAACGAAAAATCATCAGCATCATTACCGAACTTAGTCAGGCAAATGTTGAAAAGAATTTCAACAAGAAGAAACTCAAGTGGGATGTTTTTCTTGAAAAAGCAGCTGAAGACAAAGCCCTTATGTTGGGGCTATCCGGGTATTTCGACCGCAGAATCTCTAAAATTCTTGAACTGCTGAAAGGCTCACAAATTTACTGGAAAGAGCGTGGCTCAGATCATCCTGGGATGAAGGGCTACCACGTAATGACAACAGCTCCAAAAGCAGTTTATTCGTTTAAAAAAGCTGAAGATGGTATCATCTATCAGCTGGAGGTCAGTTTTAACGGGCGCAAAATTGATTTACAACGCAAGGGTACTGAAATCATCACAGGTGAGCCCTGCTGGCTTTTGCACAATGGCTGCCTGTATGGCTTTACCGATGGAACTGACGGGAACAAACTGAAGCCATTTCTAAATAAATCAGAAATACGCATCCCCGACAAGCTTACCGACCAATACCTCTCCTCATTTATCCTGAAAGCTTCAAAAAAGTTTGAAGTAACTTTTGAAGGCTTCAAAATGCGTGAAGCACCGAAAGAAATACGTAAGGTCTTGCGTCTTACCCGTGGGCTGGGTGATGCAACAAGGGTTCAGCTAGAGTTTCACTACGACCATCTGATTGTTACAGCGGCAAACCGTCAACCGGTATTGGTGCAACTATTTAGAGTAGATAACGAGAAAATATTAATTCGGTTTAAACGAGATTTTCAGCTCGAAAATGAGGCAAGTGAAACCCTGGTCAAACAAGGTCTAAAATCAGTTGCATTGTCGTGGTTTGCCATTGAGAATGCAGGCCACACAGATGCAGATGCAATTGAATGGATACGAAACAACAAAACACCACTTGAACAGGCTGGTTTTTATATTGAACGTGACTTTGAAGGCATGCAGGTCAACTTTAACAAGCCTGAAATTCATTTGGAGTCCTTCGAGGGTGAAAACGACTGGTTCGATATCAGGGCAATGGTGAAAATAGGGGACATCTCTATCCCTTTTATTCACCTCAGAAGAAATATACTTGAACGAAACAGAAACTGGATTTTGCCGGATGGCTCGATGGTATTACTTCCGGAAGCATGGTTTAATCAGTACGCCGGGCTGTTTGAATTTGGCATTGATGAAGGTAATATCCTGCGCTTACACCGTCAGCATCATGGTTTACTTGATGCCCATCCTCTCATTCATGGTGATTTATCTCCACGGCTTTCGGTTGAGCAACAATCAATCTACACAAAGGATGTAAATGATACCATAGCGCCTCCCGAAACACTGCATGCCACGTTGCGTGATTACCAGCAAAAAGGACTTAGCTGGCTGTGGAACCTCAGGCTCAAACAGTTAGGAGCCTGCCTTGCCGATGATATGGGCCTGGGTAAAACCATCCAGATTATTTCGCTGCTTCTTATGGTAAAAGAAAAGAATACCGACAGTGAAGCTTCGATGAATGGAAATAGCTTTTCAGAAAAAGTACAACTCTCTTTGTTTGATGAACCATCTGCCAACTCAAGCTCTTCTGTTGCTGCTGCCCTGGTAGTGGTAGCGCCATCACTTATTCATAACTGGGTGGCTGAGTTGAAAAAGTTTGCTCCCACACTGCGGGTGTACATTCATGCAGGCCAAAAACGTCAAAAGACAATCAGTTTTTTGCAGAACTCAGATGTTGTGCTTACAACATACGGTGTTATTCGCAACGATATCAATTTGCTGCGTGAAGCAACATTTTCAACCATCGTTTTAGACGAAAGTCAACTCATCAAAAACGTTCGTTCAGCCACCTATCAAACAGTACGTCAGTTACGTGGTACTCAGCGAATAGTCATGACCGGCACTCCCATCGAGAACTCTTTATCTGACCTTTGGTCGCAACTCAATTTCCTTCAACCTGGCCTTCTGGGAAGTTTCGTCTGGTTTAAAAAAGAGTTTATTTATCCGATAGAAAAACAGCAAAACATCCAGCAACTTGAAAAGTTAAGGAAAGTTATTCAACCTTTTATCCTTCGCAGAACCAAAGAAGAAGTAGCACCTGAATTGCCCGCCCTTACACAGCTGGAGCATTATTGTGAAATGGAAGAAGAGCAGCGCGACTGGTATGAAAAACAAAAGTCGGCCTATCGCAATGAGATACTTAAGACGGTTTCAGAAGATGGCATTCATAAAAGTCAGTTCATGATTCTAAAAGGCCTGATGCAACTTCGTAAAATCGCAATACATCCGGTGCTGGATGACCACAACTATTCAGGTATAAGTACCAAGTTTGAACAGGTAATTGACCGGCTTGAAATACTACGTAAAGAGGGTAAAAAGGTGCTGATGTTTTCACAATTCGTAAGCCATCTGGAGCTGTTCAGAAAACACTTTGTTGCTGAAAATATCCCTTTTAGTTTACTCAAAGGCAGTATCCCCATGCAGGCCCGGGCAGCGGTGGTACATGAGTTTGAACGCAGCAAGGGATTCCGCGCATTTCTTATCCAGCTTAAAACGGGCGGTACCGGACTTAACCTGACCCAGGCTGACTATGTATTCATCCTCGACCCTTGGTGGAACCCTGCCGCCGAAGCACAGGCCATCAGTCGCTCTCACCGAATCGGACAGCATCAACCTGTTTTTGCATGGCGCTTTATTACCCGCAACACCATTGAAGAAAAAATTCTCAAACTGCAACAAAGAAAATCAAAGCTGGCCGACGACACCATCAGCAACGGAAGTCCATTAGGTATTATTAGTCAAGCCGATCTTGAAGAGCTTTTTACATAGAATTTTTCCTTCACCTTTGACTTGTCTGATATGCCTGAACCACTTATAATTATTAGATTGCCTTTGGTTTGATGGTTGTTATTCCGCACAAAACCGAAGAAGAATTAATAAAAGCAATTACCCAATGAGATAGGCCAAACCCTCGTTGACGTTGTTGTATAAATCAATCACTTTTTTCTCAACGCACATCTTCTTAAATGCGTCACGCACAGGCTTGAAGTCATTGTGAATAGGACAGGGATGAGATTCTGAACATTGGGTTAATCCTAAACCACATTGCTTAAATACTTCCTTGCCATCAATAGCTTCGATGATATGGATAATCGGTTGACTCTTTTGACCTGCTGAGATATAAAAACCTCCATTAGGTCCTTTGATACTTAATACAATATTGTGTCGTACAAGTTTTTGCAGGATTTTCCCAACAGTATGCTCATTTTCGTTAATGTATTTTGCAATATCACGGATGCTTGATTTCTCACCGGAATCAAATTTTGTTCCGAGAAAAATAACGGCTTTTATTGCTGCTTTACAACTTAGGCTTAACATGATTATCTGCCGAGAAATTTCCGGCCCTCTTCGTCAATCAACTCAAAACTCCAAGCTGGCTCGAATGTAAGGATTACCTCTACCTGATGGTCGGGGAAAGCACCTTCAAGGCTTGTTTTAACATTTCCGGTAATTGATTCTCCCATTGGACAAAACTCTGTGGTGAGCGTCATGGTACAATTTACTTTTAATGCTTCATCATCAAAAATTAAACTATAAATCAGGCCCAATGACACAACATTTAATCCGATTTCAGGATCGTAAACATGTTCAAGCACGGCTTCTGCTATAGCCCCCTTGATATTATTATTTGTTTCAACACTCATTGTTTTATGGCTTGATGGGTGACAACTTTAAACACATTAAACACATATAAAACGGCAGCTATAAGCATCAGAGAAGCGCCGAGTTGAAGTAGCAACAATATTTTTGTCAAAATACCAGCTACAAAAATAATTAGTGCAGGCAGGTAAGCCAGCCCCATCACCTTAAACACTTTGTCGTTAAATAAGTCTTTTGGATTAGGGGTTTTACCCATTCCTGACCTGCGGTGGTAAACTTTATTCCAAATGATAAAAGGCAATGTTTTAAATGTCATGCCAAGTATAATGGCAGTTATCCATCCGAATAAAATCAGAAAGCCATAACTCATAGAAAGTGAAACACTCTCTTTTGAAAATAATGAGAGTATAAGAATCACCAGGAAGAGGAGAATAATTGGAACCAACATCATAAAAACCGACAATAGTGAGATTTTCATTTGGTCGTCAACCTGCCGGCGGATTCTTTGTATGTATGCGCTTCTGCAATAGTAAACGAACAGTATAATTCCGGCCAAAAGCATGCACCATGAAAGATAAATCAACTGCGGTATGTTTGCCACATAAAAGAGCAAAATGTAAGAAAGAAGGGACAGATTAATTAAAATAAAAATCCAATTCAATAACTTCTTATTGGTATATTTTGAGATTAAAAACATGGGAATAAGTCTTGACCCCACACCAATTGTCAACAATAAAAACCAGCCGATAATGCCGGCATGCACATGAAGTGGTAGATAATGCAATGAATCATGTGGCAAAAGATGCAGACCGGGGCTGAAATTGTACACCAGTACCAGGCCAAGTGAAGCAGTGATTAATAACCATACTACTGAAGTAAACACGAAAATGGCATGTATATTCTCTGTTTTCGACTTTGAGATACTAATTCCAAGATTAATCAGGTAGGTAATAATTGCTAGCAAAATAAACCGTCCTCCCCATTTTGCCGGATGCCCCATATCGAACACGTAAAACCCATACACCAGAAGTGGAATGCCGATGGCAGCAAAAACAAATGAGCAATATGCCAATATATTGCTGTGCAGTTTCTGTTCAATAATTACCGGTACCAATTGATGGCTTGCCCCAAGGATAATCATAGTGCCCCAGCCCAATGCCATCATGTGTGTGATAGCTAAAATCTTTGGCTGAAAATAATGCCCTAAAAATGCTTCTGAAGAAAGTAAAAGCAGTACGGCGGAAACCAAAAAAGAAATGGCCGCATAAATGTAGAATGGCAAAACAACTTTGTAGGAAGTTGTTTTAGCTGTATTGCCAACAGATTGTCCTGGTATCATTTAAGGTTTAAAAATAAGCAGATGTACCTCGGTTTCGCTGATTTCCTTGATGCGGAAATCGAACTTTTTCTCTCTTAGTTCAGGCAACAGAAACACCGGAATACGTTTATGATAAACGTACAATGCTTTTTCTGGTGGAAGCGTCTCTAAGGCATCCATTATGCTTAGCATAGGAAGCGGCATTTCTAACTCACGCACATCTATTGTCACTTGCTTTTCGTTGTAACGTTCGAGCACAACATCCCATGATGCTGCGTCGTTTTCAGCAATTGACTCAATTGGGGGGTCTGTGTCGGTTCTTTTGAAGAAATACGTTTCAACAAGGTCTGAGTGTATTGTATCGGTATATGTTTCAAATCCTTTCTTCTCGAGCATCTTGATTAAAGGGGTGGGTTCGAATGTATTAATGATTTTAAGCACGTAACCTCGTGGTAAAACATTTACCTTTTCAAGTATAAGCGTCAGTGGGTCTGAGCCGGAGGCGAGAACGGGACGCACATCCAATTCGGTGCATTGGTCTTTTTTAAGCTGAGCAATAAATTTAGGCACTTGCTTGGTGGCTTCTTTTGCCGGCCTTGTTTCTGAATCAATCTCAAAACCCAGCGGCTTCAGTTTTTCAAAAAAATCATCCAGCTCACAACCACCGATTTTGGATGCCATTGCGATACTGGTTCTGCCGGCCATTATTTTGCGCAGGATAGGATTCCTCAGCTTTTCAAATTTTGAACTGATACTGATGATTGCATCCAGCGCATCAGGATGATGTTTTAATAAGACGGCAATTTTGGTATTGGCATTGATGGTCATTTGATTCGTTTTTTATTAAACAACAATCATATTGATTCAATGACGAAGAAATGAAGCAGGCAGCTTGCATTCCTCACCGGGAGGCTCAAGTAGGAAAACCAAAATTGTCTGTTAAACCCACCAGACAATGAAACCTTTAAGCCCCCCGGGAAGGAATGCATTCTACCCCGCAAGCAGAATATGCCGGAAGTATTAGCCTTTCTGCAATGTTTCTTCCAGTGCAAGTGCCTTTGGGAACAGAATGTTGTTTTCTAAATGCACGTGCGAGAAGAGGTCGTCTTCAAATTCTTCAAGCATTCTAAATAGTAAACTGTAACTGGCACATGCATCTGAAGGCAATGTATAATTTTGGCTTAATGACCTTATTGTTGCAAGGTTTTTTCCTGCTGATTCATGTTCCATTTCCATCATATTGATTGGACCGCGCACTGAACCAAAACCAGGATGCTGAACAGGTGTATTGTTTCTTTTTGCAACTACCATTTCTTTGATGTAGGGAAACAATACGTGTTCTTCTTTCACCAAGTGCTCACTAAGCTCAGCATTTACCTCCTCAACAAGCTCATAAATTTCTAGTAATTCAGGATGCGATGCCCCATGAACACGGGCAACCTTGGCAGCATACGCTCTGATATCAGGAAGATTCTTCTTAACGTATGTATGATGCGTGTTTACGATATAATCGGCGAGAAAATCCAACTCCCAATCATTAAAAGGCAAAGGGCGGCTTGAAACAACACCTTCAGTTTGTTGAAGCTCGCGTTCAATTAGCGCTAAATCAAGGCCTTTTTCAGCACAGGCCTCTTTCACCGTTTTCTTACCACCGCAGCAGAAGTCAATGCCATATTTCTTGAACACCTGCGCTTTGTGCATGTCTTTTGCAACAATCTCTCCAAGTGTTTCATCATTTTCTCCACTGATACGCTTTGTGATTTTAATTTTCCACCAATGTGGTCCTTGCTCTTCGTATTGCCAGGTGAAGATATTGCCTCTTTCACCTAATAACTGATAATACAATGGTTTGGGGTCATGGTCGTTATGAATGGTCAAACTTTCGCCTTCTCCGAGCTGATCAAATCGGGAGAAAATGGTCGGATGTTTCATTCTTGGTTCAAGTAAAGTAACATCCAGGATGTTTTCTGTGGTGGTGCTAGTGCTCATGATGGTTATTATTATTGGGGCAAAGATAAACAATTTTCCAAATAAAAGTATTTGAATACTTTTATTTGGAAAATTATCTTAGGAGCGGCATTTTGTTGTATTACCAGGTTATTGTTGCTTAGCCTTTGCGAAAGCGCTCTGCAACCACATTCCAGTTGACCACATTCCACCAGGCACTTACGTAATCTGGCCGGCGGTTTTGGTAATGCAGGTAATAGGCGTGTTCCCATACATCAAGGCCAAGCAATGGGAAACCCTTTACCTCGGCAATATCCATCAGTGGATTGTCTTGATTAGGCGTAGAGGTAATGGCAAGCAGACCGTCATGTTTAATCAGCCAGGCCCATCCGGAGCCAAATCTGCCCGCAGCTGCCTTTGCAAATTCTTCTTTGAACTTATCAAATGAACCAAAGGTATTAGTAATAGCATCCCCGAGTTCACCTGTTGGTGCCCCGCCGGCATTAGGAGCCATTGTTTCCCAGAACAGGCTGTGGTTATAGTGCCCACCACCATTGTTTCTGATGGGGGTACTTAACTTAGATATTCCCGCCATAATCTGGTCAAGCGTCCAGTTTTCTGCCACATTTCCGGCCAGGGCATTGTTTAAATTGGTAACGTATGCCTGATGGTGCTTCGTGTGGTGGATTTCCATTGTACGGGCATCAATGTGCGGTTCTAAAGCCGAATAGGCATAAGGTAATTTGGGTAATTCAAAAGCCATGATTTAAAATATTAATGATTGACAAAGTAACAAAAATTGACCGGAAAGGTTCGCCGGATATTTTGTCATGAAAGCAACTGATAGGTAACAAAGGCTCCGCCCCAGGCCAGCACTCCCATAAATAAAAACTGAAAGAGCGCCCATTTCCATGAGCCGGTTTCACGCGCAACCACTACCAGGGTGCTCATACACTGCATGGCAAAGGCGTAGAAAATAATCAGTGCCATTGAGGTAGGAATGTCGAACATTGGTTTTCCGGTCAGGTGATTGATATCAGCCTTCATTTTATCATAAAGACTTTGTGAGTGTTCGTCAGCATCACCAGCCCCATAAATTGTTGCCATGGTGCCAACAAACACTTCGCGTGCCGCCAGTGAAGTGAGCAAGGCAATACCAATTTTCCAGTCGAACCCTAGGGGAGCTATAACAGGCTCAATGGCTTTTCCCAGGTATCCGGCATAGGAGTTCCTCAGCTTATCTGCTTCCATTTTTGCATCTGCTTCTTCCTGCGAAAGCTGACCCTGGCTTGTCATTGTAGCATAGTGGTTCTCAATTTGCTCAAACTTATCGCCCGGACCAAAAGAGGCCAATACAAATAAGATTACCGAAACAGCTACAATAATTTTTCCGGCATCAAGCATGAAAATTTTGACTTTATCGAACATTGTACGGCCCACAACCTTCCAATCAGGGATGCGGTAAATTGGCATCTCCATGATAAACAGACTGCGCTCTTTTGAACTTATAAACCATTTAAGTACCAGGGCTGTCACCAGTGCGGCCACAAAACCAAGCAGGTAAAGACCCATCAGGCAAAGTGCCCTCAAGCTGAGAAAGCCTATCGCATGGTCTTCTGGAATAGCAAATGCTACTAACAGGGTATAAACCGGAATACGTGCTGAGCAGCTCATCAATGGGGTCACCAGAATGGTAAGCAAACGTTCACGGGGATTCCTGATGGTACGTGTTGCCATTACGGAAGGTACGGCACAGGCAACACCGCTGATCATGGGGATGATTGATTTCCCACTCAGACCAAACTTTCGTAAAATGCGATCCATGATAAAGCTTACCCTTGCCATATAGCCCGTGTCTTCTAAAATGGCAATGAAACCAAAGAGGATGGCGATTTGTGGAATAAACATAAATATACCACCCAAACCCGGAAGGATACCTTTGGCTATCAGGTCACTGAAAACCCCTTCGGGCAATACTTTTCCCAACCAGTTAGCGCCATCGGCAAAAAGCTGGTCAATCAGGTTCATTGGGGCTGCTGACCATGAGAAAACAGCTTCAAATATGAGGTACAGGATTGCCAGAAAGCTCAGAAACCCTGCTACCGGATGGGTAAAGAAATTGTCGAGCTGATGGGTGAAAGTTGCTGCCTTTGAAGTTTTCACCGGAGGCAGGCAGCCCTCAAGTATGGTTGCGATATGTGCGTGCTTCTCAAGCAGGTCAGTTGCCCTGATTTCCTCGGGGGCAGGTTGTCCTTCAGTCGGGCTGGTTTTTTGTTCGAATTTACCTGCATTTGCCACTTTGAGCCATGCGCTGTATGGAGCTTCTTGCCTGGTGATAAGCCATGTAGGGAAATGCTGACGGAATGCACGTTGAGGCGAAGGGGCTGTTGCGCTAAGCAGAGTGTTTTTAAGTGTGCTCAGGCCTTTGCGTTCTCGCGCATTGGTTGTAACAACCGGAATGCCCAAGCGTTCGGAGAGCAATGTTGCATTAAGACTTAAGCCGTTTTTTTCTAGCTGGTCAATCATGTTAACTGCCAATACCACCGGGTAACCCAATTCAATTACCTGCAGGCACAGGAGTAAGGAACGTGAAAGATTTCCGGCATCAGCTACCACCAGAATTACATCTGGCTTATCATGTTCATTTGGCGTACACAGGGCTTTGTATGTTTCCAACTCATCGCGACTTTCCGGAAAAAGACTGTATGAGCCGGGGAGGTCGGTAAACAGTATATTTCGGGTGCCCTTGCTGTTGTGAACCCTTACAAACCCTGATTTTTTTTCAACGGTTACCCCGGGAAAGTTGCCGGTTTTCTGGCTTAGCCCGGTGAGAGCATTAAACAGGGTTGATTTTCCGCTATTGGGATTTCCGGCAATGGCTACGTGGATCGTCTTATGCTCAGTCTCTTTCAAGAGGTTCAATCAAAATATGATGTGCTTCTATCCGGCGAATACTAACAAGGGTTCCGGCGCATAAAACCGCCATTGGATCTCCAAGTGGTGCCTTACGTACCATTTGTATTTCGCGGCCGGGAATGCACCCTAACTCTATCATTTTCAACCCTGTATCAGGGTCTGAAAACGACTGTATAATTGCTTTTTTGCCTTTACCTAAGGCTGAAAGATGCATAACCTTGTTCATTACCGGGCGGCAAAGTTAATAAAATCATTTGGCTCCGGCTTTTTGCACTATGCAAATTGAACTATTCGCCCTCATTCTTAGATGACAGCTCTTCAAATTTTGCCGTCATTGTCGGATTGCCACGGGTAAGCTTTTTAATTGTAAGATCTTCGGCTTTGTTATTGGCCAAACGCAAATTATTTTCTGACGATAGTAAAGCGTCTTTGGTTTTCTGCAAATGATCTATTGTTTTATCAATCTCATCAATGGCTGTTTTAAACTTTCGACTGGCCAAATCATAATTTCGCGCAAATCCTTCTTTGAAAGCATTGATGTTTTCTTCGAAATGGGTAATGTCAATATTTTGATTCCGAACCAATGCTAATTCGGCTTTGTACTTCATTGAATTAAGTGCGGCATTGCGCAGAAGGGTAATTATAGGAATGAAAAACTGAGGCCGTACCACATACATCTTTGGATATTTATATGACACGTCAATGATTCCACCATTGTATAATTCACTCTCTGGTTCAAGCATGGAAACAAGAACGGCGTATTCGCAATTTTTCTCATTCCTGTCCTTATCTAATTCTTTCAGAAAATCTTCATTTTTCTTTTTTGTCGCAGTTTCATCACCCTCGTTTTTCATTTCAAACATGATTGAAACAATTTCATTTCCATTCTCATCGGCTTCTTTGAAAATAAAATCACCTTTACTGCCGGTTTTTGAGTCGTTGTCTTTCTCAAAATAAGCTCTTGGAAAAGCACTTGCACGAATTCTGTTGAACTCATTGTCGCAGTGTATTTCAAGCGTCTCACCAATCATTTTGGTAGAGAGCTTGAGTTTCATGTCCTTCCGAAGTGCGATTTCTTCTTCCTTAAGTCGGATAATATCGTCTTTTGTTTTTAAATCATTTGTAAACTTTTCAATCAATGATTTTTCAAGCAATAGCTTTTCATTATCCTTGTTTTTCAGATGATAAGCTAATTCATCACGTTGTTTCTCAATCTTTTGAACAGCCTCAGTGAGGGCAAGCTTTTTTTCTGTTTCGGCATTTTCAATTCTGGTCTTCAGTACAGCAATTTCAGTTTCTTTTGAAGCGAATAATTCTGCAATTTTTTGTTCATTGAGCGCCTTTAATGCAAGAAGTTCCTGATTTTTTTTTGCCAGGTCTTCCTGGAAAGCACTTTTCAGCCTGACTTCAGTAAGTTTTACAGTATTTTCTTTTTCTTTCTCCGCTAACTCAAGTCGTTTCATCAGCTCTTCTTCAAACTGGTGGTCTCTTACTTGTTTGAGAATCGCAGCAAAACCTGCTTCGTCAACTTTAAACGTCTTTTTACAATTCGGACAAATAATTTCGTTCATGTTGTTTGATTTCTTATTTCAAATAAAGATTTTATTGCCGGCTATCGTGTGTGTACCATTTAATCCGGAGATTGCCGCATTTATCATTGCTTTTGCAAGCTGCATTGTTTTGATAGGTTGGTACTTGCGAAACAATCCAAATTTGTTGAGTAAACGAAGTGCAGCAGCCATATAACCCTCACCAGGCCTGTCAGAATTGGTACGAATCAATAGGCTTGGTTGAAAAATAATGAAGGTTTGAAATGAGAGTGCCTTGATGGCCTCTTCTAACTGTCCTTTCATTCTGCTATAAAATATCGCTGAGTTAGCATTGGCACCAAGCGATGAAATCAAAACAAATGTTTTCACACCTTTTTCTGCACAGATTTTAGCAAAGTCAAGCTGGTACTCAAAATCAACTTTCCATTGATTCGATTTGCTGCCTGCTTTTTTTAATGTTGTTCCCAGGCACGAAAAGGCAATGTCAGCATCCATCTCATCTTTTATGGCATGCAGGTTGTCGAAGCTAACAACACATGAGCTTAGTTTAGGGTGTACTAAGGCCAGGCTTCTTTTGCCTATGCAGGTAACTTTGCTGATTTCTGCTGAATCCAGCAAAAGCTTGAGCAAATCATCACCCGTAGCCCCTGAGGCACCTATCATCACTACCCTCATGCCACCGAATTAAATGTTTGTTATTTCACTATTTTAAATGGTCGCTTCACTGAATCTATCTGTAAAAAATACACACCTGATTGCAGACTTTTTGTTTCAATTTTATTGGTACCTGAATTTAATTGTCCGCTATTGAGTATTCGTCCGGAAGCATCTATCATCCGATAAGCTAAATGCCCATTCAATTCAGGTATTTCAATGAAAAATAGCTCATTCACAGGATTAGGGTACAAGTTAATTCCAGCTCCAAAGTCTGAATTGATCCCTGCTGTAGTAATTGTTACGCAACTACTGGTATCTATACATCCCCCTTTATTGATGATTACAGCATAGTCGCCATTTGCAATAAAAGTAAAACTCTGGAAATGTTCACCACCAATCGGGGTAAATGCATCATCACAATTTACCCATTGGTATGTTGCATCAGCTGTACCTGCAATCAATTTATTTCCTTCGATGGTAACTGAAACATCAATAGCAAAATTGTCAATTGTCATCGAATCAATGGATGCACATTGACCAGAATCGGGTGTGAAAATATAGGTGACACTGGTGTCAGTTGCTGAGCTCAACTCCCAACTGCCATATATTCCGTTGTTTGATGTGTCAGGCAGTTCAATAGAAGTACCATTGCACACAGGGGCCACCTGATCAAAAAGCGGGCTAATCTTTGGGGTAATCTGTACCTGCATTTGTGATGTATCGGCACACAAAGCACTGTCAGGGCTGAAGGTGTACAGGGTGCTTGTGTCAGAATTAACCTCAGGCGACCATGAGCCATTCAAACCATTGTCAGATATCGTCGGAAGGGTAAAAATTGTACCTGCGCAGAACGGGCCTGACTGACTAAACAATGGTTTGATGCGGTTTGCAACTGACAAGGTAATGGTATCAGAAAAAACAGTAGCATTGCCTGTGCAGGGGTCGTTGCTGATAAGAGTACAGCTCACTTTATCACCTTCAGCAGGGTTTGAAAAATTAAAAGTATTGCTGCTGTTACCGGCGGCCTCACCATTGACCTTCCATTGGTAGACAGGTGCAATGCCTTCATTGGTAGCAGAAGCAGTAAATTGAACTATATTTCCCTGACAGACCGAGGTATCGTTTGTGCTAATTGAAATGCTTGCCGTACAAGGTTGAACCTGACCAAAGACACAGATGTTGAAATCTGATAAGCTATAAGTAGGATTTACATTAAAAACCCTGACAAGGTACTTCTCTCCAGGAACAAATACTTTATTTGAAAACTGTTCTGCAAGCCCTGAACCATTTGCATTCACGCAGGTAATCAATGGGCCGTTGCAGGTGTTCTGATATACTTCAAATCCGTGGTTAATCCCTGCTGCAAGCATTAATGAAATACTCATGGTGCTGTCGGTCGCTTTAAACCTGAACCAGATATCCTGAGAAGCCGATGATGCACATGAAGGAGTACTGAGCTCAAGTGATGCGCCCCGGAAGCTTGTCAGTGTTGGGGTACATGTAAGTTGTGGTGTTATGTCTTTGGGGTTTGAACAGGTATTGTTAAGGTGTGGTGCAAAGCCTTGAATACAAATGGTGAAATTGGCAGTATTGTAATTGGCTCCGTTGTTGAATACCTGAACATAATACTCCTGCCCGATTACAAAATTGTTTCTCAATGCAGTTTCCGGCGCTCCTGAGGCTGTACTGTTGACGCATTCAATAAGTTGAAGATTTTGACAGGTGCCACTATAAAGTTGGAAGCCGTGATTTAACCCGGTTATACCACTTAATGTAATACTCATCATTTGCTGGTTTGCGGTAAACTTGTACCAAATATTCTGGGTGGTTGCTTGCCCGCAGGCAGGCAAAATAGAATCAATTGAAGCAGCCCCAAATTGAGCAGGGGTACCTATGCAACTTGCGCCAGGTTGCAGGATGATGGCGTTGTTGCATACATCATTTGCGGGCACAGAATAACTGCGTACACATATTGTGAATGAGTTGAAGTTTAAGGCAGAAGCCGCATTGAAAATACGAATAAAATAAGTTTTACCTACGCTCATGTTGTTACTTAAATACGACTCACCAATACCAGAAGGGTTGTCGTTTACACAGGTTTTTAATGCGCCTGAACATGAGTCCTGATATAGTTCAAAGCCGTGATTCAGGCTATTGGCCCCCGACATTGTGATGTTCATTACCGGATTATCTGCTACAAACCTGAACCAAACATCTTGTGAAGCTGCATCAGTACAAGCAGGAAGATTGCCATCAAAGGTGGCACCACTCAAACTCACCGGGGTAGTTACGCATGTTTGCCCGGGCGTTAGCAGCGTTGCTCCGTTACAAGTGTTGTTGCCCGGCACAGTGTAACTACGGACGCAAATTCCAAAATTCGCACTTGAAATATTTGAGCCAGCGTTGAACACCCTAATATAATACACCTGACCAATCTGAAAATTGTTACGTAGTAAAAATTCGGAATTGCCGGATGCATTACTGTTGACACAATTCTCAACCACACCATCACAATTCAGTGCAATAAGTTCAAAGCCGTGATTAAGGCCGCTTGAGGCCTCAAGCGAAATACTCATGGTTGCATGGGTAGTGGTAAATTTATACCATACATCCTGTGAGGAGCTGTTAAAACAATCAGGTGCAGCAGTAGAAATACCTGCGCCGCTAAACGTACCATTGGTCATCTGGCATGTTTCCCCACTGGTTAACATAATTGCATCAGCGCAATCATCATTTGCCGGGGCTGCAAATTGCTGAATACAAATATTAAAATTGCTTGCAACAGGTAAGGTGTTCGCATTAAATACCCTGATAAAATAGCTTGCCCCAATAATGAAATTATTGTTAAAATAATTTTCTGAATTGCCTGAGCCACTATTGTTTACACAAGCTATCATATCTCCTGCGCAATTATTAAAGTAAATTTCAAAACCATGATTCAAACCACTCACCGCACTTATTTGAATATTCAACGTGATTTCAGTGGCAACAAAACTGAACCAGATGTCTTGTGATGCAGATGGTGCACACGCTGGCACATTGCCGCTCAGTGTACTTGCTGCAAAAGAACCAATGACGGGGGTACAGGTAATGCCAGGCTGAATGGCAATGGCATTAGCGCATTCATCATTTGCAGATAACTGACTGGCAAACACAATAAGCAGCCCGAATATGAGTCTAAAGCGTTGAAAAAAAGTATTGATTTTCATCGTTAATTGGTTATAGGTGAATAGAATAAACTGGCTTCGACAGCCCTTTAGGAGTTCAAAAGTAATAGATATGCAATGAAACGGCAAATTTAATGTTGCGATTCAATTGTAAACCTGTCGGCAACCAAAAGGCCTCTGAAATAGGTGATGCTTTACAATGTATTGCATACTTTTTTCTATGCACAATGTTCTGCCGAATTGCATTATGAGTGAATTTGCACTGCCATGAACAGATTTGAATATTAACATATCATAATGAGGTTCATAAGTAATATTGGTGACATCAAAATCCTGAGATTTTGTAAATTCGCTTTCTCATTTGCTTTATGAGTTAACTTTTTGCTGGTATTCAGCCAGGAAGAATTTAACCGCATCAAGACGATGAATTAAATGTTTGTTAATATCCCCCCTCCTGTTACATGGCAATAGATATCGCCGGAAAAAAAGTTTTTACCCTCCGGGAGGTTGCACAAAGTATTCAACGCACCCTGAATGAGCGGTATAAAAGCACCTTCTGGGTAAAAGCCGAACTGAACAAATTAAACCACTACAGCCATTCAGGTCATTGTTATCCTGAGCTACTCGAAAGAATTGAAGGAAAGGTGGTCGCACAATTCAGATCTGTACTATGGAAAGGTGACTTTGACCGGATTAACAAAGCCTTTAACGCTGTGCTTAAAGAGCCACTCAAAGACGGAATCACCATTTTATTCGAAGCATCAATACAGTACGACCCGGTCTATGATCTGAGTTTACGTATTCATGATATGGACCCCTCATACTCTTTAGGGGAACTCGAAAGAGAAAGGCTCGAAAATATCGAAAGACTGAAAAAAGAAGGTTTGTTTACCCGGAATAAACAGCTTGAATTTCCTGACTTGCCACAACGTCTGGCTGTAATCTCTGTTGAAACCAGCAAAGGCTATGCCGATTTCCTGAAGGTGATTGATCAGAACCCCTGGGGCTATAAATATTTCCATTTCCTTTTTCCGGCTTTGCTACAAGGCGAAAAAGCAGTGGATTCTATAGTGGCTGCATTGAAAAAGATAAAACATGTTCAACACCATTTTGATTTGGTACTCATCATTCGTGGCGGTGGTGGTGACATCGGTCTGTCTTGCTATAATCATTATGACCTTGCCAGGGAAATTGCATTGTTCCCCTTACCTGTGCTTTCAGGGGTCGGACATGCAACCAATGAGACCATAGCAGAGTTGGTTTCATTCCGCCATTTTATTACCCCTACCGAAACTGCTACCTTCCTACTGCAATGCTTCCATGACTTATCAGTTCCTGTTGAGAATACTTTTGAAAAACTTCGTACTGCCCCAGGCAAAGCAATTCGGCAAAAACATGAACAATTTATTGCAGCAGTGAAGTATTTCTCGCTATCGGTTCGAAGAACGTTAGACAGCCAAGACCAGTTTACCCGCCAGATACCACAACGTATACAAAATACTGAGCGACAAAACAGGCAATTGCTTCGCCAACAATTGGATACCTCAACAGAGCGCTTAAAACATTCAGGCGGATATTTTTTAATCAGACAAAAAACATTGCTCGATAGCTATGAGCAGCAAGCGAAAATGCTTGATCCAAAGTTAATATTGAAACGAGGATTCTCCATCACCATGTTAAACGGAAAAGCGCTTACAGAATCCATGAAAGCAAACGAAGGAGATGTAATTGAAACCGTGTTGTTTAAGGGCAAACTCATTAGCCGGGTTGAAACTAAAAAGAAGTAAAAATCAATGACCAAAAAACCAAACTACAAAGCAGCACTTGACGAGTTGCAGACAATTATTCAGGATATAGAATCAGGAAATATCCCTGTGGATCAACTTTCAGAACATGTGAAACGGGCAGCAGAACTAATTAAAACCTGCCGCACTATCTTACGCACCACCGAGGAGGATGTCGCCCGGATTCTTGAAGAACTTGAGTCTTCTGAATCAACTTAAGCCAGGCGCCTCCATGCTTGAGGCAAACAGCTGATGAGGTCGCCGGCTACCATGCTTTGCTCATGCCCGTTCTCAATGGCAATGTCGCCTGACAAACCATGTAAAAAAACACCAAGCTTAGCCGCGTTCTCAGATGATAAACCCTGAGCCAGCAATCCGGCAATAATGCCGGTTAATACATCACCACTGCCCCCGGTAGCCATACCCGGATTCCCCGTACTGTTGAAATACACCCTGCCATCAGGGAAAATAATCCGGGTAAAGGCGTCTTTTAATACAATGATAATATCATTCAACCGTGCAAGTTCAATTGCCTTCTCCATCCGTTCAAATGTATTGACCGAATTCCCTGCCATCCTGTCAAATTCACGTGGGTGTGGTGTTAAAATTGAACCGGGCGGAATAAAAGACAACCATGTCATGTTTTCTGCCAAAATGTTAATCCCATCGGCATCTATTACCATCGGTGTTGTTGCTTCCTGAATGAGATATTTCAATAGCCTTGCGGTGTCATCATGCTTGCCTGCACCAGGCCCGAAAGCAACCGTTGAAAACCTGCTTACAAGAATGGGGCTTGGTGCAATATGCCCTGCTTCACTTGAAGAAATTGTCATAGCTTCATCACAGGAGCCATGAAATGATGTTACACAATCTCCGGGAAGCAGGCAGGTAACCAGCCCCGCACCCGCTCTTAAACATGATTTGGCTGCTAAAACAACTGCACCGCAATGCCCCTTTGAACCACCTGCGATAAGTGCATGCCCGAAATACCCTTTGTGGCTGAAAAGATAACGAGGCTTGATAATACCCTCAAGGTCATTATGCAGCAAATACTCATATTGCGATGCTAAGCCTAAATCTTTGTCAAGCCCTATGTCTAGTACTTCCCATTGTCCGGTGAATTTGTACGACTCTTCAAAGAAAAACATCAGTTTCGGACAATGGAAACTTAACGTAAAATCAGCCATTACTGCTGCCGAGTTAATTGTAGGCGGAGCGTCTGCGTTAAAGCCACTTGGACAGTCAATGGAAATAAGGGATAATGCTGTCTTTTTTTGTGCGTTCATCCATAGTATTACTCCGAGCGTATTTTCTCTTAAAGGCTGCTTTAACCCACTGCCAATAAAAGCATCAATCAAAATTGCACCTGGAAGAACCTGGCTTTTAAGAGATGCGTCATTCATCTCATGCTGTACAATATTTAGAGCAGTAAGTCTTGCTAAGTTTAATTGGTTATCATCGCTTCGTTCAGCATCTTTGAAAATCCAGATTGAAACCTTCGCACCAGCCAAAGTGAGTAAACGTGCAATTACCAAACCATCGCCTCCATTGTTCCCGTTCCCACAAATAATCTCGTAAGGTTTGCTGATGCCAAATTGGTTCAGCAGCCAGTCAGCGCAACATCCTCCAGCTCGCTCCATTAATGCGTCTGAGCTAATCTGTTGATTTGCAATAGAGTCCTTGTCCAATTGCCGGACTTGCGCGGTGTTTAAAATTTTCACGACTGATGATTAAAGAAGAAGTACCCGAATTTGTTTCTGAAAATTCCGCCCGTACACAGATAAGAAATATATACCCTGAACCAGGCCAGGTACGGGTAGCTGATATTGCCCCTCGCCGGAAGGCAGATTAATGGCCTGTTGCTTGTATACGATCCTGCCTGAAGCATCGCTAACAAAGATATTCACCAATTCTTCATGTTTGCAACTGTATGCAAGGCTAATTTGAGAGCTGGTCGGATTAGGTATTACTTTGAACTCCGGACCACTCAAATCAACCGGAGGAAATGGATTTTCTTTTGCACTACTTTCAAATTGCAAGAAATATATATTGTGAAATAGCATATAATCTATGCCGTTAAAATGTCCTTCGAAGATTTGGTCGGTACAGGGCAAAATACGAGGTTGTACAAAAATACAATCGCGGTTCCACACCTTGTTTTGTAAGAAATTACACGACCCGCTAATGGTATAACGCCGGGGCCCTGGTTCATCCATTGCGAGAAGCATTGTTTGCATTTCATGTTGGGTGTACCCAAAAGAGTACTTTTTATTTTGAAGCAACATGTATGCATTTTGGAAAAACCTGTACTCGGGATTAATGAATGATGATACTTTGTTTAATAGAACAAATGAATTGTTTTCGGGCGAACCATTAAGGGCATTACCAACACACAACAAAAGCATAGTCATTATCTGGTTAGGACTTGCCAGAGAGGCTCCTGCCCACATAAGTGTGGTAAAATGCGTCCATAAATTTTTATTGTTTTTTACCAATTGGCTAAACCACCGGTTTTGTTCATCGTATGCCTTTTGGCGTTCTTTTGAAGATGGATATATCTTACCATTTACCAGGCGATCGGCTGCAACGGCAAATAAAAAAGCATAAAACTTCGCATTACCGCCTAAATCAGCATCAACAACACCGCCGGTAATAGGGTTTTTCAAGCGAAATTCCTGATTGAAAGCTTCTGCAAACCGATATGCAATGTTTTGAGCCTCCTGGCGAATATTCAGTGAATTCACTACCAATGTATCAGGAAGATACTTTTGAATAAAGGCGAAGCCGAAAAGCAAATGGTAAATCTGGTCCTGACTTGCCGGATTAGGACTCTTATTAAACTTATCCTGAACTATCCAGTTGCTATAACCGTTACCATGACGTACGGGTTGGTCACCCGGAAACCGCTTATGCCAGCCGGGAGGAATATCTTCGCGCATGATATATCCGTTCAGATTATTCTCTATTGTATCTGACCAGCATGATGTGTTAGTATTATACCGCTTGCTTTGCTCGTCCCAGCTCAGTGTTGAGGCCGGAGAACACTGAAGGTACTCAGCATAACGGTCTAAACGTTGAATGGCTCTGATGGCAAAATACAGTTCCCGCCTTGTAGCCTGGTTATCTTTGCCATGCAGCTCATTCAAATGATGCTCAGTTGCCAGAAGGGCAAGATACCATCCCAGCTGTCTGGTGGTTTCATCCTCATAAACCAACTGTGATCGAGTAGAATCATACCAACTTGCAGGAAGGCTGCAACCATGACCCTCGCCAACAATTAGGTATTTATTAATTAACCTTTCACGCAGTTGAACATAAGTGGCAAGCGGATATTCAAACTGGGCATAGGCATGATACCCTGTGTGGCATAAACAAAGCAAACCAAGAAGCCATCGGAACATTGCCCATTTTTTCCGAAATTTAAATATTTTATTTGGAATTAATGGTGCTGATAATCGAAAGAATTTGTGGAATCACCAATTGTGATTCATCGTTGTGCACGATAAAGTCGGCCTTTGAAAGTAGCTGCTCTTCCGGCCATTGCCGCTCCATTCTTGCTTTTACCTGCTCTCTGCTGAACCCGTTACGCTGCATTACGCGTATGATGCGCAGTTCTTCAGGTGCACTCACTACGATAACACCATCCAGTAATAGATGAGTTCCTGTTTCAAAGATGATGGCCGCTTCTTTAAGAAGCAAGGGTTCTTTTCGGCTTTGTGCCCAGACCTTAAAATCTGCTCCCACCAAAGGGTGTACTAATTGGTTGAGTTGCTCTAATAGGGTGGGCCTGGTAAAAGCCTGTTCACCCATATAGGAGAAATTGGGCTTGCCTTCGGATGTAATTGCCTGCTGGCCAAAAATTTGCTTTATTTTTTCAAGCACATGAGGCTTGCACATCAGTTCTTTTGCACGGTCATCAGCAGAATAAACAGGTACCCCGAGGATAGAAAATACGCGGGCAATGGTACTTTTTCCACTCCCAATACCCCCGGTTATGCCGAATACTTTCATCGTTTACGCACTATGCAATCAACATAATCCGGGCTCAACTTTATGTTGTTGACAAAGCCTGGTTGCTTCTGTAGCTTAACTTTCAGCTTTTTCGCTTTTAAGGTTTTTACATCCACGCTGAGTAAGAACGAATCGGGTTGCAACAGGGCATATTTACTCAATGCTACTGTACATGATACCCTGATGATGAAAGGGTTGATGTCTACACTGTCTTTGTTCTTCAGGTTCTCAGTGTGCAGTGGGATATCAAAAACCGCCTCGGTATATTTCTCTACCGGAAGCTCAATTTGTGTTTCAACAGGTGAGTAATTAAGTTCTCTGAACGGCTGGATTACTTTTAATACTTGTGTTTGGTTGTTGTTCACATTGCTCAGGTGCAAAGTTTCGGTTTCCAGATAAATTATCTTGTTAAGAATCTCAGCAGGCCCGGAGACATGCAAACTTTCAGGGTTTAAACGAATGGCACCCGCCAGCCCATAGCCTGGGGTGAATTCGATGCTGGTATTTACACGTAGCGGTACTTTCTTGAAACCATGCCTGAAAAAATTAAAGAATATGGTATCAGGTTCGGCACGAATTGCCTTCACATCGTTATGCACTTTGTTGAAATGGTCAACACTTGGCATTATTGAAAGAAAAGCATCTGCCCTGTTCTTTCTGGCGCTAACACCCATATAATGCCCGTTAAGTAACATAGTTGCCTTATGAGGATTAATAATATAAGTAAGCAACTGATAGCCCTCACCGGCAATTTCAATATCAATTGATTCCGGAAGCTTATCTAACAAAAGGCTATCGGTAGGCATGTTGATATATTCAACCGGAACGGTGATTCGGGTTGTATAGTGGCTATTAAAGGCCAACAGCACCCAAAAAAGCGCAGAGATAATCACGCATAATAAAAACACCGGGAGCACACGTTTAAGCCTGCTCAGCCAGCGCAGCATGGAACGGGATTTCCCGGCCATGGTGATTTATTTTGCAGTCTGTAATTGGTCAGCGGCACCCGTTGCAACAGCGGTTTTTTCAATCCGGAGTTTGCCGCCACCTTCCGTTTCAATCAGGAAAGTACTTTCCTGCACCTCGGTAATTTTACCATGAATGCCACCAATGGTAATTACTTTGTCGCCCTTTGCCAATGCTTCCCTGAATTTCTTCGCCTCTTTTGCTTTTTTCATCTGCGGGCGAATCATAAAGAAATAAAAGACACCGAAGATGAGTACCAGCATCAGAATTTGCGTTGCCCCACCGCCAGCTTGTCCGTTGGGAGCTGCCATTAAAAGAAATGCGTTCATGAATTTGAGTTATTGGGTTTAGTTAGATTTCGGCTTTACCGTACCTTTCAAAAACAATACATGTCGTGAAGGTTCAGTGTTTGCGTAAATTGTTATTGATTTTTCTGCTTTCCCGGCCCTGCGTTCGCTATCAAATACCACATTGATTACCCCTGATTTCCCGGGCTTGATAGGTTCTTTGGGCCATTCAGGCACAGTACATCCGCAACTACCTGATGCATTGGCAATTACCAAATCATTGTTGCCAATATTGGTAAAACGATAGGCATGAGAAACCTTTTCGCCTTCAAGTACCTCACCGAATCGAAAGGTGTCTTCCTCGAAACGAATCATACTTACAGGTAGATTGGAAACACCGTCAGCACTTTGTGAGTTAGTCACAATATCAGCTGTTACACGGGTATCTTTTTTCTCATCACAAGCAGTAAACAGCAGTACCATTGAGATACTCCAGGTCAAAAGAAGGTTTTGTGTTCGCATAAGATTGGCAAAAATAGTAATTTCAGGGCAGGCAGGTTCAGAATGCTATCAATTCAGCATAGAGATCATGCAATGGGAGCCCCATAATGTTGTAATAGCAGCCAGAAATGGATGTTACACCTATATAACCTATCCATTCTTGTATGCCGTAAGCACCGGCTTTGTCAAGCGGACGGTAAGTTTGAATATAATGTTCAATTTCATCCGGCAGAAGTTGCTTAAAGTGCACCTCAGAAACTGCAAAAAAACTGTGGGTTTTAGAAACACTGCTTAAGCAAACACCTGTTACTACTTCATGCTTTTTGCCGGAAATAGCCGAAAGCATTTTACGTGCTTCATCAAGGTCGGCAGGTTTATTTAATACCGTTCCCTCTAACCATACAATGGTATCTGCTGTAATGAGTATTTCATTTGCTTCCAGTGACCCTGCAAATGACTGAGCTTTTTTTTCTGCCAAGTAAACTGCGATTTGTTCGCGCTTCAACGCGGGTGAAAAATCTTCCGGTACATTCAATACCTGCACGCTGAAATCAAGCCCCAGCCCCCTTAATAAATCCAGCCTGCGTTGTGATGCAGAGCCAAGAATCAGCCGGGTGTTTTTTAGTTTATCAGGCAATAACATGCTTTATTGATAACGAAATAAAAACATTGACAGCACACCACATACAATAATCAGCTTGCTTAAGAACGATGCTTTACTGTAATCAGAGCGTTGTTGGGCATTCCAAAGCAAATAAGCCAGTACCAACAAGGGTAATTGTATGGCCAGCATTAAAAACCAGAACAACAGTTCCATGCCTGAACGAAACAGATATTGCTGAACAAAACCTAATAATCCGGAAGTGAAAAAGATAAAAAAAAGTACTACATAACGTGTTGGATTTTCACCAATCACAATGGGCAAGGTGCGGCAACCAGCTTCTAAATCGCCGGGAATATCTTCGGTATCCTTAATGATTTCACGGATGAGATTCGAAAGAAAAGCGAACAAGGCGAAACCCAATACCAGCGCAGCACCCTTACTGAGCACACTGGTTCCGGCTCCCGGTAAAAGCAGGTTAATCGTTTCAAGTGAAGGCAATGCCTTGCTTAAAAGCTCATACAGCCCGGTGATAAAGGGCACCAGTGCGGCCAATAAGGCAATCAGCAAATTGCCTGAAAGCATTTGTTTCTTCAGGTGCGATGAGTAAAACCAAAGTGTTATAAAGCTGAACAATTGAATTGAAACCAGTTTCCAGTTGCCAACACGCAAGGCTACCCACAAACCCAACAGTATACCGATGATACCACACAGCACAAAACTTGCCAATGCTAACCTTCTGTTTCTGCTACTATCCAACACTACCAGGTGCTTTTTATTAATCCTGTCGGCTTTTACATCAAAATAGTCATTGATGATATAACCTCCGGCAGCAATTAACAACACCGAAGCCATAAGCATGAAAAAATCAAAGCCCTTCATGTGTAAACGTGCTTCAACAATAGCAGAAAACCCTTCAGCTTGAAGCACCTGGCTGGTTTCAAGCCAGATTGTCTCAAGTAAACCATAACGCACGCCACACATGGTGAGCGCAATGATAATCAGGTTGGGGAGTCTGATAAGACGCAGAAACTTTGTCATTTACGCCAAAGGTAATGATACCGGCTCATGATTTGCTCACTAAACAATTGATATACCTGTCTTAGTGCAGGATGATCATTGAGTAATGCCATGTGTTTGTCTATAGTTACCTGATCAGCCCTTTTTGCCGGACCGGTCTGTGCTTCTGTTGGGTCAAGCAACTGTACTTTTTTTGCTGTTTCCTCAATCAAAGGAAGCATCAATTTAGGCTCAAGCAGGTTCTCACGGCACCAGATGTCAGCTAATGTATATAGATGGTTGGTGAAATTACATGCGAACACTGCAGCAAGATGGTAATTCAATCGTTCAGCAGAGGTGGTTTCAACGGTGAGCAGCCCGGTGCTGTTACTAAGTTTTTCGAAGAAAACGCCGGGTCCCGAGCCGGATGCCTGTATGCATACCGGGAGCTTGTGCCAGTTGATGGGTCTTCCGGCAGTAAATGTCTGCATTGGCCAAAACACACCGGTTTGGGAGTGATATTTGCTTAAAACTTCAAACGGCGTCGCGCCCGATGTGTGAATCAGGGCAGCTGCATGTTTGGCATATATCCCGGCGCATTGTTCTATAGCCTGATCGCTTACACAAATAATGGCAACCTGATAATACTTTGCATCTTCTGCCCTGAAAGGCAAGCCTCCGTATGTGTTGCAAAATATTTCTGTTGTTTCAGCATCTCTTCCGGCAACATCTACCCTGAACCCTGCAGGACCGCTTAACAGAGTAGCCAAATGGGAGGCAAGGTTTCCTGTGCCTACAAGTAATATCTCATCAGGATGCGTCATCTTTTTTGCGCTGAGGCCTGATACGTTGCACTACCGCCATACCAGATCCAATAACCATCAGTATGCAACCTATCCAAAGGATATTGATGCCTGGGAAAACAATTGCTTTCAACACAATAAAATCCTGCATGGTCTTTTTTCGCACCTTCACCTGGATGTGAAACTCCTCATTTTGAGGGTCAATCTTTAGAAAACTTATGTGAAGCCCCGCGTGCTCTAATAGCGTGTCACGTGTTTCCACCCCACTTTGATGCAAAATAAACTGGGGCATAACTTGTTCTTCATGTCCGTGATGGTTCACTATAATCTTCGCACTGGCAGTAAGGTGCTGGCCTTTCTGCATCTCAAGCATTGTAGGGGTGTCTGAAACGATACCGAGTAGTTTAAGGCTATAACCCTGTCCGACAACGGTATCACCAATCTTCATTTTGTATAGTGTCGTATCTGCCCATTCATCGCCTGGTTCATCTTTTGAAACAGAGGTTACATGTGTAAATATATCCTTGTGCAGAAAGTGGCGGGTATCAGGTTCGGTGATATTGCCCATACGCGGATTCTCCTGCAACAGCGGTGATAATGTAAACTGCCTGATATGTTTTCCGTCAGCCTGTGGCTTTAGATAATCAACCTGGTAATACGTGTTGATGCCAGCAACTGAGTCTGCTCTGTATGTTACCAGATACTCACCCATGCGCACCGTATCGCCCTTAAAAAGCAGGATATTTTCTTCTGAGGGCAGTTCTTCTCCCAAATCATAATTACTCATATTGCGGGAGATATATTCTTTCTTACCGGAAGAAATAAGCGTTCCGGCAAGGATAAGCCCAAAACCAATATGCGCCACCGAAGGACCTGCTTTGCGCCATTTTCCCTTGGTGGTTAAAATCAGGTAATCGAGGTTTGCCAGCACTGCGAACAACGAAGTAAAGAGCAGCACTATCAGCATAGGTTGCTGTAGGTTAATCAACCATGAAATCAGTGCGGTAAGCACCAAAGCAACAATCAGTGAGCGCAGGGTTTTTTTGAGCAATTCGCCTGCTGGTGTTTCTTTGTAGCGCAAGAACTGACCCAATCCTACCAAAATTGCTGTTATGATAGCAAAGGGAATTTGCCAGCTATTAAAATGCTTTACCGGGTCTTCCTGAACACCCAATTTTGCTTCTGCAAGCTTCTGCAAAATCTCGGTAGGGAACATGCCATTCAACCATGCGAAAAAGCCGGCAATGGCTCCTGAAATAAACTTGTTAATTACGGGTGTGGAAGTGCTAAAAGTTATCTGGAAAGCTGAAACCAGCAATACCAGCGAGCCAATGAACATCCAAAACTCTCTTGAGCTCAGTTGGTCTTCCTGCTGGCCATCTTGGTATTGTTTGCCTATAGTTCGTAAGGTAAATATCAGCGAGCCAAGAATAAATGCAGCACCCAGTAGCTTAAATATTCCTCCGGTAAGCCCGCCAATAAGCAATGCCAGGCCGATTACAAAGTATATCCAGCCTTTGATGCCTGTGTTAATGTGCAAAATAGCCGGAAGCCAGGCGAAAACCAACAGGTACAACAGCAGTTGCCCGCTCATTCCTAAATCGGTAAATGCATGTACAGAGGTCTCTCCCAAAATGCCGCTTCGGGTAAGAAAGGTTGAATATAATATCAACACAAAGCTGATGTACACCAAAAAGAGGGAAGTTACCGGACTTTGTTTCCGGGCTTTGGTGAGTAACATCACATGGCCTGCCGCCACCAGCGTAATCCAGGGCACCAATGAGGCGTTTTCTACCGGGTCCCATGCCCAAAATCCGCCGAAACTAAGGGCTTCGTAAGCCCAGGCGCCTCCCAGTAAAATTCCGCAACCCAGAATACCTACCGCAAAGAAGGTCCAGCTAAGTGCAGGCTGAATCCATTCATGGTATTTTCTGCGCCATATACCGGCCATTCCATAGACGAATGGAAACAATCCGGCTGAAAAACCGAGGAACAACACCGGTGGGTGAATGGTCATCCAATAATTCTGTAGGAGCGGATTGAGTCCACGACCGTCTAATGATTTAAGGTAATCTGCCTGCTGTACAAAGGGTAAGTTGGCATAATCTGCATATTCACGCAAAAGAATAAACGGGTCGCTGCCAATCCGAAAATCACCAACATACACCCCAAGCAGCATCGAAGAAAGAAAAACCTGCACCAATGCCACGATGGCCATGGTTGTAAACTCCCATTCACGGGCACTTTTCATCAGAATAAAGCCCAGAACCATGTTCCAAAAGGCCCATAACAGAAAACTTCCTTCCTGACCTTCCCAGAAACAACTGAGTATGTATTGCATTGACATAGCCCGATTGCTATGTTCCCAAACATACCGGTATTCAAAATAATGGTTGAATAGCATTACAAACAGCGTCCCAACTACAGCAAGCAATCCAATAGCATGAATAATGTAGGCTGAACGCGCTATTTTCTTCCAGGAGGCAGCCTGAACCTGATTTTCTTGTGCAAACCAATAGGCGATACCAGAAAGCAGGGCACCACAAAAACTTAACAACACCGAAATGCGCCCTAATTGGCCCCAAATGGTGTGTTCTCCGATATATTCAATTCCCATTTCCTTAATTAAGATTCTTCTCCGGCTTTAAACTCTTTCAAACCTTCACTGCCATCGTTGTATTTGCTGGGGCATTTCATTAACAGCTCATCGGCCTGAAAAGCAGCGCCATTCATTTTCCCCTTTATTACCACTTGCTCTGAACGTTCGAAATCCTGAGGCTTGCTGCCTTTAAACACTACCTCCTTTTCAAGTCCTTCACGGTCAACTAAATAGAAACGAAAAAGATTAGCATCTACTTCCGGATTGTATTCCAAAGCCTTGCCAGGGCTCAGCGTGCCTACCACTTGGTATTTGCGCTCAGGGTTTTCCATGGCTTCATCAAATGTAGCATAGGTAGCAGAGTCGGCAAAGGTGCTCAAAATCACCCCGATAGCTACGGCAACAAGAACAATGGCAATGATATATGATTTTTTCACAGGTCTTTTGTGTTTTGGTACTTTTCAAATTTGCTGATCTTTTTGTCAAGCCTGATCAGGTAGGCTGTAATGCCTGCAAATACGATACATACCACAACTACTACCACGTAAATCTTGCCATTACTGCGCATTAAATCGGCCATTTCAGGGCCTTGGGCAAATGTCAGGGCAGGTGTTAAGAGTGCTGCCAAAAGCAGGATGATTTTACTTTGCATAACTTCCTTGTTTCTTGTTCGTCAGTTCGCCGGAGAGCTTTTTGTATTGAAGTATTCCTAACCGGATACGCAGGCTGGTAAGCCAAACGCCAATAAGTACCCATCCGGCAACAGCAGGGTAAAAAACCAGGCGCATCTGACTGTCTAAATCATACGAGCTGAAGGCCGGATTGCCACCATTGCCCGGGTGAAGACTGTCAACCTGATTCAGACGGGGATATACCATCAGAAACACAAGCATCAATACGTAGGCAAATATGTTGTAAACGGCTGATATTCTTGCTCTTTTCTGTTCCTCATCTAAGGAGTTACGTAAAATAAGGTAAGCCATGTAAATCAGTACCGATACTGCTGCCCCATTCAGTTTCGGGTCATTCACCCACCATGCTCCCCAGGTAAAACGCGCCCATACACTGCCGGTTGCTATACCCAGCATACCAAAAAACAACCCTGTTCCGGCAAAAGAAGCAGCCTTTAGGTCTTTCTCATACAAGGGTTTTACCAGGTAGGCGATGCTATGGTAAACCGAAACACTCAACAGCGCCATCATGCAAAACCACATGGTAACATGAAAATACAGATTCCGAATGGTTTCATTGAGTACAAAAAGTGCAGGAACTTCGCCGAGAAAGCCCATTATTATGGTGTAAAACACAAGAATTACTGCCATAACCTTCCACCAGTTACGCATTGATATACTATTTTGTTGAGCGGGCATGCTGGAACCAGAATTTTTCAACCGGACAAAGGTAGTGAATGAAGTAATGCCTTACCGAAAACATTAAAATTGCCTAAAAGTTCAATACGCATCGCTATTTTTCGTAAATTCACGGGCTTTTTTAAATGTTTATCTGCTTATATCAATAAAGAATGAATTCTTTCCTCCGTCAAGTTGCGATTATCTTGCTTTTTGTATCATTTTATACACAGCGTGCTTCGGCACAGACGTATATCAATATGCCTGCAAACCTTGCAGCCGATATTATTAATTCAAGTCCGTTCGTGCCAACACCCTACTACTCGTACCATGATAATGTAAGGTATCAGTTTATATATACCCGTGACGAATTGATTGCAGGTGGGGCTCCAAGCGACACCGGATGCTTTATCACCAGTTTGGCATGGCACATAGTAAGGTTGATTAATGCACCTTATTACGCCACTGGTTCGGGCCTGAAAGGTTATACCATCCGGATGCGCAATGTTCCTGTTGACCTGATTCATATCGGTGATACTATCCGTACCATCGGGCCGGAGTTCACCGTTAAAAACCCTTTTAATCTGAATCAGTCAGTTGTGTCAGATACAGGATATACCGATCTTGTATTCGATCAGGAGTTTGCCTGGGACGGTGTCGGGAATATCATGATAGACGTTTGTTACGGCATAAATGACGGAGTTACTGCTGCCCCCCTTGGCATATTTTCAAACGTAAATAGTGGAGTGGCTGCTTTATCTTATTTCGGCCAGCCAGATACCGGGCGGGTAGGTATAGGAACTTTCTTTGTAACGCCATCGGCAGCCGTTTGTGACACTTTCGGTAACGGGATGTATTGGTTTATTCCACGGCCCGTATCTAAGCTGGGCTTCAGGCCGTTTGCCCCTGCATGTAAGCCACGTATCTTACCTGAACAGCCGGAAGTTTGCGCCGGAAACTCAATTCAACTGAGTGTTACCGGAGCTGAAAGCTATATCTGGAGCCATCCATCACTGCTCAATTGTAGTAGTTGTGAGAACCCAACGGTTTCACCTACACGTGATACTACATTAAAAGTAATTGGTCAAAAAGGTTCGTGTAGAGATTCTGCCTATGTATATATCAATGTGAAAGAACCTGCCGGAATCAGTATTACACGCAATCCGGATGTAAATAATCTGTGCAATGGCCCTATCCAATTAAGTATTCCTCAAGACTTTACCAATATTCAATGGAGCACGGCATCAAGTGATACTTTTATTGTGGTGAACAACCCGGGAAGCTATGAGGTAACTGCCACTGATTCACTGGGTTGCATTGTAACATCTGACCCAATGGAAATTATTCGAACAACGGCTGCCGAAGTTGACATTCTGCCACAAGGTGATCTGTACCTGTGCGGCGGGCCAATCGTACTTAGTGGTACGCCTGGTTTAACTGAGTTCAGCTGGACCGGTGGAGCCTCTACGCCAACGATTACCGTTTCTGCTCCGGGAAGCTTCGTGTTGCATGCCGTTGATGCTAATGGTTGTGCAGGTAGTTCTGATACCACCAAGGTATTTCCGGGGCAAACCCCTGAAGTTCCCATCATGACTAAAGACACACTGATTTGTGAAGGTCATGAGGCAGTAATTGAATCAGTAAATGCATTTGCCCGGTACCAGTGGTCGAACGGTGATACTACCCGCAATGCCCGCATCAACCAACCAGGCGATTATTACCTTACCATTACCGATGTAAGTGGATGCCAGGCTACCTCTGATACTTTGCATTTTACCCAGAACTATGTACCGGTGGCGAACTTCACTTACGGCCAGCCATTCTTTAACTACTCGGTACAGTTCACAAGCACTTCGCAATATGGCCGGAAGTTTTTCTGGGATTTTGGCGGGGGGAACACCTCTAACGAAGAAAATCCGATTTTCACCTATCCCTTTGATGATACATATCCGGTAACACTTATTGTAACCAACGACTGCGGAAATGATACCATCAACATGGATATCATCGTGAAAAAGCTATTGGGTATTCATGACCCTGGTTTTGGGCTTAGCTGGGAAATATTGCCCAATCCGGCAAGTGATTATGTGATTTTGAAGTTGGGTGAGCAAGCTGAACTGCTCAGCCGGCTTGAGCTATATAACTATGCCGGTCAACTGGTTTACACTACCGCTCTACAGATGAGCGGACAGGGTCAAAAGCAGGTATCTGTCAGCGAGTTTGCCGCCGGTGCCTACTGGGTGGTGCTGTATAACCGAAACCAGCAGCGCGAAATCAAGCGCTTGGTGATTCACTGATTTGGTCCTTTCCCAAAGAAAGCCAGCATTCAAACTGTGCCGCAAAGAGCATAAGGCCTAACAGCAGATGCAGGGGTTGTACAATTGCAGGAAAGTCTGCATAACTCAGTATAATCCCTGCTAAAACTTCCATTACAAGTATGCAGATAGCAATTAGGGCAAAACTACCTGTACGTTGATTGCCGCTTTGTCTAGCCTTGATAAGCAGCCAGCCATTAATCAATAATAACAGAATAGAAAAGGAGCGGTGAATATAAAAGGTGAATGGCAATTGATTCACCCAGGTTTCACGACCTGTATTGCCGGCGTTGCTGGCAATCTGGTCAATCGCTTCTCTTACTTCTGTACCCAATACAATTTGAACGGTGGTTAACAACAGGGCCAGCAAGAACCAATTTCTCAATGTGAATACAATTGGCTGTGAAGTAGCTATTTGGTGAGCTTGCGCATTTTGAATTGGTGCTTGTAGCTGACGATTTATCTTCAAAATTAACTGAATCAGTACCAATAGCACCAGCACCGCAAGCATGTGAATGGTTATTTTTACCGGTGCCAGATGTGATGAAACAACCAAAGCCCCCAGCCAGGCCTGAAAGCCGGTAAGCAGCAACATTCCGGTAGAAAGCATTGTTAGTAAGGGCTTTTCTCTGTACCAGACGAAAGAAGTGATAAACAAGCCTAGAACCACCAGTCCCATTGTGGCGCCGCTCAGCCTGTTAATATACTCAGTCCAGGTGTGGGCAACGACGAATTTGGCATAGTCGTGCTTAGGGTATTTCTCCCAATTGGCATGGTCAAAGCCATTACCTGAACGAAAGTCATTCAAAGCCCTCCACAAGGTGTCGTTTTTTATAATCATCATCCCCTTTCGGTAATCATGTTCGGGGTGAAAATCAAGCTGTGCAGGGTTGCTGGGAGGAATATAATACCCAAAACAACGTGGCCAGTCAGGGCAACCCATGCCCGAACCGGTCATACGAACTACAGAACCAGCCAGCGTTACAAGGAAGGTGAAAAACAAGGCCAGTTTCGCAAAGCGGGTAAATTGCTTTTTCAATGT
>JAIBAI010000058.1 GCA_019695235.1 Bacteroidia bacterium | reverse complement strand
CGCCAGTTGCTTGAAGAATCTGACGAATCAGAAGTGGTATGTGAATTTTTGCTCGACCAGGAACTCAGTTTAGACGAAATAATCTCAGAACATCCAATACAATAACCCTATGAAAAGATACATGTTTGTGGTGCTATTGCTGGCAACCCTTCCGCTGGCAGCCCAAACGGAAAAGAAAAAAGAACGCAATGCCGCCCGTGAACGTATCAGGGAACAGCGGGTAAGCTATATCAGCGAAAAACTTGCTTTTACTCCCGAAGAATCAAAGAACTTTTGGCCGGTATATAACAAATTTACCGCTGAGCTGGAGAACCTGAAGAAAACGCAAAACAAGGCACGCCGTGATGCTATTGATAAATTAGCTTTTATCAGTGATCAGGAAGCCGACAAGCTGCTCAATGATGAACTCTCTTCGCAACAGCAGGTAGTTGATTTACAGCGCAAATACCAACAGGAACTTAAAAAGATTATTTCGGTGAAGAAAATCATCATGCTTTACAAGGCAGAGCGTGATTTTAAGCTTGAACTACTGCGTAAATTAGGCAAGGGAGCCGGACAGCAGGCTGAACCTGAAGATTAAATTACGTCTTTGTTTTTTGCATCCTGATAGCCGTGGCATCTTGCACATACAGTGAGGCAACAGCAGCGAGAATGAGGAAAATTCCGGCGAGGAAAATGGCATAAATGGCATTGTTCTGATACACATGCTTCACAATCGGACCACCGAAAATACCATTAACAATTTGTGGGAAGGTGATAAAGAAGTTGAAGATGCCCATATACACACCCATCTTTCCTGAAGGAATAGAGCCGGCCAGGATGGCATAAGGCATTGCTAGTATGCTTGCCCAGGCAAGGCCAACCCCAACCATTGAGAAAATCAAAAACTCCTTGTCGGGGGCGAAGTACATACTAATCAGGCCTATACCACCACAGATAAGTGAAAATGCATGGGTTCTTTTGCGCCCGAAACGTGCAGCAATTGAGGGGAGTAAAAGCGCGTAAATGGCTGATACTCCATTGTATATCCCAAAGATAAAGCCCACATAATTACCGGCAGCCCTGAAAGTGTCAGATGAGGTATCTTCAATAGGTAGTTTATAGATATGATGCGCAATAGCCGGTGTTGTAAATACCCACATACTGAAAAGCGCAAACCAGCTCAGGAACTGAACAAGACCTAACTGGCGCATCGTTTTGGGCATTTTCTTGAAATCATCCAGAATATTCATCAGGCCGCCTTTCTTGTCAACATCAGCTTTTCCATGAATTTGCTCATATATCTCCGGAGGGTCTTCACGGGTTTTGAAAATAGTAACCAAAATGGCACCGATAAATACAAGGGCACCTATATAAAATGAGTAAATCACGTTATCTGCAACCATTCCGGCAGGGGCAGATGACGAAATGCCAAAGTACGCAAGTATAGAAGGTAGCCATGAACCCAGCACCGCTCCAAGTCCGATTAAAGCAGTCTGGATAGAAAAGCCAAGCGTTCTTTGCTTGTCAGGAAGCAAATCGGCAACCAATGCACGAAATGGTTCCATAGAAACATTGATGGAAGCATCCATCAGCATTAAAAAGGCAGCTCCCAGAAACAATGCCGACTTGCCTACCATGAAAAAGCCTGAATTGGGCAGCAAAATCAAGGCAATACAACAAATAAGTGCACCAATCAGGAAGTAGGGTTTCCTTCGGCCCATACGGTTCCATGTTTTGTCGCTGTAATGACCGATGATGGGTTGTACAATCATCCCTGTAAGCGGTGCAACCAGCCAAAACCAGGACAATTCTTCTACATGCGCTCCAAAATTCTGGAGAATTGCAGAAGCATTCCCATTTTGAAGTGCAAAGCCAAACTGAATGCCCAAAAACCCAAAACTCATGTTAATAATCTGCGATACGCTGAGTGAACGCAAAACAGGCGGATTGGCTTTACCAGTATTGTTGGAGGCGGTGACCATGGTTTAAGTGTCAGAAGTACACTGCCAAAGTACAGCAAATCCGGAAAAAACAAAAAAGGCTGTCAGATTTGCGTCAGACAGCCTGTGAATTGTGTTGAACCTGTTGCTTTACATAATGTACTGGTAAAGTTCATCAATGCTTGAACTGAACCTAAATGCATTGTTTACAATGAAGTAATTCTGTGGGTCAATCACCCGATGGTAAGCCATACGGGCAAAATCGAGACGGGTTGATTCAAAAGAAAAAACGCCCATGATGGCAGCCACCTGTTCAGAAGTCAATGCGTTAGAAGCTGATACCTGATTGGCAATTTGAAGCCTTGATGATTCAAAAGGTTGACTGGCTATAGATTGTAAAATTCTGGCGAATTGTTCGGTTTGCAGGCAAACTGGCGAATAAGCTGTTTGTAAAGGCATTGCAGCACGCAAGGGTAGCTGACGAGGCTTAAAAACCGGGCGGGGGTAGTGGTGATGGTTAGTTTGCCAGGGGCTAGGGTGGTAGGTAGTTGTGGTTACGGTTGTTTGACTAATGATTACCTGAGCGTTAGATTGTGTAAGCATCAATGAGCTGAAAAGCAAAGTAAGCAGGCTGGTTTTCATGGCATTCAATTTTCTAAATGCATGGCAAGCAGCATGCCAAAAAAGAACATAAACGCAGCCTGTTAATTAAGTGCCTAATAGACAGGGCGTTATCATTATTTGCGGTGAAATGTTTGAAAGGTACCCTTCTTTTCGTATTATCGCAAGATTCAAGGTCTATGAAGAAGCAGGTAAAAATTGAACGCGAATACATTTTGCGCACCTCACCAGGGGTATTGTTTTCATTTCTTACCGAACCAAGTGGTTTGTCGGAATGGTTTTGCGACAATGTAAACATCCGGGGTGATGTATATTCATTTATATGGAACAAGGATTCAGAGCAACAAGCCAGGCGACTTGCCTTGAAAGAAAATTCTTTTGTTCGGTATCGTTGGCTTGATGGGCCGGAGAGTTCGTTCTTTGAGTTGCGCCTTGAAGTTGATGATATCACCTCTGAGTTGGCGTTGATGATAACCGACCATGCTGATGCAGATGACGTGGATGAAACGAATTTATTCTGGAATTCAGCAATTCAGAAATTGCATAGTGTGATTGGGTCCTGAGCCTTATCTTTGCAGTATTAGTTCTGCTTGAAACGCCTAGATTTCTTTATACTTCGCTCTTACTTAGGGCCATTTATCCTCACCTTTTTCATTGCGGTATTCATACTGCTGATGCAGTTTGTATGGAAATACGTAGATGAATTGGTAGGCAAGGGTTTAGATTGGTTTACGATTATTCAGTTGTTGGCTTACGTGTCAACCACCATGGTGGCGATGGCGCTGCCTTTGGCGATATTGTTATCGTCGTTGATGGTGTATGGTAATTTGGGTGAGTACATGGAGCTGACAGCCATTAAGGCTTCGGGTATTTCACTGCAAAGGGCCATGCGCCCTGTTTTTATTCTTTGTGTTTTTTTAAGTGTTCTTGCATTTTATTTTTCAAACAACATTCTGCCGGTGGCGAACCTGAAAATGCGCACACTGCTGAATGACATTCGTGACAAGCGGCCGGAACTCAATATTAAACCCGGAATTTTCAATAGCGACTTGCAGGATTATGTTATTCGGATTGGCAATAAAAGCCGTGACGGCAAGGAGTTGAAAGATGTAATGATTTACGACCACAGCCGGCATGCGGGCAATGAGCGTCTTATTATTGCCGAAAAGGCGGTGATAGGTATGTCGGATGATAAACGTTACCTTGAATTCAGACTAAAGAACGGGCATTCATATACCGAAGCAGAGCCTGGCAAAAAAAGAAGCGGCAATTATCCTTTCTTAAGGGAGCATTTTGCTGAAGATATTATTCGTTTCGACCGTTTGATGTTTACCTTGCCGCAAACAGATGAAAGTTTGTTCAAGAAGAACTACCAGATGCTGAATTTAAGTCAGCTCAGCCTTGCCAGCGACACGCTTGAAATGGAACTTGCAAAAGAAAAGAAGCAGCTTATCAGGCAATTGTTCCGCAGTCAGTTTTTTGAAAAGAACGCATCATACACTACCAGGCCATCGGGAAACTCAAGCCCGGTACTGGTTACAACTGAGAACGACGCAATACTTCATAAGATTAGCCCCGACAGTACTACCAATGAGCTTGCCGACAGTCGGCCCGGGGTAAGTACGGCCGTTGTTGCAGTTGATAAGGGTATTATAGAAACACGTAAGAAAAAGGTGAACAGCGCTGATTTACTCGTAAACTTCTCAAAGCATGAGCAAAACCGTTTGATCGAAACAGCCCTCAATGGCTTGCGTAGCAGCAGAAGCACCCTTGAGTTTACCAGTCGCAACCTGGAAGAACAAAAAGAGCGCATTAACCGCCATGCTATTGAATGGCAGCGCAAGTTTACCTTGTCGGTGGCTTGTATGCTGCTTTTCTTAATTGGGGCACCTTTGGGTGCAATAGTTCGTAAAGGTGGCTTGGGCATGCCGGTGGTTATTTCACTGATTTTCTTTGTAGCATATTATATGATTTCTATTACCGGCGAGAAACTGGCCCGTGAAGGTGTGTTATCGGCTTTTAACGGTATGTGGCTTTCGACATATATTTTATTGCCGCTTGGTATTTTTATTACCTGGAAAGCAACCCATGATTCTCCGCTTTTCGACCGCGACCTGTATGTTCGGATGGGTTCAGGCCTTGTTAAGCTAATTATTAGAAAGAAATAGGCTGTAAATTTGAAAGTACTGCAGATATGCCCAAAGCCATTATTTCCGCCATTTGATGGGGGTAAGCTTGCCATGATGAATTTGGCAGAGGGTTTGGCAACAGCCGGAGCAGCGCTCACACAGTTGATGGTAGAAACACCCGGTCATCCATTTCCTGCGCAGGTACCCGATAATTACCCCTTTGTACACCATCGGGTTTTTCTCGATACGAACATACGGGTTTCAGGGGCTGCCCTGAATCTGTTGCAATCCGGCTCATATCATCTTGAGCGTTTCAAGAAAGTTGCACTCATGAAAGCTTTAGAGCAAATACTTGCAAAAGAAAACTTTGATATCATTCAGGCTGAGGGGCCTTTTGTATTGGGGTTTTTGGCCGAATTAAGAAGCATGACCAAGGCCAGGATCATTCTACGTGCCCATAATGTTGAGTACCTTATTTGGGAACGCGTTGCAAAATCAGGGCGGCATGGACTACTATCCCCATATCTGAAGCTACAATCAGCCCGTTTGAAGCGTGAAGAAATTGCCATTGCCTCACAGGTTGACGGCTTGGTGGTGATGTCGGATACCGATTTGCAAGCATTTAAAAAGTTAGGGGTTCAAACACCGGCAACAGTAATTGGCATAGGCACTAGTTTAAAGGCACCGGAAATACTACCTGAGCAGACAGAAGGGAGAAAAATTTTTCATCTGGGTGCGATGAACTGGTATCCAAATAAGGAAGGGGTTGAGTGGTTTATAGAAAAGGTGTTTCCCAGGGTGAAAGCAGAGGTGCCGGGTATCAAGTTGCATCTTGCCGGGCATGGTATGCCAGCGGGTATTGTTCCGGCAGAACACCAGGAGGCAATTCAGCTTGATTCAGCTCCGGATGCGGCAACATATATGCTTTCACATGGTATAATGATTGTGCCCTTACTGAGTGGAAGTGGCATCCGGGTAAAGATTATTGAAGGCTTGCGACTTGGTAAGGTAATATTGACAACTAAAATAGGGGCGGAAGGGTTAGGAGTAGCTGATGGAAGAGAGTTGTTGATTGCTTCTGATGAGGTAGAATTTGCAGAAAAGCTGATTCAATGTTTCGCAGATCCGGCACTTTGCGGTGAAATATCAGAAAATGCCCGTAAATTTGCAGCAGCGCATTTCGATACGGCACAACTGGCCAGGCAATTGCTGAGTTTTTATAAAAGTTTGTCCATAGTTTGAAAATCCTTGTCACACTTTCGAGATTCCCCTGGCCTACCGATAAGGGGGATAAACTGCGTGCCTGGTATCAGCTTCAAGGCCTTGCAAAGCAAAATGAGGTGTATGTGTTCTGCTTGAGTGAAGGGGAGGTGCCTGCGCATGACTTAGTGAGGTTAAAGGAGTTTTGCAAGGAAGTTTATGTTATGCCAATTGGTATTTTGGGCATTTTCAGCAGATTGGCGACCAATTTATTTGGCAAACTTCCTTTTCAGGTGGCTTATTTTCATTCATCCGAAGTACAGAAGCATTTTGAAGCGTTTTACAATAAAGTGCAGCCCGACCTGGTGTATTGTCAGTTGGCAAGAATGGCAGAGTATAGCCGACATATTCAGGGCTGCAAAAAAGTGATTGATTACCAGGATGCATTTTCAAAAGGAATAGAGCGGCGCATAAATGTTGCACCCTTTTACCAACGCTTGTTGTTAAGGGAGGAATTTCGGAGAATGAAAGCGTATGAAACTGCCGTTTTAAATGATTTTGATATCCGTACAATTATATCTGCTCAAGACGCTGGCTATATTAGTGGTTGCGACAACAATGTCTGGACGATAATGCCCAATGGAGTTGACACCAACCATTATATGCCCGAACCGGGAAGCCGTTCGATTGATTTGCTTTTCACCGGGAATATGCAGTATGAGCCGAACGTTAATTGTGTGCATTACCTGATTGAACAGGTGTTTCCCTTGTTACAGAAAGACTTGCCTCATGTTCAATTGGTGGCCGCCGGGAAGAACCCGGCACGTTCATTAAGAAGATTAAGGGCAAAGCATTTGCAATTGACCGGTTGGGTGGATGATTTACGTACGTATTACAAGCAGGCACGTGTTTTTGTGGCACCTATGCAAATAGGTATCGGTATGCAAAACAAGATATTAGAGGCGATGGCAATGGGCATGCCCGTAATTACCAGTTCACTTGCAAACAATGCGATAGGCGCCGAACATGGAAAGCACTTGTTTGTAGCTGATACCCCTCAAAAGGTAGCAGAGGCTACTATTTACCTGTTGTCGAATACCGAATATGCATTGCAATTAGGAAGAAATGCTCGTGCCCTGATGGTAGAGCGGTTTAGTTGGCAGCAGCAAAATGAGGCTTTGTGCAAAATTTTGGAGGAAGGCGAGAAAGAAGCGGTGTAATTTTACAAAATGACTGATTAAAATGTTGAAATTGAATACTATAGAAGAGGCGATTCGCGAGATTCGTGAAGGCAAACTGGTGATTGTGGTGGATGATGAAAACAGAGAAAACGAAGGAGATTTCATTGCTGCGGCACGCAGTACAAGTCCGGAACTGGTAAATTTTATGGCCAAACACGGGCGGGGCTTAATTTGTGTGGCGCTTACCGAAGAGCGTTGTTCGCAGCTTCAGTTGGATATGATGGTGCAAAAGAATACTTCTTCTCACCACACAGCATTTACAGTATCTGTTGATTTGATTGGTCATGGTTGCACCAGTGGTATTTCTGCATCTGACCGTTCAAAAACAATTCGTGCCTTGGTTGATCCGGCAATCAAGCCGGAGGATTTGGCACGTCCCGGGCATATTTTCCCTTTAAAAGCCGTGAGTGGCGGGGTATTAAGGCGTACCGGGCATACGGAGGCAGCGGTAGATCTTGCCAGACTTGCTGGATTTGAACCGGCGGGTACGCTGGTAGAAATCATGAATGAAGATGGCAGCATGGCACGGCTTCCGGAGTTAATGGAGCTTTCAGCGAAAACTGGCATCAAGATTATTTCAATTGAAGACCTGATAAAATACCGTTTAGAGCACGACACACTGATTAAACGGGAGGTAGAGGTAAAGCTTCCTACTGAAAGGGGGAGTTTTCAGATGGTAGCCTACACCCAAACCACCAACGACCAGCCGCATCTGGCATTGGTTAAAGGAAACTGGGGCCCGGAAGAACCGGTGTTGGTAAGGGTACATAGCTCTTGTTTAACCGGGGATATCTTCGGTTCATGCCGTTGTGAATGTGGTCCGCAGTTGCATGCTGCTATGGAGATGATTGAAGCTGCGGGAAAAGGAGTTATAGTTTACATGAACCAGGAGGGCAGGGGAATAGGCCTGATGAATAAGCTCAAAGCCTATCGTTTGCAGGAAGAGGGGCTGGATACCGTAGAGGCCAACGAAAAGCTTGGTTTCAAGCCTGATGAGCGTGATTACGGTGTAGGTGCGCAGATTTTACGTGATTTGGGGGTACGCAAGTTGCGGCTGATTACCAACAATCCTACCAAACGTGCCGGACTGGTTGGTTATGGTTTGGAGATAGTAGAAAATGTACCCCTGGTAATAAAGCCAAATGAGCACAATGCATCCTATCTTGAGACCAAGCGTAACAAGATGGGGCATTTGTTTTAATGCTTATGCTTTAAGAAGCAGCCGAACATCCGGCAATTACTTTAACTTTAAGGGAGAACCTATGGAAAAGCATTTTAAGGCGCCCGATCAGTCAGATAAGCAATTCTTCAACAATTTGCTTGGCGAGGCCTTTGTAGCTGACCAGGCTGAGGTACGGCAGGCTTATGGGCATGATGAAACAGAGAACCTGGTGTTTTTGCCTGATCTTGTAATAAAACCTGGTGATGTACATGAAATTAGTAAGGTGCTCAATTATTGTTCACATCAGGGTATTTGTGTTACAGTAAGGGGCGGAGGTACTGGATTAAGTGGTGCTGCGTTGCCTGTTGCAGGGGGGATTATTTTATCAATGGAGCGGTTTAACCGGATTCTTGAGATTGATGAGCAGAACTTGCAGGCAAGAGTGCAAACAGGCGTTGTAACACAAGTGTTTCAGGAAGCTGTACAGGCAAAAGGATTGTATTATCCCCCTGACCCATCAAGCAGGGGAAGCTGTTTTATTGGGGGCAATCTGGCACATAATTCGGGCGGCCCCAGAGCTGTAAAGTATGGAGTAACAAAAGATTACGTGCTTGAACTTGAAGTAGTACTTTCATCTGGTGATATTATCCGCACAGGTGCTAGGGTGCTAAAAAATTCGACGGGTTACAATCTTACGCAGTTGTTGATTGGTTCAGAAGGTACCTTGGGCATTATTACCGAAGTTGTATTTAGGCTGGTTCCCTATCCGGCAATACAAAAAGTTATTCTTGTACCGTTTTCTTCGGCCCGGGATGCCTGTTCGGCGGTATCTGCCATTTTTAAGGCTGGGATTTGTCCTTCAGCACTTGAGTTTATGGAGCGTGATGCCATTGATTTCACATTGAAGTTCAAGCCGGAGATTAAGATAAAGCCGGCAGAAGGCGATCAGGCGCATTTATTAATTGAGCTGGACGGTTCAGATGATGCGGCGATGATGAACGATTTAGAGCGCATTATGCCGGTATTGGAGGCACACCAGTGCGGGGAGATTTTGTTTGCAGAAACCGAAAGCCAAAAGGCGGATTTGTGGAAGTTAAGGCGTAGTGTGGCTGAGGCTGTGAAGGCGAATTCAATTTACAAGGAGGAGGATACAGTGGTTCCCAGGGCAGCATTGCCTGAATTACTTGAAGGGGTGAAGCTTATTGGCAAGGAGTATGGGTTCAGGTCGGTTTGCTATGGCCATGCCGGAGATGGCAACCTGCACGTGAACATTCTGAAGGGTGATATGGATGAAGCCCACTGGCAGCAAGAGTTGCCCAAGGGGATTCGGGCAATTTTTGAGTTGGTTAAGTCGTTAGGTGGTACCTTAAGTGGTGAACATGGGATTGGGCTTGTGCAAAGGCCTTATCTGGATATAGTTTTTGACGAAAGGCAATTGAGCTTGATGCGCGGGTTGAAACAGGTGTTTGACCCGACAGGTATTCTCAATCCCGGGAAAACGGTGAGTGTATAAATAAAGCATTCTTTTGGTGGCAGGCCTTGGTTTCTCAGGCTCTCGGGTGGAAGTCGCGAACTACCTGGCGCAGGAATTCACGGTCGAGATGAGTGTAAATCTCAGTGGTGGTGATGCTTTCATGGCCGAGCATTTCCTGTACGGCACGCAGGTCGGCGCCGCCCTCAACCAATGAAGTTGCGAATGAATGCCTGAAAGTATGTGGACTTATTGTTTTACTGAGTTTTATTTTTTTCGCCAGGTCTTTAATCATCAAAAACACCATAACCCTTGAAAGGTGTTTGCCACGGCGGTTCAGAAAGACGAAATCTTCTTCGCCTTTTATCTGAGGTAAATGCACTCGCACCTGGCCGATATAATTAACAAGCAGTTTGCTAACCAGTTTTCCGGCCGGCACAACCCTTTCTTTATTGCCTTTTCCGGTAACTACAATAAACCCATTTTCAAGTTTAAGTGCTGAAATTTTCAAATTTACTAATTCAGAGACCCTCAGTCCGCAACTAAAAAGTGTTTCGATGATGGCTCTGTTTCGTTCGCCTTCGGGTTTACTCAGGTCAATTGCCGCGATAAGGGCATCAATATCGTGCACATCGAGTGTATCGGGCAGTTTGCGCCCCAGTTTCGGGCCTTCAATGAGCTCTGAAGGGTCGTTGGGGATCAGATTTTCAAGCAGCAGGTATTTGTAAAAAGCTTTTATTCCGGAAATCATGCGGGCCTGTGAACGCGCCTGCATGCCTAATTCGCCGGCCCATTTTATCAAATCACGGATATGTTTATCACTTACTTGTTCAGGTGCAGTACTGAGCTGATGTGCCTGAAAGTACTGCCAGAGCTTTTCTACGTCACGTTGATAGGCTTCCACCGAATTGGGAGAAAGCGACTTTTCAAGGCGCAGATAGGCTGTAAAACCTTTTAAAGTGGAAGACCAATCCATTTCTGTTGTAATTTCACCGCATGCAGCATATCCACATTGTGAACGGGCCAAATTTAAACCTTCTTGGCCGAAGAGAGCCATCAGTTTACGGAAACATGGATTTCGAAGCCTTTTTAGGGCATCTTAGGCGTGATTTCCCAGACTTGCACATTACTTATTTTCAATCGAATACAGAGGGTGAACTCATTGACAACCTGCATGAATGGGGTTTTAAGGCCGATGGTATTATTTTGAATGCCGGAGGATATACGCATACCTCTGTGGCAATAGGTGATGCTGTGAAGGCGATTAAAACGCCGGTTGTTGAAGTGCATATCAGCAATGTGGCTGCCCGCGAGCCTTTCAGGCATGAAAGTTATATATCAGCAGGTGCTGCAGGGGTTATTTTTGGTTTTGGCTTGGAAGGTTATCGCCTTGCCTTGCATCATTTTGTGCGGTGAAAGCCTATTTTGTAAGCGGTATTGGTACGGATGTAGGGAAGACACTGGCCTCAGCAGTTTTATGTCAGGCCTGGGGTGCGGATTACTGGAAACCAGTACAGTCGGGTGGTTTAGAGCATTCTGACAGTATGGAGGTCAGGCGGGTGGTTAGTAATCCTGGCTGCAAGTTTCATGCTGAAAGTTATCGTTTGCCCTATCCGATATCTCCGGATGCCTCTGCTGTCAGAGCAGGTATTACCATAGAGTTAGCGCGGTTTATCTTACCTGAGACAGCTAATACCCTGATTGTGGAAGGTGCAGGAGGCCTGTTGGTGCCATTAAATGAAAGCTTGCTGGTTGTTGATTTGATTCAACATCTGCGCTTGCCGGTGATTTTGGTAAGTCGCCATTACCTGGGCAGCATCAATCATACGCTGTTGAGCCTGGAGGTGCTGTTTAACAGGGGTATTCCTGTTGCGGGCATTGTATTTAACGGGGCGGAGCATCCCGAGACAGAGGCCTCAATAATGCATTTTGCAGGAGGGGTTCCGGTTTTAGGCCGGTTACCTGTGTGTGAACAGGTGGATGCGGCGGTAGTGGCAAGGCTGGCCCAGGGTGATGCAATAAGGCGCCCCTATGAATCCGGGGCTTGAACCATTTCGGCGTAGGGTGAGGCATGAAGGTAGACCAGGAAGCCCTTCGCGGGTTTGGGGTTCAGATTTAAAAGTTGTCGCATATACAATTGGACTTGTTCACGGTGATTTGCGTCAGGTTCGCCTGTTTTATAGTCAATCACAACCCAATAATTTTCAAGTTCTACAACGCGGTCGGGACGGATAGATTTGCCATCAGGCAGGAGCAGTGATTTCTCGTTTCGTACGTGCAGGTTTTCTTTGAAATAGTTGTTAATCAATGGGAGTTGAATAACAGCTTTTATTTTCTCTGTCAACCCGGCCAGTTCGTCAGTGGCGATGAGTCCGGCATTGAGCATTCGTTGCATTGCGGGTTCGATTTCTTTTTCTGACCGGATATTTGAGAGGGCTGTATGCAGGAGGTTTCCCCATTGGATGGCGGTGTTTTTTTCTTGCCAAGCTTTTTTCGACAGGGCGCTGATAGACAGGTGTTTTTGCCAGCTTCCGGGGGTATAATCAAGCATCAATGATTTTTCTGGCTTATCGCTGGCGGGTTGGCTAACCTTCATGAAGTTGGGGTCGCCCCAGGCTATTTT
>JAIBAI010000014.1 GCA_019695235.1 Bacteroidia bacterium | reverse complement strand
TTCAGAAACAACATGGAAATGATGTATTCCTTGTATTCTGATGCGTCCATGTTACCTCTCAGGATGTCACATGCATCAAAAAGGAAAGTTTCCAAACGGGAAAGTGAAATTTTATTAGCCATTTATTGATTGCCAAAAATTGAGTTCGTGAATATCGTCATTTATATTGGTGTCCAGAGGGGGTATAGAGGTAAAAACTACCTTTTTCTCCCGCAAGTACTGATACCATTTGTTCAATATTTTATTTCAAAAGCTTAAGGGGTGAGTGAATCTGGCTAGCCGGGTTGATTCAGTCAGAATGGAAATTCAACGTTCTATGAATATGTATATAGGTATTATACTTACCCAATCAGCAGATCACGGTAATTAACGTTTCTGTTGTTATCAACAAACAAGATGACTTCCGGTAAGAATTCATGAAAAACATTATGGTAAAACATATAGTGCCGTTCAAGTTCTTTGTGTGCATTTTCCATACCGGAGCGAAAAGAGCTGCGGTGTGCAAGTCCGGTAAGGGCGCGCCTAATGCCTTCAATATGCTGGTAATTACTCAACCAGTCTTGCATGCTCATGTAGTGCAAAGTGTACCTGCATTTTTCAGGAAAACCGTCTTTATGCTGGTGTAAAAGTTGGTAGGTGTTCTCAGCAAATTCAGGCAGACTTATATTAGAATAAAGGTCCCAATCTTTTGCCAGAAAGTGGTCGGCAAAAACATCCATTACGATTCCTGAGAATTTTTGAAACTTGGGTCGCAAGGCTTCTTTTCCTCTTTCAATGATAGGATGGGCATCCATGAACATATCAATCTGCCGGTGAAGCTTGATACCCGCCTGAATCTTCTCGCTAAACGCATTGATTTGTCTGCCCTTTACAGCATCAGCAATAAAGTTACCGATTAACAAATCGGTATCGTTTCCTGAAAGGTACAGATGTGCGAGGTAGTTCAAGTGCTTTTCTGCTAAAGTAGGAATTTTCTATTTCAATGGTTGAAATCGGGAGGCTAGCTGCCCTGAAAGGCTGCGGCCTGACAATTGTTCGAAGCTGATAACTGCCCAGACTAATATACAGGGAAATGCTTTCCAGACACCGGATTTAAGCCAACCATTCTTCCAGGCAGCAGGCATCAGGTCGCTGGGTGATAAGCTCACAAAAACCAGCGTTAAGATGAGTAGGCTACTTGTGAACGCATCTGCTTTCCGGCTAAAATACCAAAGACCAACACCTGCTACTGCAATGATAAAAGTTGGCGATTCGGCTTTGTGGTTGAAAATAACAGTCCATATCATTAGCAGCGCAAGCAGGGCATATTGGTCAGCTGCATTTTTTTTCAAAAACACCGGGCGAATGAAGCTTGCCAGTAACAGCAGAACACCTATGCCCAGCAGGATGTTTTTGTCGGGCATAGCGCCAAACCAGGCTTCTAACCAGGCAAAGATTGACAAGCCGGTGCTTGCAGAGTGGTCGGCCTGAAGCAGTTCAAACCATGACATATATAAAGCCATAAAACTGTGCCAGCCCGTGATTGCCATAGGCAGTAATAATAAAATGAGTATCCAGAATGCAGTCCAGGCAACTGAGCGCCAAAAGCGGGGATAGAGCAGCAATAGCAGAAAGCCCAGCACCGGAAACAGTTTTATCATTGTTCCGATGGCAAGCAGCAGGGTTGCCCAATGCGCTTTCCGGATTTCAAGAAAATGAAGTGATAGAATCATCAAGCCCGCCACCAGCGCGTTACTTTGGGCGTTTTGAAGGCTTATTATCAGTTCAGGTAAAAGAAACAAAAGCATCAGGTTCTGCTGTTTGAGCGAAATAACAGACAGTTTTCTGACACCCAGATATAATACCAGGGCATTGAGCAGGCTCCAAAGTGGCAGGCCAATAAAATCAGGCAATATGCTAAAAGGAGCCATCAGAACTGCAAATGCCGGACTGTATTTGTATAAATCGTAATAATTATCAGGGTATGCCTGGTACAGGTCGAGCCCATGCCACAGGTGTACAAAACTTTGTTCGAAAATAACGTAATTGTTGTAAAGGGTAGGCCAGCCTTGCTTGGGGTGAGTATGGGTGGTGATAAGCAGTTGCGCAGAGATCAACAGCGCGCAGCCTGCATAGAGCCATAAGCCCGCATGTCGGTTTTGGAGCAGGCGCCCCAGGGCATGAGTAAGCTTATTTGAACTGGATGTCATGAATGATTTGCTTTCCGGCGGCTTCATTCAGCAATTCTACCATTTTACTACGGTTGTAGCTCAGTTCATTGCGCAGGCTGGCAGAGTTCAGTTTCACAAAAAGCACCCCATCTCTGATATAAACCTCGTCGGTACGTTTGGCAACCATTGGCCCCATCAATTCAGCCCATGATTGCAGTAATTTAAACTCACGGTATTTCGCTGAAAGCCCGTACTGGTGTAGCAGATGGTCAATAACATCTGCCAGGGGCTGGTCATTGCTTTTGCGTTTCATACGGTTTGCGGCACCTCCTCCGGCAGGCGAATATGGTCAAATTCACAAGGTATGCTGTTGAGTATATCTGCGGCTCTTTCAGGATGTGAATCGGTGATAAAGAACTGTCCGAAATGTTGGTTATTCACCAAACTAATCAGGGCAGTAATGCGGTGTTGGTCTAATTTCTCGAAAATATCATCAAGCAGCAAAAATGGCTTAATATTTTTGAGTTGATAAATCAAGTCGAACTCCGCCAGTTTCAGTGCAATAAGGAAGGTTTTTTGCTGCCCCTGGCTTGCAAACTTACGTAGCGGATAGCCATCAATGCTCATTTCGAGGTCGTCGCGGTGCGGGCCAACGCTGGTATGCTGCAAAAGCATGTCTTTTCGCCGGTTTTGTTGCAACAAAGTGGCCATTGCGTTTTCAGCTAACTTGCTATCGTACGATAAGCCGGCTTGTTCGGCGCCGTTGCTCACCAATTGGTAGTTTTGTGCAAAGAGTGGTTGAAGCATTTCAAGAAAACGAAGCCTGGTAGTGTACAAGGGTTCTGCTTCGTTAACAAGTTGCTGGTCAAGCACATCCAGTAATTCTTCGTTTGGTGCTGGTTGCTTTAAAAAAGCATTTCGCTGTTGCAGAAGTTTGTTGTAGCGAATCAGGTGTGCCAGGTATTCAGGGTCATACTGCGAGATAACGGTATCAATGAATTTGCGGCGCTCTTCACTGCCTCCCAGCACCAGGTTGATGTCTTGGGGTGATATGACTACCAATGGGAATTTCCCAATATGGTGTGCCAGTTTTTCGTACTCTTTGTTGTTGAGTTTAAATACCTTTTTCTGCCCTTTTTTCAGCCCACAATGCAGTTGAAATTCTTTATCGCCGGAGGCTATTTCTGAGCGAATAACATAAAAGCCTTCATCTTCATGAATATTTTGGCTGTCAACCGGATTTAAAAAGCCTTTGCTGAATGAAAGATGGTGAATTGCATCGAGCAGGTTGGTTTTGCCTGTGCCGTTTTGTCCGGTAATCAACACAGCCTGACGTGAGAAGTGCAGGCTGATGGCCTGATAACTTCTGAACTGAACCAGATGCAATGCTTTTAAAAACATGCCGTAAAGGTACATGAATTGGTTCGGCAATTGTGAAATATCTCTATGAAGGCAATATTGGCCGGATACTATTGGCGTCAATATTTTTCCCTATTTGCTGAATTTTGAATAGTTCGTAAGATGGGGTATGTTTTTTCATATCAAATTTCTCTTATTTTTGCCCCTCAAAATTCTAAAAAGCAATATGGCAGGCAAGACAGAAAACAACGACCCCATCGTTAATGTTGAAGATGCACTCACCAAAACCGAACTTTTCATTGAAAAGAACCAGAAGACCTTGCTTGGTATTTTGGGTGGAGTGATTCTGGTGGTAGGTGCTTTTATGGCCTATCGTGAGTTTTATGTTAAGCCACTTGAAAAGGAAGCAGAAGAAGCAATTTTTAAGGCAGAGGCTTATTTTGAGAAAGATTCTTTTAATCTGGCTTTAAACGGAGATACCAGTTTTACCGGATTTTTAAATATCATTGAGGAGTATGGTTCAACAAAGACAGGTAATTTGGCGCATTTTTATGCCGGCATTTGTTTGCTGAACACTGGCAAGTACCAGGAAGCTATTGACCAATTGGATGCTTATTCAGGTGGAGATATGCTTACCACATCGTTTGCTATTGGTGCAAAAGGTGATGCGCTGATGGAGTTGGGAAAAACCAAGGAAGCCATTGACCAGTATGTAAAAGCAGCTGGCAAGGAAGAAAATCAGATGAGTACGCCTTATTTTTTAATGAAGGCAGCTTTGGCCTATGAAGACCAGAAGGATTACGCAAAAGCGATTGAGATATACAAAAAACTTCGTACCGACTTTTTCCAGACCAACGAAGCGCGTGATGCTGAGAAGTATTTAGCCAGGGCAGAGGGGCTGTTGCAACAAAAATCAAAATAATGTCGTCGGCAGATCAAAATCTCACATCCGCTGTATCGGTTGAAATCCCTGATGTAGATCAGTTTCATTTTACCGTATTAGTAGCAAAGTGGAACCGAGAGATTACTGCCCAACTTGAAAAAGCATGCATTGATCGCTTAGTGGCATCAGGAGCAAGGCTTCGTAACATCCGTATTCATTATGTGCCAGGAGCCTGGGAGCTTATTTCCGCTACAAGCATGGCTTTAGATATCACCACAACCAATGCTGTAATTTGTATCGGATGTGTGATCAGGGGAGAGACGCCTCATTTCGACTATATCTGTCAGGGAGTTACTAATGGATTGGCTGCTATTTGTGCAAGGCAAAACATACCGGTGATTTATGGTGTGCTAACCGTAGATAGCAAACAACAGGCCCTGGACCGTTGTGGGGGAAAATACGGAAACAAGGGAGATGAAGCGGCGCTGACTGCTCTTGAAATGATGGCTTTGGGAAATGCCCTGAGCGAAGAATTGTAATTCTTGCTACCATGAAATGTTTCTTGAACCGTCTGTTGCTAACAGGGGCGGCGTTTGTTTTAACTACGGCTTATGTTGCAGCACAAACCCGTTCATCAGATTACCTGGATACCCGTTCGGATAGCATTGATATTTTGCATTATACCATTGACTTAAATCTGCTTAACGACAATCAACAAAAAATTGCAGCACGTACTGATGTGCATCTGAAAGCAAAAGTAGATGGCATCAATCGTATTGTGCTCGATTTGAAAGGATATGAAGTTGATTCTGTGAAGATTGGTGGGGGATTTGCCAGTTTTACCAGGCAAGGTGAAAAGATGCGTATTGAGTTTGTGAGTAACTTGAACGAGAATGATGAAAGCCTTGTAAGTATTTGGTATGGCGGCAGTCCGTTTGTGAACCAGGCGGATTTCGGGAGGTTATATGTTTCTCCCGGTTTTACATATAACATTGGGGTAAGCTTTGTAGAAGACCCTCATAATTTTGGCCGGGCCTGGTTTCCCTGTTTCGATAATTTTGTAGAGCGAAGTACCTATACCTGCCGGATAAGCACGCGCCCCGATTTAGTGGCTTATGCCGGAGGAACATTGGTGCATGACACCCTGCTTGTTGACCGCAGAATTCGTACTTGGGAACTTACCAGTGAGATACCTACCTATCTGGCTTCTGTTGCCTCAGCTAGTTTTGAGGAGCTGCGCGATACTTTTCAATCCATAAGCAATGCAAAGATTCCGGTAGTACTTGCTGCCATTGCTGCCGATACCAATGCGTTGAAAGCGGCTTTTGTAAACCTTGAACCCATCTTCCATTTATTTGAGGCCCATTTTGGCCCGTATCGTTGGGACAGGGTAGGGTATGTGATGGTGCCTTTTACGGCGGGTGCAATGGAGCATGCCACGAATATTGCTTTCCCAAGATTTTTGTTAGGCTATGGTGCTGATGGTTGTGACCATACAATGGCACATGAATTGGCGCATCACTGGTTTGGCAATTTGGTGACCTGCGAAACAGCATCTGAAATGTGGCTCAATGAAGGTTTTGCGAAGTACACTGAATTTTTATTCGATGAGTGGTTGAAGGACAAGGCATCGTACGAGGCAGATGTGCGTAAGAACCACCTTGAATTGCTAATATATAACCATATCCGCAATGGTGGTTTTTACCCGGTTTCAAACATACCTACTGAGTACACCTATAGTGAATCTGCGTATGATTTACCGGCCGACCTTATCCATAACCTGCGTACTTATGCGGGTGATTCTTTGTTCTATGTCGGTATTCGTGAATATATGAACAGTAAAGCGTTTCAACATGCTACTTCAGGAGATTTGCGTGAAGCAATGAGCAGGGCAGGGGCGTCGTTTATGGATGACTTTTTCAATGACTGGATATTTACTGCCGGATGGCCACATTTTGCTATTGATTCATTGAAAAAAATCACTGGAAACCGCTATAGGGTACACTTTAGTCAGGCGGCATTCGGCAATAATCATACGTACAAAAATGTGCCATTTTTGCTTAGCATTCGTGATGTATCCGGGCAATTGGAAGACCATCTTATCCGTATTTCAGGTCCGGTAGATTCACTTGAGATAAGCAGTTCAATAGCGCCTTTGATGGTATATCTGAATCGTGATGAAAAAATTTCGTACACGGTAACAGCCCGTGAAGGTTTCATTTCAACAGCAGGGAATATCAACTGGCCTGAGGCATTTGTTACGGTTGACACTAAACAAGTGCAGGATTCAGCATTTTTAAGGGTGGAACATCATTTCGCCGCCCCCGACCCGCTGAAGTCACAAAACACAGCCTACAAGCTGTCGCCCAACAGGTATTGGAGGGTGCTGGGCAATATGCCTGAAGGTTTCCATGCCCAGGCGAAGTTTACCTATAATGGCCGTAAGCCAAGCCCCCTGGGCAGTTATGGAAATGGATGGTTGGATACAGGTTTCGACTATGATGAAACAAAACTGGTGCTGCTGCACCGTGGAAGTAGTCGCGACGACTGGCATGCAGTAACTGCAACCCGTAACACACTGGCATCACTTACCGATATGTTTGGGAATATTGTTGTTGACACCCTAAAACCGGGCGAGTATGTTTTTGCAATGCTTGATTCAAGCCTTATGGCGGTAAATGAAGTGCCAAAAGGTGTGGGTAAAGCGTCATTGCGTATTCTACCCAATCCGGCAACAGAGCAAATTGAGCTGCGCTTTTACTTTCAAGGTACTGGCAGGGCTGAGCATGTAACAATATTAGACCAAACAGGGCGGGTGGTACGAAGCATTCAGATAGAGCAGGAGGCGATATCCAGCAGCATTTCTATTAAACAAATTCCGGCAGGAATCTATATTGCTCGTGTTCAAAGCACTGATGGTCAGGTTGTAAGCGGTGTCTTTGTGGTACAACATCCCTAGGTTAATAACACCTGTTCAGAATTAATTCAGAAGCTTTTGTTTTCATTATTTTTGCATAAGAAGGTATAAATACTTTGTTATGACGGTAGTGCTCATGGACCAGGAAGCGGAAAAGAAAGAAATTCTCAAAAGGTATTCTGATTTGTTAAGGGCTTTAAGCGGCAAGCTGAACAAGCAAGACAAACAGCAAATCAGGAAGGCCTTTGACTTGGCCTTGGATGCTCACAAAGATATGCGCCGCAAATCGGGTGAGCCATATATCTACCATCCGATTGCCGTTGCGCAGATAGTAGCCAGCGAAATAGGTCTTGGTGCTACGGGGGTAATTTGTGCTTTGCTGCATGATACAGTTGAAGATACCGAAGTAACGCTTGAAGATATTCGGCGTTTATTTGGAGAAACGGAGGCAAAAATTATTGACGGGCTCACCAAGATCGAGAATGTTTTCGACCAGAGCAGTTCAATTCAGGCCGAGAATTTCCGGAAGGTATTGCTTACCTTAAGTGATGACGTACGTGTAATTTTAATCAAGCTTGCCGACCGGCTGCACAACATGCGAACCCTTGATAGCATGTCAAGGGAAAAGCAGTTGAAAATCGCTTCGGAGACGCTGTTTTTATACGCCCCTTTGGCACATCGTCTGGGCTTGTATGCCATAAAAACAGAGATGGAAGATTTGGGTTTAAAATACACCCAGCCCGATGTGTTTGAAGAAATAACAACCAAGTTAAAAAATACCGAAGAAGTAAGAAAAAGATTCATCAGTCGCTTTACCCATCCCATTCGGAACAGCCTGAACCAGCAAGGGTTTAAGTTTGAAATTAAAGGGCGCCCCAAATCAATTTACTCAATATTTAATAAGGTTAAGGTCAAGGGAATTCCATTCGAGGAAATCTTCGACATCTTTGCAATACGTATCATAGTTGACTCCCCGCCGGAAACAGAAAAGGCAGACTGCTGGAGAATTTACTCGCTCATTACTGACCTTTACCATCCCAATCCTGACCGTTTGCGCGACTGGATTTCAACCCCGCGGGGGAATGGTTACGAGTCGTTGCATACAACTGTGATGAGCCCGACCGGTAAATGGGTAGAGGTACAGATTCGTTCAAAACGCATGGATGAAATAGCTGAGAGAGGTTATGCAGCCCATTGGAAGTACAAGGAACAAAGCGATTATGAAAGTGGCATAGATGAATGGTTGGGACGTATCCGTGAAATGATGGATGCTTCTGACAGCAATGCCTTAGATTTTATCAATGATTTTAAACTGAACCTGTTTTCAGACGAAATCTTTGTTTTTACCCCCAAAGGAGAGTTACGCACCCTGCCATTGGGCTCTTCAGCACTTGATTTTGCATTTGATATTCATACCGAGGTCGGCATGTCGTGTATCGGGGCAAAGGTGAACAACAAGCTGGTACCCTTAAGCCACACCCTTAGAAGTGGTGATCAGATTGAGATACTCAGTTCGAGCAAACAAAAGCCAAAAGAAGATTGGCTTAACCTCGTTGTTACAGCAAAAGCAAAAGCAAGAATTAAGGCCGCTTTGAAAGATGAAAAGCGGCGTGTTGCCGATGACGGTAAGGAAATGCTTGAACGAAAACTTCGCAGCGCCAAAATAAACCTTGACCAGGATGTGATGAACAACCTGATAAGGCACTATAAGATGCCCAGTCAGTTAGACCTGTTATTCAATATCGGTGAAGGCTTAATCAAACTTGATAATATTTCAAAAATCGGGAAAGGTGAAGACGAAAACAGTTGGTACAAAATATTAAGAAAGCGTTTTACCAAATCAGACGAAAAACCCAAAGAACCGCCGACGCTTGAAAATGTTGTAAAGGAAATTCGGGGGAAGGCAGATATGCTGGTCATTGGTGAAGATATGAAAACCATTGACTACAAGCTGGCACCTTGTTGTAATCCAATACCAGGCGATGAAGTTTTCGGATTTGTTACTATCAATGAGGGCATTAAAATACACAAAACCAATTGCCCGAATGCAATTAGTCTGATGTCGAACTATGCCTACCGGATTGTAAAAGCACGCTGGATGAACCAGCAACAGCTGGCATTTATGGCTGGTATCAAAGTACTTGGAATTGATGATGTGGGCATAGTGAATAATATCACCCGGATTATTTCAAACGAGTTGAACGTCAACATGCGCTCTATCAGCTTTGACAGCCACGACGGTGTGTTCGAGGGTACCATCATGGTTTTTGTTCACGATACCACCCATTTAACTGAATTGATTGGTAAAATTAAGAAAGTAAAAGGGGTTACCTCCGCAGTACGTATTGATTCAAAATAATTGAATCTGTAATTCAGTTAGCCTTATTACGTCTGGAAGTTTTTGGTAGTACGGCACTCTCCTGCCAGTAGAAAACATCTCTTCTGTTTAAAGGTCGCATTTGGCCAAACCATGCAAAACCTCTTAGGCGCAGCTCCTGCGGACTTAACGAATTAACCGGATATAAAATAGCATCTGGTTTTGTTAAAAAGCTGATACTGCGCACTTTACTACTGTCAATTTGAATCAGAATATTGCTGCAATCGGCTTTGTTAACACCGATGTACTCTCCGGCATCGTTTTTTGCGAAATAAACAGACTGCCCATTGCCTTGAACCTCAATTGTTTTGAGCTTGCCCGCAACAAAATGTCCGGTAATATGCTTGCCTCTGATTTGGTTGAAATGCAGGCTGTCTTCAATGGATACGATAAATCCGGCATTGCGCAGGTAGAGGGTGCGCATCTCCTGGTTGGCCATTTGAATTTTTATACTGTCGCCACTGAGTTGATTTTCATTGTTCCAAATCACCGGACTCTTAAACAGTTCCATCAGGCTGTCGCGCTCTTGATAAGTCAATGAATCACATTTGCCCTGGAAATCACGGGTGTAAAATTTTACTTTGTGAAAAGCACGGAGCAGTTTTTTCTTAATGGTAGTATCTGTTATTGAATACAATGTATCGGCATGCAGCACAAGGGTATCTCCTGAGAATTTCTGCTCAAGCAGTGCGCTGTCTGTAACTATCATCCGCCCGGTTTTATCGTTGTATTTTGCCCAATTACCGGTTATTACAATATTTTCGGTTGAGTCAACTATACGTACCCTGTGTTTTACCAGGGCCTCACCAAGCTTCTGTTTGTAATGAATTTCACCTGCACGAACCGATTTGCCTTTTGAATGGATACTTGCATTTTTCTCAAAAAGCGAATTACCTTCTTTCATGGTATAAAACCCCTTTTCACAATATATACTATCGCTTCCGGTAATAATGTTGGTAGGCCCATAGAACCATGCAGTTTCATTGCCGGTTGTATATTTTAAAGTATCTGAATAGAGCCGGTAATCAGGATTGGTAATGGTTACCCGATTTTGAAAATAAAAGACCTTTTCTTGTGAGTTATATTGCCCTTTTGTTGATTTCAAACGGTTCTTACTGCGGGTGCTTTCAATTTCTCCCCCGTTCGAATAACTTGCCAGATTCTTTGCTGTATCAAAGCTGAGACGGTCGGTTATAAGTCGTGTACCGGGGTCGGTAAGTCGAACCACTTTACCGCTGATGTCGGCGATACGGGTTTTACCGTCATAAAATAAGCGGTCGCCTGTAATTGTGGCACTGTCACTAACAATCCGCACGTTCGAAAATGCTTCAAGCCGGTTGGTCTGGTCGTACAGATAAGCACTATCGCAGTACAACAGGGTACCCTCGTGTTCAAAAATCACATTACCAATGAGCCGCTGCGCACCTGAAACAAGGTCGTTAAATTCAAGCGAATTGGCGTTGCGTACAAGAATTTGGTGCTCTGCCTGCCCGTAACTCCATCCAGCCTGAATACATAGCAGCAAAACCCAAAGCCATTTGTTCTTGTTCATCGGCACAAAGGTATGAGTCTGTCTGGTTTTTCGTGAATTTCAGTATCTTTGCACGCCCCAATGCCAAAAGTCGCTTTTTATACGCTGGGCTGCAAGCTCAATTTCTCTGAAACTTCAACCATTGCACGTGATTTTGTGGCCAATGGCTACCAAAAGGTTGAGTTAGAAGACAAACCGGATGTGTTTGTCATCAATACCTGTTCAGTTACTGAAAATGCCGATAAGAAGTGCAAAGCATTGGTAAACAAGGCCAATCGTCTTGCACCGGATGCATTTGTTGTCATTATCGGTTGTTATGCTCAACTAAAACCAGAAGATATTGCAGCCATCCACGGTGTTGACCTTGTATTAGGAGCAACAGAGAAGTTTAATATACCGGCCTATCTCGACCGGCTTGATAAAACCCAAGCTGCTCAAATACATTCATGTGAGATACATCAGGCAAATGAATTTCATCCCTCCTGGTCATCAGGCGATCGCACCCGCACCTTTTTTAAAATTCAGGATGGATGCGATTATGTTTGTACCTATTGCACCATCCCCCTGGCAAGAGGCACCAGCCGCAGTCAGAATGTAGAACAAACTTTTGCGGCTATTGAGAAAACAATTAAGGCAGAAAGGCCTGGCGAAATTGTGCTTACCGGTGTAAATACAGGAGATTTCGGCAGGGCATACAATGAAAAATTTATTGACCTGATTCGCAAATTAGACACCATAAACGAAGCGGTAAGGTTCAGAATATCATCCATTGAACCGAACCTGCTCAGCAATGAAATTATTGAGTTTGTTGCCCAATCAAATAGGTTCGTTCCGCATTTTCATATCCCATTACAATCAGGCAGTAATGAGATTCTCCGGAAAATGAAACGGCGCTATATGCGTGAGCTTTATACCGAACGTGTTAAGAAAATCAGAGAATGTATTACTGATTGCTGTATTGGTGTTGATGTAATTGTTGGTTTCCCAGGTGAAACTGAGGAAGCGTTCTTAGAAACCTACACTTTCTTACGTGATTTGGATATCAATTACCTGCACGTGTTCACCTATTCGGAGCGGCCAAATACACCGGCTGCCGAAATGGAAGATGTTGTGCCAGATGGCATCCGGGCAAGAAGAAGCCGTATGTTGCATATTTTATCCGACAAAAAGAAACGTCAGTTTTATGAGGCGAATATCGGACGACAATATCCTGTATTATGGGAAGCCGAAAAAGATGAAAACTGGATGTATGGGTTTACACCCAATTATTTGAAGATGCAGACTGCCTGGGATGAGTCGCTTGTTAATAAAACCTGTATGGCTGAATTACAGCGCGTAACAGATGCCTGTACAGGAATGGCAATGCTATGCGCCGAGCCTGTACAAAAAGTATTTTCCTGAAAAAAGCATGTATCCAACCATCAGTGAGTTTCTGAAAAGTTTGGGCATTGACCTTCCTTTGCCCATTCAAACATTTGGCTTTTTTGTTGCGCTGGCCTTTATGGCTGCTGCTTATACCTTGCGAAAAGAATTGGTGCGTAAGGCTGGCATGGGGCTTATTCCGGCACAGACCAAAAAAGTAATTACAGGTCGTCCATTTCCTTTGAACGATTATATCATCACGGGCGTGTTTGGCTTCATTGCCGGATTTAAACTTGTGTACCTGCTGACAGATTATCTTCAATTTGTAGCCGACCCACAGGGTAGCCTTCTGTCAATGAAGGGTAGCCTTCCGGGTGGTATTATTGCTGCAGGAGTTTTTATCTGGCTGAAATTCAGGGAAGATAAAAAACAAAGGCTTGAAAAGCCGGTTGAAAAGCAGTACCAGGTGAAGGCAGAGGACCATCTTGGTAATTTGGTGCTATTGGCGGTTGTTGGCGGGCTGTTAGGAGCAAAGGTGTTTCATAACCTTGAAAACCTTGATGAGTTCTTTCAAGACCCTGTTGGTTCTTTGTTTTCATTTTCCGGGCTTACCTTTTACGGTGGTTTTATCGTTGCAGGCTGGCTGATTTTACGCTATGCACGCAAAAATGGAATTGCCGCTTTTACCATTAGTGATGCCATCGTTCCCGGATTGATGCTGGCTTATGGAATTGGGCGCATTGGCTGCCACACCTCCGGCGATGGCGACTGGGGCATCCTGAATACTGCCTACCTCACTACACCAGATGGGAAAGCAATGCCGGCAGTTGAAACCGATTTTTCTGATACTGCAACTGCATATTTACCCTATTACCGGTTTTCTTTTGAAGGGGTAAAAGAGATTCATCAGGTAAGTGATATACCACATGCCACGGTGAAAGCACCTGCCGGGCTGCCTTCATGGACAGTGGCTTTCGCCTATCCAAACAACGTAAATAATGAAGGCGTTGCCTTGTTTCGCAAAGAAGGAACATCCTGGGTAAGGGAAGACGCCAAACGCTGGAACCATCGCTTGCCTATCCCTGTCTTTCCAACTTCACTTTATGAAGCTGTTATTGGTATTTTACTTTTCACAGGCATGTGGCTGCTCCGTAACCGCTTGAAAACGGCTGGCTTAATGACCGGGCTCTTTCTGCTGCTGAACGGATTGGAGCGTTTTTTCATCGAGAAAATTCGTGTAAATACAGAATACCATTTTCTTGGTATGGGGGTGAGTCAGGCAGAAATAATTTCGTTTTTAATGATTCTGGGAGGCTTGTATATCTTCTGGATTAAAAGAAAAAAGCAAACAGTATGAACCAGAAATCGCATTTAGCTGCTGTTTGCGATGATTTAAGGCGCATTACCAAAGAGGTAGGTCGGTTTATCAAACTTGAGCAGGAGCGTTTGACTTCACAGGGCGTTGAAAGTAAAGGGCTGAATGACTTTGTTACCTATGTAGATAAAGCAGCAGAGGTATTATTGGTAAGAGAGTTGTCGGTGCTACTACCTAATAGTGGTTTCATCACTGAGGAGAAAACAATTGAGCAGGAGGAAAAACCATATATCTGGATTATTGACCCCATAGATGGTACTACCAATTTTATTCACGGGGTACCGCTATACAGTATCAGTATTGCATTGCAGTACTATGGTAAAACGGTGATGGGCTTAATTTACGAGGTGGTATCTGATGAGTGTTTTTGGGCTTATGAAGGCTCAGGGGTTCATATCAACGACAGGAAGGTACAGGTGTCGCAAGTGTCAAGTCTTTCAGACTCCTTGCTTGTAACCGGGTTTCCATACCGCGATCAGGGTAAGCTTGACCAATGGCTTGAATTGTTTAAAGCATTGCTTTACCGCTCCCATGGTGTGCGCCGCTTGGGCTCTGCTGCGATTGACCTGGCCTGGGTAGCATGTGGCCGGCTTGAAGCTTTTTATGAATATGGACTTGCCCCCTGGGATGTTGCCGCCGGGGCATTTTTAGTTCAGCAGGCAGGTGGTACAGTGACTGATTTTTCCGGAAACGATACATTTATCTTCGGAAAGGAGTTGATTGCTACCAACGGCGTGATTCATAATGATTTGTTGCGAGAGATACAACAATACTTTGTAGCCAATCAAGGGCTTGAATAAGATTTTGATTACTTTTGCATATCGTTCATTGCATCTGATTATCCAGAAAGACTGAGGGACAGGCCCTAAGAAGTCTTGACAACCTGTTTTGCCTAAGGGCAAAGAAAGGTGCCAATTCCTGACAGATAAGAAGGTTTTCACATCTGCGAAGTCTGTATTGGTATTGTTCAGGAGCAGAGGCAGAATGCTGAAAACTATGAAAAACAGAACAGAGCAACTTTACAAAGCACTTTCAGAACGCATTTTGGTGCTTGATGGCGCTATGGGCACCATGATACAGCGTTATCAGCTTGAAGAAGAAGACTTCCGCAAAGGTTATTTCGAAACCCACCATAAACCTCTTCAGGGGAATAATGATTTGTTATCACTCACAAGGCCGGATATCATCCGGGCCATACACAAAGCATATTTTGAAGCAGGTGCAGATATTGCAGAAACCAATACTTTTAGTGGGACTTCGATTGCCCAGGCGGATTACGGACTTGAGCATATCGTTTACGATTTAAACTTTGCAGCTGCGAAGCTGGCAAGAGAAGTTGCAGATGCTTTTACAAAAGAACAGCCTGCAAAACCAAGGTTTGTAGCGGGTTCTATCGGACCAACGAATCGTTCAGCAGGAATTTCCCCGGATGTGAACGACCCGGGTTTTCGTAATATCACCTTTGATGAGTTGGTAGAGGCGTACACAGAACAAATTAAAGGTTTAATGGATGGTGGTGCTGACATTCTGTTGGTAGAAACCATTTTTGACACACTCAATAGCAAGGCAGCCTTGTTTGCTATTGACAAATATGCAGCATCGAAAGGTATCCGGATACCTATCATGGTTTCAGGTACAATAACAGACCAGTCGGGAAGAACCCTTACCGGGCAAACTGCCGAGGCATTTTTGTATTCGGTTTCGCATATTGATTTGCTTTCTGTGGGATTTAATTGTGCGCTGGGTGCCCGCCAGCTTAAGCCTTATATCGAGGTTTTGGCAAAAAACAGTAAATTCAGAATTTCTGCACATCCCAATGCAGGTCTTCCCAATGAGTTTGGTCAATACGAAGAAACACCAGCGCAAATGGCCGAGCAGATTCGTGAGTATCTTGAAAGCAATTATGTAAATATCATTGGGGGATGCTGCGGTACCACCCCTGAACATATCCAGGCGATTGCACAGATTGCAGCTGAATACAAACCGCATCTGTTGCCTGAACTGACACCCATGCCATTTTACAGTGGTCTGGAGCCGGTAACAATCAGGCCTGAAACCAATTTTGTGAACATCGGAGAGCGAACAAATATCACAGGTTCAAAGAAATTCGCGCGACTTATTCGAGAAGGCAATTACGATGAAGCTTTGTCTGTTGCGCTGCATCAGGTTGAAGGAGGAGCACAGATTCTGGATGTAAATATGGATGAGGGCATGCTGGATTCAGAAGCAGCAATGACCAAATTTCTGAACCTGATGGCTTCTGAGCCGGAAATTGCAAAGCTTCCGGTGATGGTTGACTCTTCAAAATGGTCGGTTATTGAAGCCGGTTTAAAATGTATCCAGGGCAAGTGTATCGTTAATTCTATCAGCTTAAAGGAGGGAGAAGAAAACTTTAAAGAACAGGCGCGCCTTGTAAAACGCTACGGTGCAGCTGTAGTAGTGATGGCCTTTGATGAGAAAGGGCAGGCCGACTCCTTTGAACGCAGAATTGAAATTTGTAAAAGAGCCTATGATATTCTGGTGAATGAGATTCATTTTGCACCCATTGATATCATCTTCGACCCCAATATCCTTACCGTGGCAACCGGAATTGAAGAGCATAACAATTATGCTGTTGACTTCTTCAGGGCTACACGATGGATAAAAGAAAACCTGCCAGGTGTTAGTGTTAGCGGAGGCGTATCAAATGTTTCGTTTTCATTCAGAGGAAACGATGTGGTACGTGAAGCGATGCACAGTGCCTTTTTGTACCATGCCATTCGTGAAGGGCTTGACATGGGCATCGTAAATGCAGGGCAGCTTGAAGTATATGAAGAAATTCCGAAAGAACTGCTTGAAAGGGTAGAGGATGTGTTGTTGAATCGCAGGCCTGATGCAACTGAGCGGCTGGTTGACTTCGCCGAAACCATCAAAGCAAAGGGGAAAACTCAGGAAAAAGATGTCGAATGGCGTTCCTGGCCGGTTGAAAAGCGACTTTCACACGCACTGGTAAAAGGTATCGTTGAGTTCATTGAGGAAGATACAGAGGAGGCCAGAAAGCAGTACCCACGTCCGTTACAAGTGATTGAAGGGCCTTTGATGGATGGAATGAACGTCGTGGGTGATTTGTTTGGCAGCGGAAAGATGTTTTTGCCACAGGTGGTGAAAAGCGCCAGGGTGATGAAAAAATCAGTAGCATATCTGCTTCCGTTTATTGAGGCAGAAAAGCAGGCAGGCGACAGCTCTGGAAACGGAAAGATTCTCATGGCAACGGTAAAAGGTGATGTGCACGATATTGGCAAGAACATCGTTGGGGTAGTACTTGGATGCAATAATTACGAAGTGCATGATATGGGCGTAATGGTACCTTATCAAAACATCCTTGACAAGGCGCGGGAAATCAATGCTGATATGATAGGGCTGAGTGGTTTGATTACCCCTTCATTAGATGAAATGGTAACCGTTGCACGAGAAATGGAAAGGCAGGGTTTTACCATACCATTGCTTATTGGAGGAGCAACAACCTCAAAAACACATACCGCCGTAAAAATTGCTCCAAAGTATAGTGGGCCTGTCGTTCATGTTTTAGATGCTTCAAAATCTGTACCTGTTGCAGGGTCATTATTAAGCAATGAACTGCGGGATAACTTTTTAGCGGATATTAAAACAGATTACGAGCGCATTCGTGAGCAGCATGCCGGGCGAAAAGTTACCAAGCAATACATTGGCATTGAGGAGGCGCGAAACAACAAGTTGCAACTTGAATTCAATGAGCAGACCATCAAGCGCCCTTCGGTGCTAAAGGTAACATCATTGATTGACTATGATTTGAGCGATCTTGCTGCGTTTATTGACTGGACACCTTATTTCTCAACATGGGAGTTGTATGGCAAATTTCCGGCAATTTTAACTGACCCAAAAGTAGGAGTAGAAGCTGAGAAGGTTTATCAGGATGCTTTGAAAATGCTAAAGTTGATTATTGATGAAAAGCGACTTCAGGCTAATGCAGTATTCGGGTTCTGGCCGGCAAACTCAGTTGGAGATGATATCGAAGTTTATACTGATGAGAGCCGCTCTTCTATTGTGAAGGTATTACACACCTTGCGGCAACAGAATAAAAAAGCACCCGGCCAGGCTAATTATGCACTTGCAGATATGATTGCCCCCAAAGACGCGGGAAGGATAGATTATATTGGTGCTTTTGCTGTAACGGCAGGCATAGGAATAGAGCAATGGCTGGAGAAATACAAGGCAGACCATGATGATTACAACGCCATCATGATGAAGACCCTTGCCGATCGTTTGGCAGAAGCATTTGCAGAGCGCTTGCATCACCTGGTACGTACAAAATACTGGGCTTATGTGCCGGAAGAGATACTTTCAAACGAAGAACTAATAGCCGAAAAGTACCAGGGCATCCGTCCGGCACCCGGCTATCCTGCATGCCCTGACCATACAGAAAAAGCAAGTCTTTTTGAGATGCTGGATGCCACAAAGGCGGCAGGAATTCAACTCACAGAAAGCTTTGCCATGTACCCGGCAGCGGCTGTAAGTGGCTGGTATTTTGCAAATCCAGGAAGCAAATACTTTGGTTTGGGAAAAATCATGCAAGACCAGATTGCAGATTATTCGGTTCGTAAAAATATGCCGGTAGAAGACCTTGAAAGGTGGCTGGGTTCTGTTTTGGCTTATGAACCCGGTATGGTTTCTGCTTAAATTGCGCCATGAATCAACACAAGATATTTTTATTCATGGAGCGCTTCTGGTTGGGCCTGGCCGTAGTGACGCTTCTTTTTGGAGGTTGGCTGGCCAGCCAGGGTAAATGGGAACAGGCGAAATTTCCGTTTTTCTGTACTTTTTGCGCTATGATAGTTTACGGATTGCGTCGTTATCAGCGAAAACGCCTTGAAAGCAATAACAAGCCATGAATTACCTTGTTTGTGGCCTTGGCAATCCAGGCAATGAATATGCCTTTACCAGGCATAATATTGGATTTTTGGTACTCGATAAAATTGCAGAAGAAAACTCATTGGCCTTTGAGGAAGGAAGGTATGGCTGGCAAACAACCCTCAAACACAAAGGGCGCAGACTACTGCTGTTAAAGCCCAATACCTATATGAACCTGAGTGGGAAGGCAGTGCAATACTGGATGACCAAAGAAAAAATCCCGCTTGAAAACCTGCTTGTTATCACTGACGACATAGCCTTGCCATTTGGTAAGGTACGCCTACGGACCAAAGGCTCAGATGGTGGTCATAACGGCTTGAAAAGCATTCAGGAAACACTTGGAACAACTGATTATTCAAGGCTACGTTTTGGTGTTGGTAGCGAGTTTGCCAAAGGAGCACAGGCAAAATATGTGCTTTCAACATGGAACGACATGGAAGCATCAGCATTAAACGAAAAAACAAAACTGGCGGCTGAAATGGTTAAAAGTTTTGCTTCTATCGGCCCTGGTTTAACAATGACTCAGTTTAATAACCGGTAGTACTGCCTGTTGCATTGAAATAAAAATAATGTCGAAAAATTTATTTGTTTGTCGCATGGATTCCTGATAAACGAATCGAATTTTATTTAACATTGTCGTATGAATCAATATTTGGTAGAAGCAGAAATAAAAGCAACATGGGGCGAAGATCTTGCTGAGTTGTTACCCCGGCAAAAGGTACACCTGCATCAATTGATGAATGATGGAACCCTGACTTTTTATTGTATTGCACAAGATCAGTCAAAAGCTTGGGCTTCAATACAGGCCGCCTCAGAGAAAGAAGCCTTAGAGCTAATTGAGGCAATGCCCATGAGCAACTTCATTTCTGTTACACTTCATGAATTGGCGCTCTCTGAATTAGCAGGTGCCGGTTTACCCGCTATTTCACTGAATTAAACCAGGGAGCATCGGGATATTTTTTTGAATAATTTTTTACCATGGAACAATACCATGCATTGCTTCGTCATATACTTGAAACAGGGATAAAGAAGCATGATCGCACAGGAACAGGAACAATTAGTTGTTTTGGCTACCAAATGCGGTTTGATTTAGAGAAAGGCTTTCCGTTGGTGACAACTAAAAAGGTTCACCTGCGTTCAGTTATTCATGAATTGCTTTGGTTTATCAAAGGCGATACCAATATTGCCTACCTTAAGGAAAACGGGGTAAGTATATGGGATGAATGGGCTGATGAAGCAGGTAATCTCGGGCCGGTTTATGGACATCAGTGGCGTTCATGGCCTTCTCCAAACGGGGAGGAAATAGATCAGCTGAGTCGTTTGATTCAAATGATTAAAACAAACCCGGATTCGCGAAGGTTGATTATTTCAGCGTGGAATGTTGCTGATATTGAGCAAATGGCACTTCCGCCTTGCCATTGCTTGTTTCAGTTTTATGTTGCGGATGGTAAATTATCATGTCAGCTTTACCAAAGGAGTGCCGATACCTTTTTGGGGGTTCCTTTCAACATTGCCTCTTATGCCTTGCTGACGTTGATGGTAGCACAGGTGTGCGGATTAAAGCCTGGTGAGTTCATACATAGTTTTGGCGATGTTCATTTATATACCAATCATTTAGAACAAGCCAGATTGCAATTATCGCGCCCTTGCAGGCCACTTCCCATCATGAAGCTTAATACACAGGTGAATGATATTTTTGGTTTCCGTTATGAGGATTTTGACTTGCAGAATTATGACCCTCATCCGGCAATTAAAGCAGCGGTTTCGGTATGAAAATTAGCATGGTTGTTGCAGCAGCAGAAAATAACGCTATCGGTAAAGACAACAAACTACTCTGGCATTTGCCACTTGACCTGAAGTTTTTTAAAAGTATCACCATGGGCTGCCCGATCGTGATGGGCAGAAGTACGTTTGAATCAGTTGGAAAACCTTTGCCTGGTCGTAGGAATATCGTCATGACGCGTTCGAAAGGATTGTCATTTCAAGGTTGCGAAATGGTTCATTCAGTTGAAGAAACCCTGCGCTTACTTCAATCTGAGCCACAGGTGATGATTGTTGGAGGGGCAGAGATTTACCGACTGTTCATGCCTATTGCAGAACGGATATATTTAACCAGGGTGCATACTTCACCTGAGGCAGATACTTTTTTCGAAGAGTTTGACAAAGAGCAGTGGCATAAGGTTAGCTCCGAGGCACATCCGGCAGATGAAAGGCATTTATATGCCTATACATTTGAAGTTTGGGACAGGTTGGCTTGAAGAAACATTCAAACAGAAGCAAAGAGGCATTCTGTGTGGCATTTTTGGTATTTTTACCCGGAATTCTATTGTTTCTATGAAAAAGATATTGTTTGTAGCCATTACAGCGGCATTTTTTGCCTGCAACTCAAAACCAACAACTGAGCCTGAACAGATTGAAGCTCCTGTAATGGAAAAAGAAACATCCGCTACGTTGCACATACCTAAAGAACAGTTGGCATCAGAGATTGACCCTGTTTGCCAGATGTCTGTTGCCGAGGAACAAGCTGATACCTTAAGCCACGAAGGCAAGCTATACGGGTTTTGTGGAAAAGGTTGCAAAGATGCTTTTGCTGAGAATCCGGCTGAATTTTTGAAATGAAGCGGGCAGGGCTCGTTAACCTTACTGTATTATTGTTGATTGTTGTGCTCGCCATCGCCGGATGGTGGTATGCACAGCAACCAGCACCTTTCAGGGTATTGCCGGTATATGGTCAGCGAACAGAAGGTAATACAACAAAGGCTGATGGAAACTACCATGTCATTGACCGTTTTGAATTAATAGACCAACAGGGGCAGCGATTTACAAACGAGCAACTAAGGGGCAGGATTTATGTCGCTGATTTCTTTTTTGCCAACTGTCGTGATATCTGTCCGGCGATGACCAATCAGATGGCCAGGGTATATAAGGAGTATAAAGCAAATAAAGAGATTTGTTTTGTCTCGCATACGGTTGACCCTTCACGTGATACCGTTGCGGCTTTGGCTGCTTATGCTCAGTTGCATGATGCCGAATATGGCAAATGGTACTTTCTTACAGGTGAAAAGGCGGATATCTATAAGTTGGCAAGGAATTCATATCTATTGTCAGCCACCGAAGGAGATGGAGGCACCAACGATTTTGTGCATACCCAAAACTTTGCCCTCATTGACACACTTGGCCGGATACGTGGATTTTATGATGGTACTGACTCAGTTGAAATAGACAAACTTATCCTTGATATCCGGGAGCTAATGAAAGAATCCGGATTTACTTCAAAACAATAGTTGCTACCTAATCAACCTGGCCATCTTTCATGCCTGAGTAAACGATTTTGGATATTTCGCCAAGAATAGGCTCCATCTTCTTTATATCGTTTCCTTTGGTCATGATACCAAGAAGGTAGGGACGGTTTTGTAGATATACTATGCCTACCTCATGTAATTGCTGCACTCCGTCGCTATTGCGCTCGCCAAATTTATGAGCTATTACCACTCCTTTGTCTACCCCTTTGGCAATACCATTCTGGTAATCAGTTTTTGTAAGCAACTCCAATGCATATTCAGAGTTCTTCCAACTTAAATAGGTAGCATTAAATAAAACCCTGAAGAACCTTGAGTAATCTTTCAGGGTAAGCCCATAATCCGGCTGTTTTGTGTCAGGATAAGGCAACTGAAGATTCTTAAACACATGTGCAATTTTTTCAAAATCAATATTCTCACTCAACAATGCAGTTGCATTATTGTCTGAATGGGTAATCATGTACTCAATTAACTGCCGGATGGTATATACTTTACCTAATTCAATGCCAACCGATTTGATGTTTTGGAAGGGCAGATTATCGTAAGGGCGTATAAATGGAACCTGACGATCTAACAAAGAAGGGTCGCTCTCAGAGGCTTTTAAAAAGGTGAGCATTATTGGAATTTTCATCAGACTTCCGGGGAAATAAACTTCTTTCGGGTTTACACGTACATCCTGGTGTCTGTTCAGATTTCTAAGATAGACTGAGGCGTTGGTAATACTGCCGTCTTTCTTCTTGTCTTCAATGTACTCCTGAAGACTGTTTTTTATTTCAAGAAGCAGGGTGTCTTCCTTGGTAAAGTCAATAAATGCAAGTGGTTTAATCAACTTGTATTCATCTTCAACAAGTAATCTTACCGAAATCCCTTCGACCTTTTTAAGACTCTCTGCAACACGTTTTTCACAAAGCGCTTCGGTTTTTTTATTGATGTAAAAAGCAGTTGCCCCGGCTACTATTAGAAGTATTATAGCAACAAATAAAGGAATTTTTACAGCAAAGATTGATTTCTTCTTTTCTGTGGTTGGAGTTGTAGGAGGCACAAAATTATTTTTTCAAATGTAAAGGGTAGAAAGTTAAAGGGATGTTAAATTTTAAAACCCCTCCTCTTGCCAGAAAATAGTGCCTAAAACAGTATGAAAATATGCAAACCGTCCATTTTTATATAACTCAAAAATCAGGGGCATCGCTGATTTCCGAATGTCATCACATTCAAACGCCAAAAGTGGGTTTAAGTTGTTGTCATATAGCCTTTTACCTCCATTTTTTGAGAGAATAAAACAGGTGCCTGCAAGCTGGATTTCTTCGTTTTCAAGTGGGATAACAATTCGGCCACTTTTATCAATCAAGCCCCAACGACTTTGTTTGCCTACCCTGGCATAAGCTCCTGAATACTTCATTACTGATTGATAGGAAGCAGGAATAACTATTTTCCCCGCTTTGTCAATAAATCCCCAAAGCCCTCCTTTACGAAATGCTGCAAGGCCTTCTGAAAAATCCATGACCTGGTTAAATTTTGCCTGAATTACAACCTTCCCTTTTTTATCAATGAAGCCTACTTTTCCATTGTGCTGAATACGTGCAAGGCCCTCAATAAAACCATCGTTTCCTCCCTCTGAAACAGCGCAATTGCTCTTAAATGGGATTTTAAGTTTACCCTGAAGGTCAAGAAAAGCACATTTCCCGTTCTGGTATATTTTGATATATCCTTCAGAACTATTGGCAACACCTTCGTACCTAAAAGGTACAACAACATTGCCACTTGTATTTACCATGCCATACAAACCATGTTCCATGACTCTGGCAAGGCCTTTATGAAATGGCTGGGCTTCCTGAAACCGTAGCGGGATGTGTTGCTTGCCCAGACTGTCGATATATCCATAGTGCCCATCTATACCGACTGCACAGAAACCTTCACTAAAATTACCACTTTCATGAAAGAGTGCAGGCAAGAATGCGTTGTTTTGTCCGTCAAAGATTCTTATACTACTATCAGTACCTATTTTATATAAATGATAAAATGGTCCTTCAATTAGAGGCCAGGTTGGAGGCACTACCCATTCGCCCAAAGTGTTAATAATTCCGCTTAAACCGTCTATTTCAACAATGGCCAATCCGTTTTGAAAAGCGTAGCCCTCATCAAAATTCTCACTTATCACCTTTAAGCCTGCCTTGTTGATATAGTTGATTTGGCCATTGAGCCTAACGGGGGCAAGGTTTTCAGAGAAGTTCCCGGCTTCATCAAACTGAAACGGAATTAAAATTTTTCCGAGCGAGTCGGCATAACCCCACTTTTGCTCCTTTACTACAGGAAACAGGCGAATACTGCTCAGTGCAAAGTCACGCCCGACCCTTTCCTGAAATGGATATTCTGGATAGCGTTCTTTAAATGCTGTGAAGCTTTCCTTGCGTTGATCACTGGTGAATCTTGTATATAATAAGTCCCAAGCTGTTGAGGTATTTCTGTTAGTCGGATAACGCCTCACAAAAGCATACAATTCCTCCATATTCTTCTGAGGAGTTACTAATTGATATATAGCATTCTCGGCCTCTACTGCATGCAGGCTATTGGGATATTTTAAAAGGAAACGCTCAAAGTCAACTATGCGCTGACCAGCTGTTTCTTCTTTAAACAATGCGGCATCAAGATTTTTCCTGGCCTGTGGCAGTTGTCGTGCATCAGGATATTGAGCGATAAATTGTTCAAGAGCAGCTGCTGTTCCTATGCTAACAGCCTTTTTTAATGCAGATTCATTCCGAATGTCAGTAATTTCACCCTGAAGCCCCTGACATGAATAATACTTCAAAAAATGGTCAAATCCTTCCAGGCTATTCTCTGAAACTGCCTTTTGATAAGCCTTGTTGCATATCTGATGTTGAAATTCAGTTAACGAACTATCTGTGATACCAAAAATAAGTAAACGTTTCTTTTTTACCGAATCCAGAACATTGAAATGCTCCCTGGCATAATGAAGCCTAAAATTGGCAGAGTCAATTGAATGGAAATGGTTCAGACTATCGTAATGAATCCGGGCCAAACCATAGTTTGCTTCAACAGGGTTTTTTCGTATTGATTTTAAAAATAGCTTCCTTGCTTTGAAAAAGTCATATTCATTTAACGCGTCAAAACCTTTGTTAATCTGTGCATTGGCACTGGGCGAAAATAAAAGACATGATAGTCCGATAAATAAAACAAAAGTTTTATTGAAGGCCATTATTTTATTTAAACATCCCATTTGTCACGGCGAGATCACATACTCCTGCGGTATTCACCTCCTACATCAAACAATGCATTTGTAATCTGCCCCAAAGAACAAACTTTGGCAGCTTCCATAAGTTGCTCAAAGATGTTTTTATTTTCAATGGCGGCCTGCTGCACCTTCTTTAGGTAATCTGAAGCATCTGCCGAACGTGCCTGGTGCAGGTTGTTAATAGTTGCAATCTGGGCCTGTTTTTCTTCTTCTGTTGCCCTTATTACTTCCTTGGGCAGGATGGTAGGTGAACCTTTCGAACTCAGGAAGGTATTTACCCCAATCACAGGAAATTCTCCTGAGTGTTTCAGGGTTTCATAGTGCATTGACTCTTCCTGTATTTTGCCCCTTTGATACATGGTTTCCATGGCTCCTAAAACACCTCCGCGTTCGGTTATCCGGTCAAACTCAGCATATACTGCTTCTTCCACCAGTTCAGTTAATTCATCAATAATATAGGCCCCCTGCAATGGATTTTCATTTTTTGCCAGACCTAGTTCTCTGTTGATAATCAGCTGAATAGCCATTGCCCGGCGTACTGACTCCTCAGTGGGAGTTGTGATAGCCTCATCGTAAGCATTTGTATGGAGCGAATTACAATTATCATAAATGGCATACAAAGCCTGCAAGGTTGTGCGTATATCATTGAAATCAATCTCCTGCGCATGTAGTGAGCGACCGGAGGTTTGAATATGGTATTTCAACATCTGACTCCGCTCGTTGCCACCGTATTTATATTTCATGGCTTTCGCCCAAATCCGGCGTGCGACCCTTCCAATTACAGCATATTCGGGGTCAATACCGTTACTGAAGAAAAATGAAAGATTGGGGGCGAAATCATCAATGTGCATGCCCCGGCTAAGGTAATATTCAACATAGGTAAAGCCATTACTCAGCGTAAATGCTAATTGGGTTACCGGATTGGCACCTGCTTCTGCAATATGGTATCCGGAAATACTTACTGAGTAAAAATTTCGTACCTTTTGATTAATGAAATATTGCTGAATATCACCCATCATCCGGAGTGCAAATTCAGTACTGAAAATACAGGTGTTCTGTGCCTGGTCTTCTTTGAGAATATCTGCCTGAACAGTACCTCTAACTGCCTTGAGGGTATCGGCTTTTATTTTATTATACACATTTTCCGGCAAAACCTGATCACCCGTGACACCTAAAAGGAGAAGGCCCAGGCCGTCGTTCCCTTCCGGAAGTTCACCAATATATCGTGGACGTTCGATACCTTTTTCTTCATAAAGTTTCTTTATTTTTTCATCTACTGCATCTACCAGATTATTACTGCGTATATACCGCTCGCACTGCTGGTCAATGGCTGCATTCATGAAGAATGCCAACAGCATCGGGGCCGGACCGTTAATGGTCATTGACACCGAAGTGCTTGCTTTGCACAAGTCGAAACCAGAATAAAGTTTTTTAGCATCATCCAGGCAGCAGATACTTACCCCTGAGTTGCCAATTTTTCCATAAATATCAGGGCGTTCACCCGGGTCGTTTCCATAAAGGGTTACCGAGTCAAAGGCAGTTGAAAGCCTTGTGGCAGGCATTCCCAGGCTTACGTAATGGAAACGTCGGTTGGTCCTTTCTGGACCGCCTTCACCGGCAAACATACGGGTAGGGTCTTCACCCTCGCGCTTAAAAGGATATATTCCGGCAGCATAAGGAAATTCACCCGGAACATTCTCTGCCAGAGTCCAGCGTAAAATTTCACCCCAGTTTGAATACGAAGGAGTGACCACCTTGGGTATCCTGCTATGTGAAAGGCTTTCAGTATGGGTAGCTATTTTTATTTCCTTATCACGCACCTTGAATGAGAAAAACGCTCCCTTGTATTGCCGGCGTTTCTCTTCCCATGTTTCGATAATTTTCCAGTTTTTGGGGTCCAACTCTAATTTAACCCGGTCAAATTCTGCCTGCAAAACCTTGTGTATGTCGGCATGCGACGCCTCCTTAAAGTTTTGCATTGTTTTATCAATGGCGTAAAGTTTTTCAGCTACCTCTGCTTGTTGCTTTATTCTGAGATTGTAATTCCGGTTGTTTTCTGTAATCTCACTCAGGTAGCGGGTGCGATTGGGTGGAATAACATAAATCTTTTCGCTCATTTCTGAACTAAGCGTTACAGAAGAATGAAAAGACGCACCTGCTTTGTGGCTTAATGTATCAATCACCGCTTTATACAAACGGTTCATTCCAGGGTCATTAAATTGAGAGGCAATGGTACCAAATACCGGCATTGTATCCGGATCATGGTCGAATAGACGGTGATTGCGCTGATACTGCTTTTTAACATCCCTCAATGCATCTAAAGCACCGCGTTTGTCGAATTTATTAAGGGCAATCAAATCGGCAAAATCAAGCATGTCAATCTTCTCAAGCTGTGTCGCAGCACCATATTCTGGGGTCATCACATAAAGGCTTACATCACTATGGTCAAGAATTTCTGTGTCGCTTTGACCTATGCCGGATGTTTCTAAAATAATCAGGTCATACTGCGCTGCTTTTAAGATGGCAACAGCTTCTTTAACGTGCTTGCTCAGAGCAAGATTGCTTTGACGGGTTGCTAATGAACGCATGTAAACCCTGGGATTGCGAATAGCGTTCATGCGTATGCGGTCTCCTAAAAGCGCTCCGCCGGTTTTCCGTTTCGAAGGGTCAACAGAAATCAGTCCTATGGTCTTGTCCGGAAAATCAAGTAGAAACCTTCGAACTATCTCATCAACAAGCGATGATTTGCCTGCCCCACCTGTGCCGGTAATTCCTAAAATGGGGCTCTTGCTTTTTGCAGCCAGGGTGTGGACGTGCTCCAATGTGGGCGCAGCTTGCTGCGGATTATTTTCTGCAGCAGAAATCAGCCTGGCTATAGCATTCCAGTTTTTTTCTTCCAGATGGTTTACCTCACCGTTGAGGTTCACACCGGTAGGAAAATCGCATTTTTCCATCAGATCATTGATCATCCCCTGTAAGCCAAGTGAGCGACCGTCATCAGGGTGGTACAGGCGGGAAAGTCCGTACTGTTGGAGTTCTTCAATTTCAGAGGGAAGAATCGTGCCACCACCACCGGCAAAAATGCGAATATGCCCGGCCCCTTTTGATTTAAGCAGGTCGAACATATATTTGAAATATTCCATGTGACCACCCTGGTAACTGGTCATGGCGATAGCCTGGGCATCTTCCTGAATGGCGCAATTCACCACTTCTTCAACGCTGCGGTCGTGACCCAGGTGAATTACCTCGGCGCCACTGCTTTGGATGATGCGCCGCATAATATTTATGGCAGCATCGTGACCGTCAAAAAGTGATGCTGCTGTAACAATTCTAATTTTATTCTTGGGCTGGTAAACGAGGGTTTCCATGCTTGGTTCTGTGCAATTTGTGGCGGGCTAAGATAGGGAGAATAAGGCGTTTTTGAGTCAGCACTATCTTCTTTACTGAACAGTACCTGCTCCAATCTTATATATTTGTGCCATGAAGTATTCAGCCATCCCATCCACACTTTTTATTGAAAACCGTCGCCGCTTTGCAGCACAAATGAAGCCCGATAGCATTGCTGTGTTTGTTTCAAACGACGAAATGCCCCGCAGCGCTGATGCTACCTATTTTTGGCGGCAGAACCCTGATTTGTTTTACCTGAGCGGGATTGATCAGGAACAAACCATCCTGTTGCTTTACCCCGATTGCCCCAACCCAAAGCAAAGAGAGATACTATTTGTACGCAAAACCAATGAACTAATTGCCATCTGGGAAGGCCATAAATACACCAAAGAAGAAGCAACACAAGCTTCTGGTATTGAAAATATCCAATGGACTGATGGTTTTGAAGGTGTTTTCAGGGTGCTTATGACCTACGCCAAAACGATTTACCTGAACCAAAACGACCACGACCGGGCTGTGAGCAAGGTGCCTTATCTTGAAATGCGTTTTGCAACAGATGTGAAGGCGCAGTTTCCGGCCCATCAGGTTGAGCGGGCATCACCTATCATGCATGCCTTGCGTTCAATAAAGTCTGATTTTGAAGTTGCAGTTATGAGAACTGCATGTGATATCACTGAAAAAGCTTTTAAAAGAGTGCTGGGATTTATGAAGCCGGGTGTTTGGGAATACGAAGTGGAAGCAGAAATTATCCATGAATTTATCAGAAACCGTGCAACCGGGCACGCTTATACTCCCATCATTGCTTCAGGCGGCTCAGCATGTGTGTTGCATTATATTGATAACAACAAGCAATGTAACGACGGAGATGTGGTATTGATGGATTTTGGTGCTGAGTACGGCAATTACAATGCTGATTTAACCCGCTCTGTTCCTGTGAATGGAAGATTTACAAAACGGCAAAAAGATGTTTATAATGCGGTTTTGCGGGTGATGAAATATGCAAAAACCATGCTGCGTCCGGGTACCATTCCATTAGAATATACCAAAGAGGTTGGCCTGGCAATGGAAAATGAATTAATTGACCTTGGATTGCTGGAAGCTGCTGCTGTGAAGAAACAAGACCCTGACAATCCTTTGTATAAAAAGTACTTCATGCATGGTACCTCCCATTACCTGGGCCTTGATGTGCACGATGTTGGTTTTCGTTATGCGCCATTTGAAGCAGGTATGGTATTTACATGTGAGCCAGGTATTTATATACCGGAAGAAAGCCTGGGCATACGGCTTGAAAATGACATACTTATCACAAAAGAAGGGCCGCTTGATCTGATGCAATCAATTCCGTTGGAGGCCGAAGAAATAGAGGATATTATGCAGAGCAACCAAAGGAAATAATTTTGTATCAATTATAATAAAAGATGTTACCATCCTTTTCTTTCGCGGATACAAAAGCTTATGCAGAACTTAAAGCACATCATGCAACAATTGCTAATCAGCACATGCGTGATATGTTTAAAGCTGCTGAACAAAGAGCAAGTCGTTTTTCTATTCGCTGGAATGATTTTCTTTTAGATTATTCAAAAAACCGAATCAATGAAAAGACTATTGAGCTCCTGATAAGTTTGGCAGATGAATGTCAATTGAAGGCCGCAATAGAAGCAATGTTCAACGGTGAACAAATAAACAAAACTGAAAGCAGAGAAGTTCTTCATACTGCACTGCGCAACCGCTCTAACAACCCGGTGTTTGTTAACGGAAAAGATGTTATGCCTGAGGTGAGGAAGGTGCTTGAAAAAATGCGTCACTTCACAAATGCTGTTCACACCGGAGCACATAAAGGGTACACTGGAAAGCAACTCAAACATATTGTAAATATTGGCATCGGGGGCTCTGATTTAGGGCCGGTGATGGTTACAGAAGCGCTGAAGCATTGGCAGCTTGAAGGAATTCAAATGCACTTTGTAAGCAATGTTGATGGTACACACATTGCTGAAACTTTGAAGTCAATTGACCCCGAAACCTGCCTTTTTATCATAGCAAGCAAAACATTTACCACGCAAGAAACGATGGCCAATGCGCATACAGCCCGAAAGTGGTTTGTTGAACGCACTGGAAATGAAAAGTATATTGCTTCTCATTTTGTAGCACTTTCGACAAACAGAGATGCGGTTGAGGCATTTGGTATTGACGCTGAAAATATGTTTACGTTTTGGGATTGGGTAGGAGGGAGGTACTCCCTGTGGAGTGCAATCGGACTTTCAATCTGTCTTGCTGTTGGTTACGAGCACTTTGAGCAACTCCTTGATGGTGCATTTGCAATTGACAATCATTTTAAGACGGCACCATTCAAAGAAAATATGCCAGTAATTTTGGCTCTTCTGGGTATTTGGTACACGAATTTCTTTGGAGCCCATTCTCATGCGATTTTACCTTATGACCAGTACCTGCACCGCTTTGCCGCATACCTTCAACAAGCTGATATGGAAAGCAATGGCAAATCGGCCGACCGCAACGGGCAAAAAGTCAACTACAGCACCGGGCCAGTGATTTGGGGCGAACCGGGCACCAACGGCCAGCATGCATTTTACCAACTGATTCACCAGGGTACCCTATTGATTCCTGCGGATTTCATCGCTCCTGCTGTATCAAAAAATCCGGTTGGGGAGCATCATCTGCTACTGATGTCGAACTTCTTTGCCCAAACCAAAGCGCTTATGTTGGGAAAAACCCCTGAGCAGGTACATGATGAACTTGCATCCAGGGGTATGAGCGAGGAAGAAATTGCCTTCCACCTGCCTTTTCGCGTTTTCGAAGGCAACCGCCCTACCAATACAATCTTACTGAATGAGTTGAATCCTTTTAATTTAGGGGCACTCATTGCATTGTACGAACACAAAATCTTCGTACAGGGAGTAATCTGGAATATATTTAGTTTCGACCAGTGGGGGGTTGAACTGGGCAAGCAGCTGGCTGGGGAAATTCTTCCGGATTTAAGAACCGGAGATACTTCCCGCAAGCAAGACGCATCTACACAAATGCTGATTAATTTTTGGAGGAAATATCAATAAAGGAGGATAAATTAGTCTTTTATACAACGTACTGAATAGCCGTATGCCTTATTCTCCAGCAGGCGATAAATAACCTTTTCCTGGGCATCTAACATCCGGGCAAAAGCATAGAAACCTGTTGGGGAGCCTTCTGTTTCTTCCGAACTGCTCCAAAACCATGCCCTGCCACGTTGCTCTGAAAAAATGGCTGCACCATAGTTAGGCGGGTAGTTATTGCAACAATCACGCAGTCCACCCGGCATTGCTGTGAATCCATATTTATCAGTGCCCCCTCCCTGAAGAACCCAACCACTGTACGATTTTAATTGCTTGCCGGCACTGTTGGTTCCCCCTCTTGATACTGCACCCCCTTCAAGGTCAAGTTCGTCATCTTCTACCCCTGCATAAAACTCCAAAGTTTTCCAGTCAGCATCTGTAGGAACATGCCAGCCTGCTGGACATAAACCTCTCGGATCAACTGTTGTATAATAATTATAGAGTTTCCCATACACTGCACCAATTGCAGGGTTGTTTTGGTAATCGCAGTACGCAGTTTTGTCGCCCACACTCTCTGCAAGGCTTTTCCAAATCAGGCTGTCAGTCACATGAGGAATAGGACTACCATCGGCAAAATGAGTCGTTTTTAAGTTTTCTTTCATCCACTCTTGTGAGCCAATGATTACCGATGAATATTGATTAGAATCAGCATCGTAATAGCTTGTGCCTGTTGGCTTTAGGATGTAAACAATGCTGTCAATATCTTCCAGATTGAAGGCATGTATATTCGGACTGTCCATTGTTTTAATTTCAAGTCTCGAAGGAGGTGTAACCAAAGAAAAAGAAGCTTGGGAAATATCTTCAACCATAAATTCAACCTTTTTCCCATCTTTCAGTAGGATGCGGAAAGAGTTCTGACTTTGACCTATCAGGCTGAGTGAGAAAATATAAATGATAGAAAGTAATATGCTTTTCATGGCCTTGAAACTTATTGGAGGACAATATATTTTTTGCAATTTTTATTTTCTGATTGAAGACGGCATAAATAAATTCCGGAGGGCAAAGGGCCGTTTTTGTCTGTCTGATTGTTCCATTTTATCTCTTGCTTTCCCTTTGTCTGATGCCCCTGATAAATGGTTCTAAGCAATGCTCCCTGCATGGAGTATATGTATAGACCTGCATTGCTCTTAGCCGGTAATTCATATTCAAAGTTTATCTCTCCTGATGAAGGATTGGGATATAAGTTAAGTGCCTGCACCGGATTGTTGCCTGTTAAAGGAAGCAATCCGGAAGAACTCTCATAAGAATACTTCGCAATTGTATTCAAATTCCATTGCTCTGTTGTGCCATTCTTCAGGTTCAGAATAAGAGCCGATTCGGAGAATGTAACCTTCTGAATTGAACTTAACGGAAAAGAAGCTGTGGTGCTGTCTGTGAATGTAAAAAGCATACTCTGCCCTTGCGCTGATACGCTATTGACACTGTATAATAACAAACCAATGAATAGGCTTGCTTTCATGATAAATACTGAATGACTCATGATAAATTGACATTATTACGTTATTCAAAGTTATGAAATTTAATGCTGCTGAGCCTTAGAAATAAATTTACGAATGCACCTGTTTTTTTTGTGATTTTTTTGATTTAAGCAATAATGTTGTATATTAGCAACAAAATAGCTGCAATGAGTTCCTCCCATGATGCAAAGCGGTCAGCCAAGGGCAAATCTTCCGGCCGAAAGCTGAAAAAGTACACTGTTAATCCTGATGAAAGGCAGCGTGTCAATGATTTAATCATGTTATACGAAAATCCAATCCGTAAATTAGAGTACATCCGCCAGGGCATGCCGTACGCTCAGGTTGAATCCATGAGTATCCGTGCTGAGCTGCCTGTTAAACGGCTGCTCGAATACCTTGGCATGCCGCAAACTACCTATAACAAAAAAAAGCGTGAGGGAGAGCTGCTTAGCACCCGTGACACTGAACAATTGCTTATGCTTTCTGAACTTCTGGAGTATGGTATAGCGGTTTTTAACCATGAACATACTGCGTTTGACAATTGGCTGCGCAAGCCCAATCCATCCTTGGCGGGGCATAGCCCCGAAAGTCTGTTTGATACCTATACCGGTATGAAAGCAGTTAGAAGCTGCCTTCAAAAGATTGATTTTGGCAATTTTGCCTGATGCGTGTTTACCGGATTGAAAGGCATAAATATCTTCCGGAGGTGCTGAGTGGCCGGGGGGCTGCACTTTCAGAAGGGAACCGTTGGAACAGCCTGCATACCCCAATGGTTTATTGCTCCGAAAGTCGCTCTCTTGCGCTGCTTGAAGTTTTGGCACATGTTGATCTGTACACTGAGCTCCCTACTGACCGTATGCTGGTTGAGATAGAAATACCTGATGGTATGACCGTTCAGCATCTGCCTACGGAACTCCTTCCAGATGGCTGGAATACCTTTCCTTCGGGTGAGGGTACGCAAAGAATCGGGGATGATTTTATCCGAAAGTCCGACCATCTGCTTATGCAGGTACCAAGCAGCCTGGTTGAGGGGGAGTATAATTTTTTAATCAACCCTTTACATCCGAAAGCAAAGGAAATTCGGATTATTTCTGCCGTACAAATTAAGCCCGAAAGATGGCGCAAATGATAGAACAAACCTATTTATTCTTCCCCAAAAAGCCTCATCTGAGGCTCATCATCTTCTAAATCAACAACCACATTGGGTGTACTATTGTCTGGAGAAATCTCAGCCTGTTCTACAGGCTCAGCAACCTCTTCCTGTTCAGGCTCGGGCAATGATTCAAGCGGTTGAATAGATTTTACCGAATGGGTAGACAGTTTTCTGCCTTTGGCTTTGATTCCCTTAACCGAAATGAATGATTCGAGAAGCATTTCTTCAGTCGGCCTGTTGAATTTTCCAATTTTGTTGTATTCAATTTGAACCCTTGGATAGGTGTCAGTAGAAACAAAGGCTACCCACGACTCGGCTACATCACCTAGGAAAGAAGTTTTTTTATCACTTATTTCCACCATAAAACGTTTTACCATGTACTCATTGCTTTCGCTGTCGAAATAAATGGTACTGATAGGTGCGCGGGGATTGAACTTTTCGATACTGAGCATGTCTTCGTCGAAATGCGCACCAGGGTCAGGGCTGAGCAAGCGGTAATGCCCGCTTTGCATAATTGTCAGAATCTTGTCAGAAGCTGCAAAAGAGCCCAGCAGAATACCACGCCCATCTGCATTTAGGCGTCTTACGGCCTCGTCCCACCATATTTGCCTTGCACCGAGTGTTGATTGTCCTTTTTCTTTTAACACAATCTTTCGGATAGGTATTTTGCTTAAAATATTACCTCCTGCACCGCGACCTTTAATAGCCAATGTGCCAAAGTCGAACTCAAATGCAGTTTTCTTTAGTTTGGGGCGTGGCTTTAAAAAGATGTGCAGAATCTCGCTTTCACCATTTGGATTTACGCTAATATACACAATACGCGAGCCTTTGGTACCCTTGGTAAGATCATACACCTTGTCACGAATCACTCCTCCAACAGAGAAACGTTTTACGTAATAAGGACCTGTTTTTCCATCCTGATATACCAGGTTGTATATGGTGCGTTCATCGTTTTTCTGAAAAACATTGATGTGCAAAATTTCCTTGCCCACAAATGCTTTGTCACTGACTTTAGAAATAGCCATACTACCGTCGGCCCTGATAACGATTATATCATCAATATCCGAACAATCACAGACAAACTCATCCTTTTTTATGCTTGTGCCGGCGAATCCTTCTTCGCGGTTTACATAAAGCTTTTCATTGTTTATTACAACCTTGGCTGCCTCAATGGTGTCAAATTGTCTTATTTCGGTTTTACGTTCACGACCGACTCCGTATTTTTTTTTCAGATTTTGGTAATAGGCAATTGCATAGTCAGTAAGGTGGGCTAAATGATGATCGCATTCAGCCATTTTATCTTCCAGGCCTTTGATGTATTCATCAGCCTTAAATGCATCATATTTTGATATTCTTTTGATGCGGATTTCTGTAAGTCGAACAACATCTTCTTCAGTGATATCACGGCGCAGGCGCTTTCTGAACTTTTTCAAACCTGCAAAAATGTTCCCGATAACTTCTTCCCAGGTTTCAGCCTCTTCAATGTCGCGATAGATGCGTTCTTCAATAAATATCTTTTCAAGCGAACTGAAATGCCACTCGTTTTCAAGTTCTGCTTTTTCAATTTCTAATTCTTTTTGCAGCAGATTGCGTGTGTTATCTGCTGAGATACGTAATATCTCACTCACCCCAACAAAACGGGGTTTCTCGTTCTCAATGATGCAGGCATTTGGCGAAATACTTATTTCGCAATCGGTTACTGCATACAGGGCATCAATTGTTTTATCCGGCGAAATTCCGGCAGGAAGATGTACCAGGATTTCTACCTGATCGCTGGTATTGTCTTCAATTTTCCGGATTTTGATTTTTTCCTTTTCGTTCGCAGAGATAATAGACTCAATCAGCGAACTGGTGGTGGTACTAAAAGGAATATCAGAAATTACCAGGGTTGTTTTATCTAATTGCTGTATGCGGGCACGCACACGCACCTTGCCACCCCGCAAACCATCGTTATACTTGCTAAAATCAGCAAGCCCGGCAGTCAGGAAGTCCGGAAATATCTCAAAACTGCGGTTCTTAAGGCTCGCAATACTGGCATCAATCAGCTCATTAAAGTTATGAGGCAATATCTTGCATGAAAGACCTACCGCAATCCCTTCTACTCCCTGGGCAAGCAGAAGTGGGAATTTAACCGGAAGTGTTACCGGCTCACGGTTTCTTCCATCATAACTGAGTTGCCAGTTGGTAGTTTTCGGATTGAATAGTATGTCGTTTGCCAGCTTGCTCAAACGAGCCTCGATATACCTTGGTGCTGCTGCCGAGTCACCGGTGTATATGTTGCCCCAGTTCCCCTGTGTGTCAATCAATAAGTCTTTCTGACCCAACTGAACCAGTGCGTCGCCAATTGAAGCATCACCATGCGGATGGTACTTCATCGTATGACCGATAACGTTGGCCACCTTGTTATAGCGCCCGTCATCAAGGTCCTTCATCGAATGAAGAATCCTCCTTTGTACTGGTTTCAGACCGTCTTCAACATAGGGTACTGCACGTTCGAGAATTACATACGATGCGTAATCAAGAAACCAATTCTCATACATCCCGGCCAGGTGGGTAACCTGATCTTCGTTGTCGTGCGACTTGTGCTGATTTTCGTTGGCTGCCCCTTCGTTTTCAGGACTTTCAGAATTTATTGCCATAATCGGTTGCGAAGATAGGCATCCGGCAGGGTATATCCTTTAAAAAAGCCCGTATTTTTTAAACAAGTCAGGTTGTTGAATACATTTTGCCAAAATTTGGCTTGTTGATTTATGGGGCATTAAAGCCGAGCATACGGTTTTCAAGTGCCCATTGCGTTGTTTGTAACATCGCGAATGCGTAGTCGCGCATTTGATTGGCTTCGCTCCGAAACTGAACCAACACATTCTCCCGGCGCTGGTTACGGTAGCGAAAAACCTGCTCAGTGCCATCCTTCTGTCTGAGGTACAAGAGGCTGTCACTTACAACCATCAGCTTGTCATCCTGCGAGAAATAAGCATATTTCCGTGCCTGCTTTAAAAGATTAACGCCTGTCCCTCCGTTGAGAATCTGTAGGTTGAGTATGCCCATAACTGTGCTAAAGAGGTCAATTTGTAAAGCCGGACTTTCAATTTTTTGTTGTTTTACCGGACCATTGATAAGCATCATGACGTGGTTGAACGACAAAGGTGCTTGGTAATCAGGCTGGTACGGCCTACCGTGGTCGCCCACAAAGACGAAGAGGGTAGAATCGAACCAGGTTTTTTTCGCTGCTTCTGTCATAAACCGGCCAATACAGTGGTCAGCATAGTCATAGGCTTGAGCAAAATCTTCCTTAAAACGGCTCTGGTACTTGGTATTTGCCGGCAACTTTGCAGGCTCATGGGTGCTAATAGTTTGAATGACGCCCAGAAAAGGTTGACTTTTTTTGCTGTACATGTCAAACTTATTAAGGGCAAAATCCAGCAGATATTCATCAGAAACTCCCCAGGGGCCGCTGCGTTGCCAGGCAGGGAAACTGTATTTGTCGTAAAAGCTGTCAATCCCATTCTTGGGCAGGAAATAGCCCAGATTATCAAACTCTTTTTCATGAGAGCAGAAAAAGGAGGTTGTGTAGCCTGCCTGCTTTAAGGTTTCAGGGATGCCATTGAATGACTGCCCAGTTGCCTGATTATTCGCCATAGGGTGCTCTGCCATCAGAGAAGGCAGTCCGAACAGGCTTGAATAAACACCATTACAGGTATGAATGCCGGATGAATAGGCATTCGTGAACCAAATTCCCTTTGACGCAAGCGTATCGAGATTGGGCGTAAGGTCCTGCATATTTCCGCCAAGCTTACTTGCTCTGGCAAGCATACTTTCCATGAGCACAACTACCACATTGAGTTGCCTGGGTTTTGCATTGGCGTTTTCCCAGCGTGCGATGGGTGAGCCTGAGCCTGATACTGTAGCCCCTAATTCACTGGATGCTATTTCAAATGCCTTGCTTTCAGGCAGGTAATCAATTCTGAACAGCGCAACACTGTTGATATAGCTCAATACCGGATTGATTGACAACTGATTGATGAAATGGTCATTGCTGATAAATGCATCTTTTACCATAATGGTTCGCTGTATGTTGCCACCTTTCATACTAAGAAACAGTAAAAAGCAACTAACTGTCCAGATGGCAATTCTACGCGTGAATCCCGGAAATAGGTCGCTTGTGCTACCTATTCTTCCGGTAATTTCCCGGATTGAAAAGAAAAACAAGCCAGAGAAAAGAACAAAACCCAAAAGATATGGCCAGTAACTTTTTTCGTTGAGAATAAAACCAAGCATTCCGGCCGGATCGGTCATCCAGAAGTGGATAGAGCGGGTAATGCTGATTTTGAAGAAATTAAAAAAAGGAATATTCGCAGTACATAAAAGTATGACAGGTACTGATACTAAGGCATAATACCAGCTTGAAATTCTGAATAAAACAGGGCCTTGTATTTTGAATAGAAATAGGACACTACTAAGCAAAAAAGGCAATGCAATGATATATCCTGCAATGAGTAAATCATATTTGAGAGACAGAAAAAATGTTTCACGTACAAATTGTCTGTTTCCATCATTGATAAGCGCCAGATTGCTAACCAGGAAGACTGCATAAAACAGTACAAGTAATAGCAAAAACAATAAGAAAGCGGTAAAATGAACCTGAATAAAAACAGGTATTTGTTCAAACCATTTTTTAAGTGTTTGTTTCTTTACAAAATACTGCACCTGAAAACATATTTGTGCAAATTAAGTACCAAAACTAACTTCTTGCAAGATTATTTATTTCCTTTGCCCAAAATGACTTCATGGCTTCCATATAGTTGGTTCATTTCATTGGTGTGTTTGTTGCAAATACATTCATTAGAGGCTCAGAGTAGCAGAAATAACCGGGGTACATTTGGGGTTAAAAAGGTGCATGGAGCGGGCTTTACGGCTAAAGACAGCAGCTTTTCAATGATGTTTCGCTTCCGGATACAAACCCAGGCACAAGCGCAAACCATTTCAGGCCAAAACCTAAATATTGCGTCAACACAGGCTCAGGTGCGGCGCTTACGACTTAGGTTTGAAGGGTTTCTGCTTGACCCGCGTCTCACTTATTACTTACAGTTGTCGTTCTCGCGACCAGATATGGATATTGTAGATAATGGCCCCCCGAATGTGGTACGTGATGCAGTTGTTCATTACGATTTACAGAAATGGTGGCGCATGAGTTTCGGTCAGACAAAACTTCCCGGCAACAGGCAAAGGGTGGTGTCGTCAGGAAGCTTACAGTTTGCAGAACGCTCTCTGGCCAACAACCATTTTACACTTGACCGGGATTTCGGATGGTTTAACACATTCCGAATCGGTCATGAACGCCCGGTAATAATTAAAACCACTATTTCGTCAGGCGAAGGGCGAAATGCTTCTAAAAGTGATAACGGCTTGTGCTATACAGCAAGGGCAGAGTGGATTCCGTTTGGGCAATTTGCCAAAGATGGAGATTATAGCGAAGGTGATGTTGAGCGCACTGCAGTACCTAGTCTTTCTTTGGGTTTTGGAGGGAGTTACAACCACAAAGCCCGTCGAACAGGTGCACAATTAGGTCGTTTTTTGCAAACGCCTACCGATATACAAACCCTGATTGCAGATTTACTTTTCAAATACCAGGGTTGGGCTGTGATGGGTGAAGTTTTTTACCGTACAGCCAATTCAACTATTCAGGTAAAGCAGCCCGGGGATACTTTGTACGTATATCAGGGCAATGGATTGAATATTCAGGCAAGTCGTATGCTGAGTGCCTCTAATGAGCTTGCCCTCCGGTATGTGTCAGTGGCTCCAGCTGCCAAACTGTTGCCTTATGAAAAGCAAACCGATATGATAATGCTGGGTTTCAACAGATACCTCTCAGCCCACCGGGTAAAACTGCAGGCAAGCGTTTATTATCAGTTTCTGGAAGGCAATATGCGTGTGAACCATCCGGGAAATGCCTGGGGAGCCTTTTTTCAGATGGAGGTAGGAATTTAAAGGTGTTTATATTTTATCATCCTGAACCGATTGAGCAACAGGTACTTCTGGGTGCCGACGAAAGCCATCATCTGGCACGTGTACTTCGCCTGCAAAAAGGAGAGCGGGTAACACTATTCGACGGACGGGGAGGGGTATTTCATGGGTTGATTGAAAAGCCAGACCCAAAAGCTGCATTGATTGTTGAATTGCAAAAAGATGCTCCATCTCATCAGCCTTCCTACCGGCTTCATGTGGCGATCGCTCCAACCAAAACCCATGAACGCTTTGAGTGGTTTCTTGAAAAGGCAACCGAGATAGGTGTTAGCCAGATCAGCCCTTTATTGACAAAAAGAACTGAACGACCACGAATTAACGACACCAGGGCAGCGAAAATTCTTGTTTCAGCTATGAAACAGAGTAAAAATGCTTTTTTACCCAAATTAAACCCAGCAATAAAATTAGAGCAGCTTTTTGCAACTTATCCTGCCCCTGCTACTTACATTGCACATTGCATGCCGGGTAACAAGCCTTTGCTAAGCAGTCTTGCAGTTGAAAGTATTGATATTCTTGTACTTATCGGACCTGAGGGTGATTTCACCCCTGATGAGATTGAGTTTTCAACCAGGGCTGGTGCAAAAGAAATTAGTCTTGGAAATTCACGTCTGCGAACGGAAACCGCTGGAATTACGGCTTGTATGATGGTGGCACTTGCCCATCATCCGGAAATGATGTAACTTTGCAAGGTGATTAGCACAGGTCTTTTATTATTGGTACTTGCCTATCTTTTGGGCTCCATCCCTACGGCGGTATGGGTTTCTCGTAGGTTCTATGGTTTTGACATTCGGGAGGCCGGAAGTGGAAATGCAGGGGCAACCAATACATTCAGGGTTTTAGGGAAAAAGGCAGGTATCCCGGTTTTATTGGTAGATGCGCTTAAAGGATGGGTGGCTGTTATGCTTCCTGTTTGGGTTTTTATTGAGCCATCATCGCCGGTATTATTTGAAAATTTCAGGGTACTTTGCGGGGCAGCTGCTGTCACAGGTCATATTTTGCCAATTTTTGCCGGATTCAGAGGAGGAAAAGGGGTCGCTACCTTATTAGGGGTAAGCATTGGTATGCATCCATTGGCCGCCTTGTGTTGCATTGGCTTATTTCTCTTGGTATTACTGCTGACGCATTATGTTTCACTGGGTTCAATTCTATCGTCATTGTTTTATGCCTTGTTTATCCTGGTTATTCAACATGCAAGCCATGATGCAACCATCATTTTTGCGATAAGTATTCCCTTACTGGTAATTCTTACCCATACAAAAAATATCCGCAGGCTTATTTCAGGCAATGAAAGCCGCACCTATCTGCTGCGCAACCAAAATTTACGCAGCAGAAGATGAAAAAACAGCACCTAAATACCATTTTTTATGTAGGGATAATTGCGCTTGCTATTGCTGCAACAGGTTGTAATAGCTATCAACGTGCGCTGAAAGGGGCTGATTACGAGAAGAAATTTGAAATTGCACTAAAGCTTTACAATAAAAAAGATTACCAGAAAGCCTATCCTTTATTTGAAGAACTGGTTAGTGTAACACGGGTTACATCAAAGGCTGAAGACGTTTATTACCATTATGCCTGGTGCAATTATTACTTGGATGATCTGGTTTCATCAAGTTATCATTTTGAACAATTTGCTTCTATGTTTCCCACCAGTAAAAGGGCAGAAGAAGCAGCTTATATGGCGGCCTACTGCTATTATTTAGGCTCACCGGCGTATTCACTTGATCAGACCAATAGCCTGAAAGCCATAGAACAGATGCAGTTGTTTATAAACCGCTTTCCGCATAGTACCAGAATACAAGAATGCAATGATTTGATAGATAAGTTAAGGGCAAAATTAGAGCGCAAATCATTTGAATCAGGGATGTTGTTCTTCAAAACGATGGATTACAAGGCGGCTATCATCAGTTTAAAGAATACGCTAAAAGACTATCCATTGACCGGATACAAGGAAGAAATATTGTTCACGATTTTAAAAGCCAATTTCCTTTTAGCAGAAAATAGCGTACAAGAAAAGAAATCAGAACGTTATAAATTAACCTTGGAGGCTTATTCAAATTTTATTGATAAATTTGCAGTCGGCAAGTATGCAAAAGAGGCAGCAACGATTAATGCGAAAGCAAATAACCGTTATCAATCATTGCAAACAGCCAACACATCATTCAAATAAAACCCTATAAACGTGGAGTCTACAACCATCACACGCGATTTACGGCAACTTGAAAAGCCAACAGATAATATCTATGAGGCTATTTCAATCATTAGTAAAAGAGCCAACCAGATTGGTTTGAATGTTAAGGAAGAGCTGAACGCCAAACTTTCGGAGTTTGCCACCTCAAGTGATAATCTGGAAGAGATTTTTGAAAATCGTGAACAAATAGAAATTTCACGGCACTATGAACGCCAGCCAAAACCAACCTTAGTGGCAATCAACGAGTTTCTTGATGGTAAAGTATACCACAGAAACCCGAATGCTGAGAGTGGAGAAGCCGCAGAATAAATAAAAAATAACACTGCATGCTGTTTCAGAAGAAAATTGTACTCGGAATTACCGGGAGCATCGCAGCATACAAAAGTGTTCTTTTAGCAAGACTCCTTGCAAGAGCAGGAGCAGAGGTAAAGGTAGTGATAACGGCATCCGCCCGTGATTTTGTTACGCCATTATCTCTTAGTACCCTTACAAAAAATCAAGTGTTTTCATCGTTTACTACCGGAGAGGATGGTGAATGGGTGAATCATGTTGAATTAGGGATGTGGGCCGACCTTATTTTGATTGCACCAGCCAGTGCAAATACAATAGGTTCTTGTGCCAATGGCTTGTGTCATAATTTGTTACAAGCGGTGTATCTTTCGGCACGTTGTCCTGTATTTTTTGCCCCGGCAATGGATTTAGATATGTGGAAACATATTGCCGTTCAGGCAAATATAGGCAAGCTGCGTTCTTATGGTAATTATATCATTGACCCGGGCACGGGTGAGTTGGCCAGCGGTCTGGTAGGAGAAGGGCGCATGGCTGAACCAGAGACGATTCTTGAAATTATTGAAGATTTTTTCAGCATGGGCAGGCAGATGAATGGGCGACGCGTGCTGGTTACGGCTGGGCCCACCAGGGAAGCAATTGACCCGGTACGCTTTATTTCAAACTATTCATCAGGTAAAATGGGCTTTTCTATTGCTGAAGAACTGGCCAATAGAGGTGCAACGGTAAGTCTGATCAGCGGACCGGTTGACATACGACCCACTCATCCCGGAATTTCATGGATTAAGGTAAATTCTGCAGAAGAAATGTTAAAAGCGGCAGAGCAGGAATTCCAGAAATCGGATGCTGCGATTTTATGTGCTGCAGTAGCAGATTTCCAGCCTACCAAATATGAAGAGCAAAAAATCAAGAAAGAAGGCGAACAGCCACACACAATCGAGTTGAAGAAAACACCTGACATTTTAGCAAAACTTGGGCAAATAAAAAGCGAAAGTCAGATACTGGCAGGCTTTGCCCTTGAAACAAATTCGGGCAGAGACAATGCCATGAAGAAGCTAAAAAATAAAAACCTCGATTTTATCGTTTTGAACCAGTTATCAGAAACCAATCAGATATTTGGCAGCGATCAGAATCAAATTGAAATCCTTGACAGCAAAGGCGAGTGGAAGACTTTTGCTCAAAATTCGAAAGCGATGCTTGCCAAAGATATTGCTGACCAACTAAACAGTTGTTTTACAAATGCATAGAATTTTATCAATACTCGGGCTCTTGTTTATACTATCCGGCACAGCACAAGCGCAGGAGCTTAATTGCAAGGTGCAGGTACTTTCTCAGGCCATCCAGCTAAGCGATAAACGTGTTTTTACAACACTTGAAACTGCCATTCGTGAGTTTATGAATAATACACGATGGACGAATGATCAGTTTAAACGTGATGAGCGTATTGAGTGCAATCTCACATTTAACATCAAGACCTATACGCAACCCGACCAATTTTCAGGCACATTACAGCTTCAGGTAAGGCGACCTACCTATAACACTAATTATGGTACCCTGTTATTAAATTTGATGGACCAGGATATCAGCTTTCGTTACCTTGAATATCAACCAATAGAGTTTTCTGAAAGTGCTTATGTATCTGGTTTGGCAAGCCTTTTAGGTTATTATGCCTTTGTAGTTTTGGCAATTGATTATGATAGCTTTTCACCGGAAGGGGGCTCAGCTTATTGGCAAAAAGCACAGCAGGTAGTTAATAATGCAATACAAGACCCTGCTAAAGGATGGAAAGCAACCGATGTACCCCCACGAAACAGGTATTGGCTGGTAGAGAACTACTTAAACCCGATTTTTGAACCTTTACGTGAAGCAAATTACAAATACCATCGCCTGGGGATGGATGTTATGTATAACAAATCAGAGCAAGGACGGGCTCAAATTACCCAGGCATTGGAAGGCTTAATGGAAATACATAAAGACCGGCCTTCATCATACAATATGCAGGTATTCTTTAATACCAAGGCCGATGAACTGGTAAACATCTACCAGCAGGCTAGTCCGCAGGAAAAAGCCAAAGTACTTGAACTGCTGGCTATTATGGACCCAACAAATTCAAATAAGTACAAGAAAATAAATGGCCAATAAAGACCATTTTAGCCTTATGCGGCCACAGGAGATTTTAATACCTGGTCAATTTTTTCGGCCAGATGTTTGTCTTTTTCAGTGATGGTATTTTCTTCGTCATGCGTACAAATAAAGATCTCCACCTTGCTATAATCTATCCTGATTTCCGGATGATGATTCACACGCTCAGCAATCAGCGCAACGCGTGTTAGAAACGAAAATGCCTCTGCGAAATTCTTGAAATTGAATTCCTTATAAAGTTTGCCGTCAACAGTATTCCACATAGCTTTACAATTTAGGAAGTACAAAATTAATCCCAATTTGGAATTTAACTCTTAAAAAATGTTATTTCGCCAAAAGTAATTGTATTGCAATGCGTTGCATTTTCAACATCATCATTTTCCTTGCCATAGGGGGAAGGATAATTTATGGGCAGGATGAATCTACTTCTCATAAGCAAAAGACAGCAAAGGAGCAGTCTTTTATTGGTTCGCAACACGACATTCTACGTGAGACGGAGGCCATAGATATTTGCTATCAACGTCTTGAGTTTCAGGTGAATCCGGCTGTACGGTTTATTGAGGGCCAGGTGACAACGTATTTCAGAATGCTGGAACAGGCCACGCCCAGTTTATCATTTGACCTGAGTGATTCACTGGTAGTAGATTCGGTCATGTATCATGGCGTGAGGATGTTATTTCAGCATAGTGGAAACCAGGTAAAAGTGGATGTATCAGAAAGCGCTGATTTTGATTCACTTACCATTGTATATCATGGGCGCCCGCCGCTCAATGGTTTGGGTTCATTTATCACCACCACTACTCAAGGGGGAAGGCCGGTAATGTGGACACTTTCGGAGCCTTATGGGGCACGTGATTGGTGGCCTTGCCGGCAAACACTTGGTGATAAGGTTGATTCGCTTGATGTGCTGGTTACAACAGACAGCATATACAAAGTAGCTTCAAACGGTGTATTGGTATCAAGAGAATTGGGTGAGGATAACCTTATCATTTTTCATTGGCGACATCGTTTTCCTATTACCCCATATTTAGTCGCAATTGCTGTAAGTGATTACCGTGAAATCATCGAAGATATTGAACTGCGTAATGGTACGATGGTGCTGCATGATTTTGTGTATCCTGAAAGCGAGTTTGAATGGCGCCTGGCGCGTCCCATGGTAAAAGCATGCTTATCATTTTTTGATAGCCTGTTGACCCCATATCCCTTCACAGCGGAGAAATATGGACATGCCCAATTCGGATGGGGCGGTGGTATGGAGCATCAAACAATGAGTTTTATGGTAAACCTTGGTGCTGGATTAGTTGCACATGAGTTGGTGCACCAATGGTTTGGCGATTGGGTAACTTGTGGTTCCTGGTCAGATATATGGCTTAATGAAGGATTTGCCTCCTACCTTACGGGCATGTATTTTGAACGTTTCAGACCTAATTACTGGCCTCAATGGAAAAAAGAACAAATCCAATATGCACTGAGCAGTGCCGATGGTTCTGTGTTTTGTCCGGATACCGCCAATATAAGCAGGCTCTTTGATGGCAGGCTCACCTACACAAAATCCGCAATGGTGCTTCACATGTTGCGAAAGGAACTGGGTACAAGCATTTTTCTGGATGGGTTGCGCAACTATCTAAGTAACCGGCCTTTGAGTGGTTTTACCAGAACAGAACATTTTCAACAGGCAATGGAAGAGAGCGCTGGGAAAAGCCTGCAACGTTTCTTTCAGCAATGGATTTATGCAGAAGGGCATGATACCATACAAATTCGTTGGAATGCTTCTGAAAATTTATTGGCATTAGGGGTAGACCAGTTCCCAACACGCCACTTGGGAAGCCCCAACGCATATCAAATGCTTTACCCCCTGTTGGCAAAAGGGGCATCAAAAGATACTGTTTTATATATACCCCTCGAAAATGCAAGCGACCAGGTGCTGATATACACCGGCTTTGAAGTTCAACAAATAGTGCCTGACCCAGATGGTGATTTTTTGGTAGTCGCGTCTACTGTAAAAGACATCAGTTACCCGGTAAGTCCTAACAGCCTTATTGTATCACCCAATCCGGCGAAGGGCATTTTTACTATTAAACACGATGACCCACAGAATCTGCCGCTTGCGATTTACCTGATTGATTTGGCGGGGCGTAGATTACCCATTCGATTTGAACCAACGGGGCAGGGTATGGTGCAATTAAATACACAAGGACTTGCAGCGGGCTTGTATTTCCTTGAATGTGTTTACCCTGAAGCGATCAGGGGGGTAAGGCTGGTTGTAAGCGGACAGTAAATTAATCGAGTTGGTTCACTAAGAGCCTTTTAACTTTGAAAGTTCCACCTGCCTCCATGACCATAAAGTAGAGTCCGTTGCCAAAACCGCGTACATCTATTGTAGTTTCAAGTTGCACGAGTGGGTAAACAGAAGGGAAACGGTAGTAGTAACGTTGTCCGTAATAGGTATCAAAAATCCAAATTTGCACATCTGTCTGCTCGCGGGTGAAAATTCTGATAAACCCCTGGTCAACCATAGGGTTGGGTACAAAGTCATAATCAAATAACTCACAGGGGCCCTGGTTCCATTGTAATACTCCTTCGGCCCTTGCTGCACATTCATTGCGATAGGTATTGCCGTCACAACCACAAACCGGATAATAAATTGTACCATGACAGGGGTCTTTGCTTACCTGTAACGTATCAACACATTGACTTCCGGAAGTTTGTGCTTTGCCTTCAATAAAAACAAAACAAAACAATAGGTGAAATACTATGTTAAACTTCTGCATCATACAAAGGTAGGTGGTTTTTTTGCGTGAAAACTTCAATGACGAGAAATTAAAACAAAAGGAAAAACGGGAAAACGAATACGGACATTAGCTGATAGCATGAAGTATATAAAATAAAAAAAGGGATGTCTTTGCAGACATCCCTTTTTTCTGACCTGTATTACAGGTTCAACAGGTTTTAATTATTGTACGATAAAATTACCACGCATCATTGCAGAGTGACCAGGGAATGAGCAAAGAAACTCATAAGAACCTTTTGCAGGTGCAGGAAACTCAATAGTAACTGACTCACCACCACCAATAGTTTTGGTATGAGCAATTACATCATTTGCTTTATCTTTTGGAATATAGTCATTGTCTTTGGCGCCAATTGCAGCAGTAGCAAATTCGTCTAATGCTACACCGCTTTTTAGCAAAACAAAGTTATGCCCCATTGCAGTAACAGCCATTTTACCGGTATGGTTGAGGGTTAATTTGATAGTTTGACCTTCTTTTACGATAATCTCCGAAAGATCATATTTCATATCATCTCCGGCGTTAAGCGTGATTACACCGTCAGCACTTGCTGCTGGCTGGTCTGCAGGTGCTTCCGTGGCAGCTGTTGAGTCTGTTGGTGTGGTTTCAGCTGGTTTTGAACCTTGGTTACAAGCGGTAAAAATTACTGCTACTGCTGCAAAAGTTAAAAGTGATTTTTTCATGGTGTTTGTTTGTGATTATTGAGAATTTAAGGTGTTTGCATGGCGTTTTAATGTATGAACGCTTGTTCAAGCGTAAAAGAATCATTGTAGCAAGAATTCAACATACAAATGTGGTTTAATGATTAAAATCACAGCGCAAATGTACTATCTTATTAATATGAAGAGTATGTTTAAGAAATTATTCTTTAAGAAATTTTAACATTTTTTTTCGAAGTCAAAAACGCCTCTCCAGGCCACACATTTAAGAGAATTCAAAAAAACTTTGATATCCTTTTTCGAAAAAGCATTTTCACATCATATGAATTTAACTACGGTAAAAATTGACCCGTAATTCCGGTCAATTTAAATGCTACCTCCACATACGAAATCATCAATAAACAGCAGATTAATTTTCATTGTACATTTTTTTTGCATTACAAAGGGGGTAAGTGTCATATATACAATGCATTACAATGGCGTTTGAAATTTTAGAAATATGACTTTCATCATATATCATGGTTTTATTTCATGATATTTTTATCCCTATGAGTAATTACCAGTGGAAAATGTCGGTTTTTATCGGATTAATTGTTCTTTATGCAATTTACACTACGGTGCTTTATTTTAGAGAATACAAAGAAGCACTTCCGGCTGATAAACTTGCCCAAACTGGTAAAATTATCTGGCAGCAGAAGAACTGTGTGGCCTGTCATCAGTTATATGGTCTTGGCGGACACCTCGGCCCTGATCTTACGAATGTATATGGTCATAAGGGTGCGCCTTACATCAAGGCTTTCTTACAGTCGGGCACGCAGGTGATGCCTAATTATCATCTTTCTGAATCAGAAATGCAGGCGCTTATCTCGTTTCTGAAATATACAAACAGTACTGGCATTGCAGACCCAAATACATTTACGCAACACCCTTATGGCACCATTTCAGCACAATAGTTTTCACCAATCTGCTTTGTTTATTCGGGTTGGCTTATTGTTTTTGCTGAGTGCCTTATTATTTGGTTTGCTCGCAGCAATTCAGTACATCGTACCCGGGGCAGGAAAGGATATTTTTTCTTTTGAGAAATTGCGGCCTTTACACGTATCGTCAGCGGTCTTTTGGATATTAATGACTGCAATGGGTGCAGTACTTACGTTCTTGCAAGAGATTAATCAATTTTCATTAAAATCAATCCGAATCCAGAAAATTCAATTCTATTTATTTTCATTTTCATTTATCGCTATTATTATTTCCTATTGTTTTGGAATATTTGGAGGCCGGGAATATTGGGAATTTCAACCGGTTTTCTCTATCCCAATAATATTGGGATGGGTTTTGTTTTTAAGTTTATTTTTTTCCAATAACAAAACCCTGAAAGACAAGCCGGTGTACCTATGGATGTGGGCAACGGGAGTGATATTCCTGCTTTTCACCTATTGCGAATCTAACTTATGGGTAATTCCGGGTATTCGTAATCGCCTGGTTCAAGACATGACCATTCAGTGGAAATCTTATGGCTCAATGGTAGGCGCATGGAACATGCTGGTGTATGGTAGCTCTATTTATTTAATGGATAAAATCGTTGGCAATCAGAAATATAGTCGCTCAAATATGGCATTTGGTCTGTTCTTTTTGAGTCTATTTAACCTGATGTTTAATTGGGGGCATCATATTTATACCCTTCCAACAGCCCAGTATACACATATAATAGGCTATGCAGTTAGTATGACTGAGCTGTTTATTTTGGGAAGAATAATCTATCTGTGGCGCCAGTCATTGACGTTCGACAATAGGAAGCAACATATTCATGCTTATTGGTTTTTATATGCTGCCGATATCTGGGTGTTTGTAAACTTAGGATTGGCCATCGCCATGTCAGTACCGGCACTTAATATATACATGCATGGTACACATATCATCGTAGCACATACAATGGGTACTACAATAGGTATCAATACAATGCTGCTGCTGGCCTGCGCATTTGAGATCATTGGAGGAAGGGATACAACTGTGAGCATAAAACCTAATTTTAAGTTTGCGTTTTTAACTACCAATATAAGCCTTGCTGTGTTCTTTATATCTCTGCTCCTTGCCGGTATTGCTAAATCATACTGGCAGTTTAACGAGCCTTCTTTACCTTACGGGGCAATGATTAACACACTTCGACCATATTTCTACGTGTTCTTTGCGGCAGGCACTTGCTTAACAATAGGCTTTGTTTTATTGATTGTGCCACTGTTGCGCACAAAACATAAAATTATGCCGGATGGGATTTCAGCCTTAACAGAAAAATAAGAAAGACAACAAAGTCCTTTATTGTTATTTTGTTTTAAGCGGCTTTTTCAAACATCCGTTTTATTGTGGCGGGAGTTTTGCCATATCCATACAAAATATCTCCCATGTATGACCATCAAAATCCTCAATTGTGCGTTGTTGCATAAAACCATAATCCTTCAATTCATTAACTTCAATTCCACCTGCATGAATACCCCTGCTCATGGTTTGGTTTACTGCGTCAAGGCTTTCAAATGATAATGAAAATAGGCCTGCAATATGTGATTTGGTATCAGCAATAGGCTTGTTGGTAAATACCTTGAATTTTTCATGCGTAAGCAGCATCACAAAAATACTTTCATTCCATACCATGCATTGTGCTGTATCATCTGAAAATTGAGGGTTGTTGCTAAATCCTAAGGCAGTGTAGAATTCTTTTGACCTCTGAAGGTCACTAACTGCTAAATTGATGAATATTTGCTTAGTCATAATTGTTGCTTTAAAAGGGTTTGTTTTTGGGAATTATTACATTCAAAATTTATTTGCTAATTATTTCGCTCTTTCAGTAATTTTTCAAGTTCAAAAAGCTCATCCCGCAGGCGGGCGGCTTCGATAAAATCAAGTTCCTTTGCGGCTTTGTCCATTGATTTTCGTGTCTGGGCAATGGCTTTTTGCAATTGCTCACGGTTCATGTATTGGGTAATCGGATCAGCGGCCAGTCCTCCACTGGTAGTCTGTTGCTCTATATATGGTCTTGAAGAAGTACCTGAGCCTGTGGAAGTTTCATTTGCTGCGAAAATACGTTCTTTCGATTTCACAATCTGTGCAGGTACAATGTTGTTTGCCAGATTATAGTTCATCTGTTTTTCGCGCCTTCGATTCGTTTCATCTATGGTTTTACGCATAGATTCGGTGATTTTATCGGCATACATTACCACCTTGCCATTGATATTACGGGCCGCCCTTCCAACTGTTTGTACAAGCGCCCTTTCTGACCGAAGGAAACCTTCTTTATCAGCATCCAGAATGGCTACCAACGACACTTCAGGTAGGTCAAGTCCTTCACGTAATAGGTTTACTCCAATAAGAACGTCAAACTTCCCGAGGCGTAAGTCGCCCAGAATCTCAACACGTTCAAGGGTGTCAACATCTGAATGGATATACCTGCAACGAATGTTTAGCCGAGCCATGTATTTACTTAACTCTTCAGCCATACGCTTTGTAAGCGTGGTAACCAATACCCGCTCATCACGTTTTACCACCCGGTCAACCTCAGCCAATAAATCGTCAATTTGGTTCTGGCTGGGCCTGATTTCAATTACCGGGTCAAGCAATCCTGTTGGCCTGATTAATTGCTCCACCACAACCCCTTCACTGTCTTGTAGTTCATAATCTGCCGGGGTAGCGCTTACGTATATCACCTGGTTAATCAGAGCTGTGAATTCATCAAATTTTAAAGGTCTGTTATCCAATGCCGCCGGAAGCCGGAAGCCATACTCAACCAGGTTTTGTTTGCGCGAGAGGTCTCCTCCGTACATGGCCCTTATTTGTGGTATTGTTACATGGCTTTCATCAATAACAATAAGGAAATCATCCGGGAAATAATCTATAAGGCAAAATGGACGGGTTCCCGGGGCGCGACCATCAAAATAACGGGAGTAATTTTCTATTCCGCTGCAATAACCCAGTTCACGAATCATTTCTAAATCATAAGTCACCCTGTCTTCTAATCTTTTCGCTTCTAATGGCTTCATTTCTTCCTTGAACTGGTCGGTACGCTTTACCATATCTTGCTGTATTTGCCAGATAGCTTCCTGCATGCTTTCTTTGGCAGCTACATAAATGGTAGCCGGGAATACAGCAATCTGCTCAAGTTCTTCAAGGGTAGCGCCAGATATAGGGTCTATTGCTTCAATAATTTCAATCTCATCTCCAAAAAAGCAAAAACGATAGGCTGCCATGGCGCTTCCGGCAAAAACATCTACTGTATCGCCTTTCACCCTAAAGGTGCCGTTTTTAAAATCGCCTTCCGTTCTTGAATACAATGCCGCTACCAGTAAATGCAAAAATTTATTCCTGCTAATAATGTCGCCCCGCTTGACTTTAATAGTATTCTGCCGGATACTTTCAGGATTGCCTACACCATATAAACAACTGACTGATGAAACTACTATCACATCCCTGCGGCCAGATAGTAATGCAGATGCCGCACTCAAACGCAACTTCTCAATTTCGTCATTTATTGATAAATCCTTTTCAATATAAGTGTTCGAGCTTGGAAGGTACGCTTCCGGCTGGTAATAATCGTAGTAGGAAACGAAGTACTCAACTGCGTTCTGAGGGAAAAATGTTTTAAACTCTTGATACAACTGGGCAGCAAGGGTCTTGTTATGACTTAAAATCAAGGTAGGCCGCTGAACTTTCTCAATAACATTCGCTATGGTAAATGTCTTGCCTGAACCAGTAACACCCAGTAATACCTGCGCGCGTTCGGCTGCCATCACCCCTTCTGTCAATTGCCGGATGGCTTCCGGTTGATCTCCGGTAGGGTAAAACTCTGATGTTATTTTAAAATCCATCCTGCAAATTTAATACATGAAAAGATTTAAGGTCAGAAGAAGATGGTTTCGTTTTTAATGTGCTATGAATTTGTAATTTCGTACCCTTCGGTAAATCATTTATGCATGAAGCTTCCCATTGCATTCGTATTTTCTTGCTTAACAGCCTTGGCCTGGGCCCAACAGCCCGAAACAAAAAACCTTAAGGCAATCAGTATGGCAAAAGTATCTGACAAGATAGCCGTCACTGAAAACCTTGCTAATGCTACCATTTATGAGGTAAATATCCGGCAGTATTCAAAAGAAGGTACTATTAATGCCTTTAGTAACCAGATTCCACGTCTCGCTGCTATGGGCATTCAACTTTTATGGATAATGCCAGTGCAGCCGATAGGTGAGAAAAACAGAAAAGGCACATTAGGTAGCTATTATAGTATTCGCGACTACCTTGCGATTAGTCCGGAAATGGGCACCATGGAAGATTTTATCATCATGGTGAAAACTGCCCATGCCAACGGGATGAAGGTGATTTTAGACTGGGTAGCAAACCATACTGCTTTTGATCATGCCTGGACAGTTGAGCATCCTGATTTTTACGTACGTGATGCAAAAGGGCAAATAAAGCCTCCGGTTGATGATTGGACGGATGTTGCTGATTTGAATTATGATAACCGTGAGATGCGTAGCTTAATGACCGAAAGCATGAAGTTCTGGTTGAAAGCTACCAACATTGATGGTTTTCGCTGTGATGTAGCTGAAATGGTTCCGCTTGATTTCTGGCAGGATACACGCCGGGAGCTGGAGCGCATCAAGCCAGTTTTTATGCTGGCAGAAGGTGAAAAGGAAGATTTACATAAAGGTGCTTTTGATATGACTTACAGTTTTTCTCAGCATCATTTAATGAACGATATAGCCAAAGGCAAGAAGAACGCATTAGATATGGATGTGTACCTGAAAGGTCAGTCAGTTTATCCGTCTGAAGCCTACCGGATGTATTTTACAAGCAGCCATGATGAAAATAGCTGGAACGGTACAGCGTTTGAGCGACTGGGTGAAGGAGCAAAAACATTTGCAGTGCTAACATTCGGCTTGAATGGAATGCCTATGATATATAGTGGGCAAGAGGCGGCAAATAACAAAAGGCTTAAATTCTTTGAGGCCGACCCTATTGATTGGGGCAATTTTCCTTTGGCAGATTTTTATACGCGTCTGGTGAAGCTTAAATCCCAGGAAGCTGCATTACGCCATGGGCGCGAAGCAGGTGAATTCGTAAAACTTGCATCCGGAAAAGATGAATTTGTATATGCTTTCGTACGCAAGAAGGGGCAGAGTAAAGTGCTATTTATTCTTAATTTATCCGGAAAAGCGCAAAAGATAAAACTTCAATCACCAGAACTTTCAGGCGAGGCAATAGAATTATTCAGTGGAGAAGACTTAAAATTCAAAGCCAACTACAGCATACAACTTAAACCCTGGCAATACCTTGTTTACCGTTTTAAAAACCTTTAATTCCCTATGAGCCATACAGCGACAAGCCTGCAAGCAGGCGTTTTATCCGGAAATCAGTTAAATGAATTGTTCAATCGGGCAAATCGTGAGCAATTTGCGCTTCCGGCAGTGAATGTGATTAGCAGTCATACTGTAAATGCAGTACTTGAAACCGCACGCAATCTGAACTCTCCGGTAATTGTTCAGTTTTCTAATGGTGGGGCACAGTTTTTTGCCGGAAAAGGATTGAAAAACGACCAACAGCAAGGAAGTATTGCAGGTGGAATTGCAGGGGCGCACCATGTTCACCTAATGGCAGAAGCCTATGGCATTCCAGTGGTGCTGCATACCGACCATGCCGCCAAGAAGTTATTGCCATGGATTGACGGGCTATTAGATGCGGGTGAAAAATTCTTTAAACAGCATGGCAAACCTTTGTACAGTTCGCACATGCTTGACCTGAGCGAAGAACCAATTGAAGAAAATATCGAAATCTGTAAGCGTTATTTAGAACGGATGGCCAAACTTGGTATGACACTTGAAATTGAATTAGGTGTTACCGGTGGAGAGGAAGACGGAGTTGACAATACAGGTATTGAAAGCCATCATTTGTACACCCAGCCCTCTGAAGTTGCTTATGCTTATGAACAACTAAAAAGTATCAGCGACAACTTCACTATTGCTGCAGCATTTGGTAATGTTCATGGGGTATATAAACCAGGCAATGTGAAGCTGCAACCTGTGATTTTAAAAAATTCGCAAGACTATATTCAAGAGAAGTTCGGAACTGGCCATAATCCGGTAAATTTTGTGTTTCACGGTGGTTCAGGCTCATCGGTGGAGGAAATCAGAGAAGCTATTTCCTATGGTGCGGTAAAAATGAATATTGATACCGATTTGCAATGGGCTTTCTGGGAAGGGGTGAAGAACTATTACGAAGCCAACAAGGGCTATCTGCAAGGTCAAATTGGGAATCCGGAAGGGGAGGAGAAGCCAAATAAAAAATACTACGACCCACGGGTTTGGCAACGCAAAGGCGA
>JAIBAI010000116.1 GCA_019695235.1 Bacteroidia bacterium | reverse complement strand
CAGGATCATATTGATGTTGGCAATCGCCCAGGTGTTCCATACATCTTCCTGGCCAAACAAACGAATAGCCTTTTGATTGCCGTAGTTGATTTTGCAGTACTTAGCAGCATCAATCAGGAAACCACCTGAACCACAAGTGGGGTCATAAACAGTGTTACCTGTTTGAGGCTTGAGATAACGAACAATCAGGTCACGAACTTCGGTTGGCGTGTAAAACTGGCCGGCTGTTGTGCCGCCTTTATTTTCATCAGCAAAACGCTTAATCAAGTATTCATAAGCATCGCCCAATACATCAACACTTGCATTTTTGTTGCTGAGATCAACCGCATCGAGGTAGCTTACCAACAGTGAAAGCACTTCAGGACTTAGTTTTTTACCACCAGAACCATCGGGTGCTGGTTCATTCCATCGAACGGTATTGATTACCCCTTTTAGAAAAAATTTGCCATCCTTATCAATATTGACTTCTGCAATACCATTCACAGCTATGTGCAGTGCCTCATTCTTTTTGTCAATGGTTGCCTCCCTCACATCTTTCCAAAAGCAACCTTCTGGTATTTTGAAGTCGTGTTTTTTCTTATAAATAACCGCTTCTTCTTTTGCTGTTGGCAGTCGGTCATGTTCCTTCTCAAATTCAGCGATGGCATTTTTATTTTCCCATTCGTAGTTATCGGAAAGGCGTTTAAAGAATAAAAGAGAAAGGATATAGGCTTTATAGTCCTCTACCTTATCTCTCAATATATCGGCCATTCCGAACAGGGTACTGCCTAAAGCTTGTTTTGTTATCATTACTCCGTTTATTTTTTAGTTTGTTTATTTTCGTTATGCCTTTGTTTGCTTTCCTCAATTTTCTCCAGCAACTCTGCCTTTACTAAATCAAAAGCCGTTACCTGATCGTACTTTTCTGTAGGTCGTATCAGAGCCGCTATGTCTCCTATAAATTCATCGTCCTGTATTTTGGCTTCCAAGTTTTGCAGATATACTTTTTGTGTAGGAGGTTCATCCACTACAAAATCCATGTAGGCATGATAGCATTGCAGCAAGGCTTCTTTGTTAATTTCGGACACATGCACCAGTGCCTTGTACATATCGTATAAATCACGGCCTTTTCTGCGTTGGTATAATGCCCTCAGCTTTGTGCCTAACAGTTCTTCCAACCGGTAAGTGGTAATGCTGCAAGAGCCAGTGAACCATGAAGACTTTACTTCAAAAGGAAATGGCGTATAGCCTAATACCGTGAAATGCTCCCGGCAATTGGTTTCTACTTTCAGGCGGAGGTTTTGTACGGGTGGGAACTCTGATTCAAAACGGTATTTTAGTGTGTTATTGTTGGCCTTTTGAGTTACAGTACAATCACCTAAAAAGGATAAACGAGCTTGTAGTCGTTGAATGGTTTCCTTTATCGGCTCAGGCCGAATTTGAACCAAATCAATATCCTCAGAATATCTGGGCTGAGGCTGTAAATACAACTTGTGCAAGGCCGTGCCACCTCTGAATGCTAAACTGGATGCCAACCATTCATCTGAAAAAATCTCTACCAAGGCACGGCAAATCAACAGGTCTTGTTCTACCTGTTCGTTGGTTTGCCAGGGCACCTGATTGGCCCATTCTGTTATGTATGCCTGTGGTATCATTCGTCCAGTTCTATTGTTGTGTTTACAATTACTTTCCAGCGTTCGTCTGATGCAAAACCCTTTGCCGGGGCTGAGGCTTTCAGCGGTATCCGAAACAAACTCTCCTTGTTATTTTGCAGGGCCCTGTATAAGGCATTGGCCAGCGGCTGATTGTCTAATATTTTATCCAGCAGATAGCCCAAACGCTGCAAGGCGGTTACTGGAACATGCTGCAACAGGTTGCTGTTGAAAGCATCGGGTTGAATACTTTCGGCTAACTCTGACAAAACAGTAGCTACCCTGTTCATTCCGCCTACCCGATTAGCGTATTGTATCAGGTCGGTTGCTGTAAGTGCCGGATTAGATATTTTTAAATAACCTGCTTCTGTTTTTCGGGTGTCTAACAGTGGTTCCGGTATTTCCTTTTTGCTGATGTAGTTTATTTTCAGTCCCTTTTTCTGCATAGGCCGGAGCACAGGAAACCCGGTGACCACGAAGAACTCCTGTGGTTGCTGATGCGATGCTCCATGCCAGGCGGCTGCGTTTAATAATGCCAGGTAATAAGGGCGGTTCAAATCCCTCATAAAGGCATCTAAAAACAAAGTGGGGGGTAGGATTCTTTTTGACCTATATTGGGGTGGAATAATGAGGTAATAGCCTTTGTGGATGGAAATAATCTGCTCTTTATCTACCAGCCTTTTCAAGGCAAACTTATTAGCGGTGTTTGACTGTTCCGGGAAATCGGCACGGAACTGATGCAGGGCAAATGCATATTTCCCCTTAGCCAGCAGGTGGTTTACCCAATCTTCTGCATTTCTATATTGCCTCGAATCTTCCAAGAGAGTAATTTTTTGCGAAAGGTAGTGAATAATGCTACTTTTTGCAAATGTTTTCTCTCCACTC
>JAIBAI010000115.1 GCA_019695235.1 Bacteroidia bacterium | reverse complement strand
TCGCCAAGCCCGAAACCGTTGTATGCAACCCTAAAAGAGCTTCGGTGCATTAATGAACCTTTGAACCCGTTTTTCAGCGATTGCAACATATTCAGCATTTATTTCGGACCCGATAAACTTTTTTCCAGCATCTAAAGCAGCGACAGCCGTTGTTCCTGTGCCTGTGAACGGGTCTGCAATCACATCTGAAACACATAGCTGCATAATTGCTCTTTTGGTAATTGCCTCACTTGTATAGCCTGGATGGTCATAGGTTTCTTCACGAAAGAAAAATCCAAGCCCAGGCTGCGGCATATTATCCCAAACGTTCAACACAGGTTTTTTGCATTTAGGTTTTGCATTTGTTAGCAGCTTATTGAATTGATTTGAATAGCCGTAACGAATTGCTCCAGCAGGTCGGAAAGGCAAAATGATTTCTTGAAATTCAGAACCTAAAACATTCCAGTAAAGCAAATTCCATTTCTTAGGCACGTAAACAATAAGAACGTTTGCTACTCTTTTACATTCGGTAAGAACATCGCTTATCCACGCTGCATATTCTTCATCAGGCATTGCATCATTCCAAACACCATAATCCTTCCCTACGTTATATGGTGGGTCTGTAAAAATATCACAGCATTTATCAGGCAAAGACTTTAACCATTGCAGACACTCCCCATTGTGTACGGAGAAGGGCTGCATACAACAGTCGCTTTGCAAAAGCAAGGCTGACGTGCTGCCATTGGTCTGTATATCTTTATTCAACTGCATAATAAATTGTGATGCTTTTGTTTTTCAATGCCCTGCCATCGCAAAGCTGCAAGGCGTTATATGCTATGCCACGACTGACCAAACGCCATCCAACCATTCTTGCAAAACTCTATGACAAACAGATTTGCATTTCTTTTTATCTTCATCCCAAAACGAATATTCCCAGTGCTTAAATCCGTTATCAAAACCAATATAACAAGCCATTACATTGTAACATTTGAGAGTTTTACCAGTTCTTTTCGATGTTATCATTTGTCCTACTTTGACTAAATGAGAAGGCGCAGCAGATAACAAGTGTTTTCCGTCATTATCTTTTAGGTTCATTTTTTCGTGCTGCATTTTAGTTTTCGTTCATTCATTTCGACAAAACGATTTTTCATTTCCAATGCACATTCAAAGGCTTCTCTCAACTTTTCATCTGGCTGCGACCAAATTGAAAGTTTTATCCATTCCAAAACCGTTGATGGCGCACTGACATCTCTGGTCATTAGAACGAATAATCTTTCGTCATCAAATGCTTTCTGTAAGCAAGGGTCTGTTTTTTTATATCCCATTTTAGTTTTATTTTACACCAATCGGTGCGGGTTGGTTAGGGGTTGATGGGTGGTTATTTTTTCTACCTAAACTCATACAGGTTGATAGTTACTACCTGTTTTCCCTTTCTTGTAATAGCTAATACTCCACCTGCTTTCCTTTTCAATCCATTTTGCTGTTAATCTTACCATCCATCCTCTACGGGTATTCCACCTGCACACTTCAATATCTTTTACATTCTCATCATCGGTGCTTTTAACCGTAATATCAGATATAAATGGATTTTGACAAGTGTAGCCTTTTTTTAACAATGCTTTAAATAGCAGCCTTGATTTTACTTCTGATTCATTTAGTGGATCTGACATTTTTTCAGTTTCATATTTAAACAACAAACCCCTCAAAGCCGGGAAGACAGAGAGGGGTTTTGTATGTGAATTAGGCTTGCGCCTGAGATTCCTATTTGGTGCATCTTCCCGGATTGCAGGGGCAAATATAAACACAATTTCACAAAAGTCAATACATTTGTAAGAAAAATAAAAATCCCCTACTTTTCAGCAGGGGATGAAACAACTTGAAACACATAACAACGGGGCAAAGATATAAATTTATTCAAATACCATCCAAATGTATAAACTACAACTATTGCTGATCGCTCTACTGCTGTCGGTATTCTGCAAAGCGCAAAACATCTTCCCGATTGAACCCATTCAGACAGATGATGAAGAAATTGAAGCCAAAACCCCACTCATTGAAGCCGAACCGTGGGAGGTTGATCAGTTAATCGAGTCGCTCAAATCAGGATCTCCGGCTATGCTCACAACGGGCAAGGCCTATGACCTCACCGGTACTTTCTCGATCCCCGTAAAGTCGATTCTTGACCTCAACGGAGCAACTATTACCTGCAAGACACGACCCGAAACGAGTAATTTGTCGGGACCGTTTGTGTTTGACCTGTACAGAACCGGAAAAATCATCAATACAAGCAATAGGGAAGCCTATATGATCGGTTGCAATGGCACATGGTTTCCTGATACGGTGGGCAATTTCATGCAGGGAATCAACGCTATTGAGGGCGGAGGCACGATTTCAGGCATCACCTTCCAAAACTGGGACAGGATGGCAATCCGATGCTCAGGCAGACCACCCTACCAGGATACACTATTCGTGTATGACTGCAACTTCTCCAATACCACCCGAACCGGGCAAGGCTATGGCGGTGTATGGAATCAGGACGGGT